>NZ_CALYQV010000063.1 GCF_945290125.1 uncultured Lactobacillus sp. | reverse complement strand
TTTGCAAGTTACAATAGTATCAAAATCTTTCTAAACAACATTTTTGAATATATTTATAAATATTATTTATATATTAATTTGATTTTATTATACAAAAACAACATCACAAGTGCTATTAATACAGTGACAGCGCTATTTCACATAAATTTATTCTATTTATCTTTCACAAATCATGATATGACTTTTTATTTTTTGCGGTGTAAATTAACAATGATGAATATGACAGCACTTTCTCAAAAATAAAAAAACTCAATATGTTACTGTTACTAGAAATTTGGCGATTTAATGCTTTATAATTCACAAATCAAATGGAATATCGTTTATGACGTAATCATTATCGGTTTTGGTGGTGCAGGTGCGACAGCAGCTAGATTTGCTGCTGATCATGGTGCGCACGTCCTTTTAGTCGATTCTGCTCCTGAAGGTAATGAAGGAGGTAATACCCGCTATTCTGGTGGTGCATTTGCATGGGGAAAAGACTTTGACAATCTAAAAGAGTATTATATTCAAACTTATTACCCCTTCAAATACGATTCAAAGGCGTTAGATGCTTTTGTCAACAATGTTTTACAGATGAAAGAGTACTCAAAAAAATACTTTAACATTGATGCGAGACCGACTGGCAGAAGGCCTAATGGCGAATATTCAGAATATCATCATGCTGATGCAATGCAGTCACAAAGCATGACTCAAGGTATGTATAACGGTGGTCTATGGAAATTATTACGAAAAAAGGTTTATGAGCGCTTAAACAACATTGACATTTGGTTTGATTCACCAGCCGTTCATTTAATTCAAGATCCAGAATCTAAAACCGTTTTAGGTGCACAAATTAATAGAAAAAATCAAGTTCGTAATGTTGGCGCCAGAAATGGTATTGTTTTAAGTTTAGGCGGCTTTGAAAATAACCAAGATATGGTTCAAAATTTCCTAGGCCAGGGTTCACTGGCTCCTATTGGAACACTTTATAATAAAGGAAAAGGTATTGACTTAGCTCAAGAGGTAGGAGCTCGTTTATGGCATATGTCAAATTATGATTCTCATGGACTTTCTCTACGTGAAAATGAGCCGAGAGAAAAATTTGCCTACATGATTAATTGGAAGAGCTTATTTAATGGCAGTATTTTTGTTGCTGGTGATGACGGAACAAGATACTTCCGTGAGGATGAAGAAGACCGCCATGGCTACAAATATAATCATGGCAACTGGATTATGATTCCTAATCAAAATCATCCGCACATTATCATGGATCAAAAACAATATGATCAGTTGTCCAATGACGCTTCAGCAGAAGCCTCACAAATCAAGCAATTACTATCTTATGCTATTAAAGCAGATTCAGTAGATACTTTAGCCAAAAAAATACAGGCTCCCAAACTTTCTCAAGCAATTGAAGATTTTAATTTTCTAACAAACGAGAAAAAACGTGACATGTTTTTAAATCGTAAAATTAACACCATGCGTGCTTTCAACGTGGGCCCATATTACGCTATTCCGGTGAGACATAATATTCTTCACACACATGGTGGGGCTAAGAGAAATGAACATTGTGAGGTAATCGATCTCGAAGGCAATGTTATTCCTCATCTTTACGAGGCTGGAGAATTAGGTGATATCTTTGCCACTAAATATGTTGGGGCCAACTCTATTGCCGACTTATTAATTTCCGGTAAAATTGCAGGTACCAACGCGGCAGCTCCAAAGCCTAAAATGCAGCAAGTAGATGTAGTTACTGGTGCTTCAAAGGTAGAAGAATTAAAAACAGATGCACGTTCATCAATTAATAATTTTTCTGCTAAGAAAAATCAACAAATTGGCATAAGTAACAATGGCATTAGCGATCTACCAATAATAGTGCGAGTTACTAAAAACGATGGTAAAATAACTAAAATTGAAACCTTGCAAGAAAAAGAGTCACCATCATTAGGCGGCAGAGCAATCCCATTATTGACCACTGAAATGATAGATAAACAGACGACCGATGTAGATATAGTTTCTGGGGCTACTACTACTAGCCATGCTTTTCAAGAAGCTGTCAAAAGCGCCTTAAATAAATATAAAAATGATATTTAAATATCATAAATATTTAAATATCATACAAATATTGATTACTGTTTACTGTAATTAAATTGCACAACTGTTATTCTATTAAATTCAATCCAACAGAAATTTTCTTGCGAAAGAAGCGAGAAGAAAACGTTTTTAAGCTTTCTTCTCGCTTCTTTTTAATTTTTCCTTGTTAACCAGTAATACCTAGAATTAATCTAGCTTCCCTGCTCATCATTTTTGGAGACCATTGTGGATTCCAAACGATATTGATATCACACTTTCTCAACCCAATAGATAATACCGACTCTTTAATCATATTTTGCAACATTTCAGTAATTGGACATCCCATTGTTGTCAAAGTCATGGTGATTGTACAAGTTTGATTTTTTTCATCAACTTTAATGTCATAAATTAGCCCTAAGCTGATTAAATCCACTTGCAATTCAGGATCAATTACACCTGTTAAAGCTGAATAAACCATTTTTTCTTTTGCACTTAACTTGTCTAAGTCCATCAGCCAATAGCACCTTCCATTTGAAACCCTATCAGTCTATTAAGTTCGACGGCATATTCCATTGGCAACTTCTTGGTAAACGGTTCTACAAAGCCCATAACAATCATCTCAGTAGCTTTTCTTTCTGGAATGCCGCGACTTTCAAGATAATATAATTGATCCTCTGAAATTTTAGAAACAGTAGCTTCATGTTCCATAGCAACATTAGAATTTTCAATTGAATTAGTGGGAATAGTATCAGATGATGACTTATCATCCATGATGATCGTATCGCACTCAACGTGAGCTTTAGAGCCAGAAGAATTTTTACTAAAGTTAACTGTACCACGATAGTCAGTAGAGCCTCCGCCTTTAGCAATCGACTTAGAAACAACAGAACTAGAAGTGTTAGGTGCATTATGCTCCATAACAGAGCCAGAATCTTGATGAATTCCTTTATGAGCAACAGCGATAGATAACATTGTACCTCTGGCACCATCACCATTAAGATAAACACTAGGGTATTTCATAGTTACTTTTGCACCTAAGTTACCATCAACCCATTCCATGGTTGCATGGGCGCCAGCAGCAGCACGTTTAGTTTCTAAACTGTAAACGTTATCTGACCAGTTTTGAATTGTAGTATAGCGGGCATATGCTTCATCTAAAACATTTACCTCAACGACTGCTGCGTGCAGCGAATCAGAAGAATACTGTGGAGCAGTACAGCCCTCGACATAATCCAGATGTGCTCCCTTATCAACAATAATCAATGTCCTTTCAAATTGACCTGAATTTTCTGAGTTTAATCTAAAATATGCCTGAATTGGGGTTTTAACTTTGACTCCTTTAGGCACATAAATAAACGTACCACCAGACCAAACAGCCCCATTTAAAGCTGCAAACTTGTTTGCAGTCGGTTTAACTAATTTTCCAAAGTATTGCTTAAATAATTCCGGGTATTTTTGAAGCGCAGTATCAGTGTCAGTAAATAAAATACCTTGTTTATCGAATTGTTTCTTCATATTACTGTAAACCATTTCTGATTCATATTGTGCGGCAGAGCCGGCTAGATATTTACGTTCTGCCTGTGGAACACCCAGTTTTTCAAAAGTTTCCTTAATATCTTCCGGAACTTCAGCCCAATCACGGTACTTCTTATCTGTCATTTTCTGATAGTAGTGCATGTTCTTTAAATCAAGTCCCGATAAGTCTGGTCCAAATTCAGGCATCGGTAACCTTTGATAGATTTCGAATGATTTCAACCGATAGTCTAACATCCATTTAGGTTCATGCTTTTCAGCCGAAATCCGTCGGACAATTTTTTCAGTTAAACCCCTACCAGTAGTGTACTTTGGCTTTACATTATCATGAAAGCCGTATTGATAATTCTCATCTTTTACAATGTCTTCTGCTTTAGTCATTTTTTTTGTCCCTTTTCTCACCTAACAGCATTCTATCAAGAGCCCACCAAGATAAAGTGGCACACTTTATCCTGGCTGGAAACTGCATAATATTAATCAAAACTTGTGCATCCCCCAATTTTTCCAAATCTTCCTGACTATGTTTTTTACCCATAGCCATATCAGAAAAAATCTTGGAAAGTTCAATTGCCTGTTTCGTTGATTTACCTTTTACCACTTGAGTCATCATGCTAGCAGAAGCTTGGCTAATTGAGCAGCCCTCTCCTTCAAAAGCAATAGCCGTAATTTTTTTATTTTTATCTAATGTACAAGTGAAATGTAGCTTATCACCACAGCTAGGGTTATAGACATTAGTTTCATTCGTAGGATTTCTAATTCTTCCTGTATTTTGTGGATTATTTGCCTGTTCTAATATGATGTCTTTATACAAAAGTTTTAATCTATCTAAATTCATTAAAAAAATCCTCAGTTTGTTTAATCGCATTGATTAAAGCATCAGCATCAGCTTTAGTATTATAAAAGTCAAAACTAGCCCTAACTGTTGCCGTAATACCTAAGTCAGTCATCAATGGTTCGGCACAATGGTGCCCTGCTCTTACTTCAACTCCTAATTCATCAAAAGCAGTAGCAACATCATGAGGGTGAATACCAGCAAGGTTAATTGAAATAACCCCCGTATGTTTAGCCCACTCTTTTGGTCCATAAACGGTTATGCCAGGAATATTTTCAATTTTAGGTAATACATATTTAACCAGTTCTTTTTCTTTAACTTGAATATTTTTAATACCTATTTGATTTAAGAACTCTATAGCAGCTCCCAAACCTATTACACCAGTATAATTAGGAGTACCTGCTTCAAATTTTTGTGGTATTTGCGCCCAAGTTGCATTGGCTCTGGTAACATGAGCTATCATTTCTCCTCCAAAACGATAAGGGGGCATTTTTTTAAGTAGTTTTTGTTTGCCATACAAGATGCCCGTCCCAGTTGGACCAAATATTTTATGTCCGGAAAAGGCATAAAAATCTGCATCTAACTTCTGAACGTCAACTGGAAAATGCCCCACAGCTTGTGCACCATCGACTACCATAATTGCATCATGTTGATGTGCAATCTGACTAATTTCGCCAACGGGATTGATTACACCTAAAACATTACTGGCATGTGTTACAGCCACAATCTTAGTTTTATCCGTAATTTTAGTTCTAGCATCTGCTAAATCTAATTCGCCATTATCACAAAGCTCGATATATTTGAGACTGGCCTGCTTCTTTCTAGCTAGTTGCTGCCATGGAATAATATTGCTATGGTGCTCCATGATGGTTATTACGATTTCATCACCTTTTTCAATAATTTTATTGCCTAAGGTAAATGCAATCATGTTTAGACTTTCAGTAGCACCTGAAGTAAAAATGATATCATTTTGGCTGGGTGCATTGATAAGTTCTTTAACTAAGTTTCTACTTTCTTCATATTTTGCTGTTGCAATATTACCTAAAGTATCCACACTGCGGTGAACATTGGAGCGGGCTGTTTGCTCAAACTCCCTCATTACGTTCTGTACACTGATAGGAATTTGACTAGTCGCTGCATTATCTAAATAAACTAGTGGCTCATTATTAATTTTTCTGTTTAAAATGGGGAATTCATCCCTAATGTTGTTTATTTTGTTCACGAATTAATTTTCTTTCCAAAATATCAATCATATTTTGCCGGACATTTTTAGCAGGAATGGCATCAATAACTGCTCCTAAGAATCCACGAATCACTAATCTCTGAGCCTTAGCATAAGATATTCCTCTGCTCATCAAATAGTACATTTGCATTTTATCAACTGGTCCCACACTTGCGGCATGAGCTGCTATTACGTCATTTTCATCAATTAAAAGTAACGGATTAGCATCTCCTTTTGCTTCGTCAGACATCATTAAGACACGATTCTTTTGATCAGCATTGGAGCCATGAGCACCATGTACAATTTGACCAATGCCATCAAAAATCAGTTTAGAAGAATCAAGTAAAACTCCGCGTTGATTAATTAATCCTGTAGTATGAAGTCCACGATTAGTAACGCGATTGTTAAAGCCAACTTTTTGTTTACCACTTGTAATAGCAATGGCTTTAGAATTAGCATATGAGCCTTCACCAATCAGTTCAGAATCTAGATCACCTACTGTGTCACAATTATTCATGAGGCCAATAGCCCATTCAACGTGTGCATTTTCTGCAATATTAGCTCTGCGATTAAAATAAAAAAGAGTATTCTTATTTAGCTCTTCTAGTGAAGAAATCTCAATATGACTATTAGCTTTAGCAACCACTTCCATTACCATATTAGCAGTATTAGGTTCATTACCAATGGTCTTAAGGTGTTGCACGATTTTGACTTGACTGCCTTTCTCTGCAATGATTAAAATGTGTGGTATCCAGGCATTCTTGTTAGTACAGTCTTGCACTAGGTCAACTTCAATTGGCTTGTTAATTACACAATTTGATGGCAAATACAGGACATAGCCACAATTCATGTAAGCCATGTGGTAAGCAGTCAATTTATTTTCTTCATACTTAATAACTTGTTTCATTAAGTAGTTCTTAATTAATTCTGGTCTGGACTTAAGTACGGCAAATAAGTCGGCAAAAATTACTCCTTTTTTATCAAGTCTAGGATCAAATTTTCTTTGGACTTTTGTTTCACCAATTTGAATTAAATTAGCTGTACTTTGCTTATCAAGCATCTGTTCTTTTGAATCCTGCCAAACAAGATTTCTTTGCTTAGTTAATGGCCAATTTTCATATGCAAATCTCTGCATATGAGGTAGCTTTAATTGACCGATTAGGTCAAATGCATTAAGTCTTTGTGCAGTCAACCAATCAGGTTCTTGATGCAATTGACTTGCGTGTTTGAGTTCTTGATATCGGTCAGATTTCACGATTATCCCCCCTAATCTTCATCTGTTAATTTGATGTGTAAACCTAGTTCATCTCGTAAACCGGCATAACCCTCATCTTCAAGTTTCTTAGCCAATTCTGAGGTGCCATCCTTAACAATTCTTCCGTCCATCATTACATGAACAACATCAGGCACAACATAGTTAAGCAGTCTCTGATAGTGAGTAATCATCAAGGCGCCAAAACTGCTACTTCTCATAGCATTAATACCTCTTGACACCACTTTTAACGCATCAATATCTAGACCGGAGTCAATTTCATCTAAAACGCCAAACTTAGGCTTAATCATCAGCATCTGTAATATTTCATTTCTCTTCTTTTCACCGCCAGAAAAGCCCTGATTTAAATACCTTTCTGTCATTGATTCGCTCATATCTAATAAGTTTAGGTTCTGATCTAAGTCATTCAAAAAGTCAGTAACTGGAACTGGCTTATCTTTAGGTCTTCTAGCATTAATAGCAGCTCTTAAGAATTCTACATTAGTTACTCCCTGAATTTCTGCTGGATATTGCATAGCCAAAAAGAGTCCTTTTCTAGCTCTTTCATCAACTGTCATTTTTAAGATACTTTCGCCATCAATTAAGATATTGCCTTGGGTTACATAATAATGAGGATTGCCCATAATCGTTTCAGACAAAGTTGATTTACCGGTACCGTTAGGCCCCATAATCGCATGAATTTCACCAGTTTTAATTGTTAAGTTGACACCCTTCAAGATTTCCTTACGAACCTTTTTTTCAGTGTCTTCTACTTCTACATGCAAATTTTTTACTTCTAATATTGACATATTACTTTATCCCCTTCTTAAAATACACAGAGTTTTTCGGTAAATTAGTAGCTAATTTTTTAGCTGGACAGTCTAAGTCACAAGCCGCGCATCTTCCTTGCTGCTCTTTTTTAAATGATTTATACACTATTACCGCAGCTAAAAAAACGATAACTGCAATTATAAAAATATTGATAAAAAGTCTCATCTCTACTCCTCTATATAATTAGGCTGCTTAATTTAAAAACAATAAAAGCCACAATATAGGCAATTAAGGTTGATGACAGTAATGAATATATCATCCACTTGTTAGACCCTGTTTCTTGTTTTACTGTGGCCAAAGTTGCTGTGCAGGGTGAATATAACAAAATAAACGTCAACAGAGCTAATCCAGTTGTAGGTGAAATGAATTGTGTTAAATTTGCTACTAAAACAGCCTGACTACTGGTATGAAACATGACCATCATACTTGAAGTAATTACTTCTTTAGCTAAAACTCCGGTAAACAAAGAGCTAATGATTTGCCAACTAGTGATACCTATTGGAGCAAAAATAGGTACTAAACAGCGTCCAATAATTGCAGCAAAGCTACCAGAGGAATTAGTAATAAAGCCAGCAGGTCCAAAGTTAGATAATAACCAAATGAACACTGTACCAGCAAAAATAATTGTTCCCGCTTTTTTAATAAATCCTTTGCCATTCTCCCAAGTACTATGAAACAGCACGTCTAATCGCGGTACATGATAGTCTGGCATTTCAATTACGAAAGTCGAATTTTCTTTAACTTTGAAAAGCACTTCATAAACTTTAGCCATAAATAAAGCGACAAAAATTCCCAGTAAATATAGTCCAAGCATGATTAAAGCCTGATTTTGAGGAAAGACTGCCGCTGTAACCAAAGCATAAATTGGTAGCCTGGCTGAACAGCTCATAAAGGGCATAATTAAAGTCGTTACCAGTCTTTCCTTAGGCTGTTCGATAGTTCTGGTTGCCATTACACCTGTGGCATTACATCCAAAGCCAATTATTAGAGGAATAAAAGCCTTGCCATTTAAGCCAAAAACTTGCATCAAACGATCCATGGTTAGTGCTGCTCTGGCCATATAACCTGTATCTTCCAATATTGCAATACAGGCAAACAGCATAAAAATCTGGGGAATAAAAGCTAAAATACCTCCAACTCCGGCAATAATACCATTAACAATCAACGATCTTAAAGCAGGAATGGCACCTACTTGGATAAGCCAATTATCAAACGTATTAGACAATGGTCCAGATATAAAACTATCAAAATAATCTGAAAGCGGTGTTCCCACCCAGTCAAACGATAGTTTAAACATTAAAAACAAAATTAATATAAAGATAAGAACGCCTAAAATCGGATTAGTAACTACGCGATCAATTTGATTAGAAATTTCAATATCATTAACACCATTAACACGTTCAACCGCTTCTGCAAGTAGTTTATTGATAAATTCTAACCGTCTAGTTAAAATCTTGTTATTGAAATCCTGACGATCATAATATTCAGTTTGCTCCAGTAAAGGTGTGAGATGATGGCTCTCAGCATATTTACGAACATATTTATTTTTATTCATATATTGAATGCTTAACCATGTAGCCTTTTGCAAAGTAAAACCAAATTTTTTAACCAAGTCTCGCGCTACTTGTCTAATGGCTTGTTGTACTATTTCAGGATATGCTATCTTTAATGGTCCCTCTTTAAAGTCACCGCGCTTAACGATTTCATTGCGTAAATCTTTAATGCCATAATGGCCACGTGCATTCGTAGCAATTATCTTACAGCCCAAGTTATCCTTTAAAATAGACAAATTATACTGTCGTCCTGTGCGGTGCAAACTATCAATCATATTCAAAACCAAAATTACAGGATATCCTAGTTCTAATATGTCAAGAGAAAGCATTAGATTACGTTTTAATTGATTTGCATTTGTAATATTTAAAATCAAGTTGGGCTCATTATGCATAAGATAATCTGCAACTACTGCTTCATCTTTTGCTAAAGGATCAAGTGAATAAACACCTGGTAAATCAATTACAGTGGTATTGGCTCCTTTTAATTTTCCCAGTTTTTTATCAACCGTAACTCCAGACCAATTTCCCACATGAGCATGAGTACTAGTCAGGGAATTAAACAGGGAACTTTTACCAGTATTGGGATTGCCAATTAAAGCTATCGTATCAGCCATTTTCCTCACCGCTAGTTAAAATCTTAAAAACACTATAACGAATTCCTATTCGTTGATGATTATTCTCAATAATAACCGGGCCATGAAAAGGATAAAAACGGACAACTTTAATTTTGCTTCCACTGTGAATTCCTAAATTGTTTAGCCGAGTTACTGTTGCTTGGTTTAACTTAAGTAATGAGTTCAATTTGTATTGCTTTTTCATATTTATCATCATGCTTTCATAATCTAACATTATTATATAATTTTCTGTAAGATAAAAAAGCAATTTTATAACTAATATTTATAAAAATTAACTTTGCTTAAATAAATCAGTTATGTACACTATTGCTACTAGACTTATAATTAATTAATAATAATTATAAATCAATAAAAATATTTTATATTAATATAAAATCCTATATTATAATAAGAGATTTTAAATCAACATAACATGACATAATCTAAATATAAGAAAAATGACCACTCCACAATTAAATATCGAAGAGTAGTCCTCAGTTGCCAACTAATAAAGGGCCCTAATTTTGAGTTTCAGGCCAACATATACCTTTACAATATTAAATAAAAAATGCTCCGAGGTAGTTAAATTTGTAATTAAAGCTCAGGGCTTTAATTTATTTAACCAGTCGAAGCATCTTATTTAAAAATAATTAAGCATCAAACTGAAGAGTCTGAACTGTGTCACCGTGGGTCGTATCACCTACCGACACATTAGAAACAGATTTTATGACGTCCATATTAGTATAAACAACTATTACCGTATCATCATAATTTTCAGCCGTAATTAGGTCTGTATTCATACTTGCCAAATAATCATCCTGCTTAACGGTGTCGCCCTGTTTGACAGCCACTTCAAAGGGCTCACCTTTTAATTCAACAGTATCAATTCCTAAATGGACCAATATTTCTAAATTATTATCAGTAGTAATGCCGATTGCATGCTTAGTGGGAAAGACTGTGGTGACAGTTCCAGCAACAGGAGAATAAATTTTGCCATCTGTAGGCTTAATGGCATACCCATCACCTAGCATTTTCTGAGAAAAAACTTCATCTTTCACATCTGTAATTGGCATTAGTCTTCCATCACAAGCTGCAGCCACTGTAAAACCGCGTTTTTTAAATATATTAAACATTAATTCTACCTATTTCCTAATAAATATACTAATTGTTAAAACTAAACAAAAACCAAAGATAGTCAAAAAGATAAAAGCAGATACTTTAATAAAATTGCTTTGACATTTTAATTTGCCAGTTTGTTCATTAATACGTATGATGCCAAAAAGCGCCAAAATCAAGCAAAATATGTTACCAACCATTAACTGGCTAATCGCCTGACTGAACATCAAAAAGTGATAATTACCCTCATACTTAAGAATCAAATCTTTCTTGAGCCAAATATAATAACCCATAATAAAATCCGTAAGAGCTACTATCATATCTATTGCGATCAAAGGTGTATCATTCAAAACAATATTGATGTTTTGTTTAGCAACAGATGATGTCAAAACTATAAAGCAACCGAAAAACAAGGGAATTAAAATTAAAGCATTGATATAGGCTGTCAAAATTTTTTTAGTATCCAAATGAGCCCTATCCAAGAAACTAATCACGAAGTTGTTTATCTTACTTACCATTTTTATCACTTTTTTCTTTTTGCCAAATACCAAACTTATT
>NZ_CALYQV010000062.1 GCF_945290125.1 uncultured Lactobacillus sp. | reverse complement strand
AACGTAGCAGTCGCTCACGGATTGTGATGCCACGCATGCTGACGACGCCATCTTGGCGGGGATGCTTAGATACTAAAATTGAAATTTTATTAGCCATGTCGTTTATCCTTTCTTAGTTAAACTTGGTAAGGAATAATTGCCTTACACTTACAGGCCATGGAAAGCGGAAAAGTAAACGATTATTTTTGAAGAATTTTTTTGAGGCGTCGCCTGATGGTTTGCAAACGCTTAGTAATTGCGATTTTGCTGACACCTTCGTCTTTGGCAATGTCTATCTGTTTCATGCCATCCCAGAACTTCTTCATGAGTAACTTTCGCTGTGCTGGTGTAAGTTGACTAATACTCTGGTGGAGTTGATCCATTTCTTCCTTATTAATTACCTCTTGCAACGGATCAGCATCATCTTTTACTAGGGCGCCATATGGGTCATAGGCTTCGAGTGAAACATGACGACGGGTTTCATGGTGGTTATCGTTGTATTCAATACGATTAAGTTCAATGATTTCTTTGCCTTTAGCTTCTGTGACCGTGATTTCTTTGATCCCACTTGGTTGATGTAGCTTAATGTGCATACTGCCATCTTTAACGTCTAAGATCTCCATGTTGAGCTTGTGACGGTCGTCGTAGTATTTCTTCATAAAAAATTCCTCCTCTTGGATCTCCCAAGCGAAGGAATCGAAGGCATACTAAAAGCCACTAATAAGTCAATAAGAAACAGACCTAAACGATAGAATCGCTTGGGTACTGCAACTTGCCTTACTAGTGGCTTGTTACAGGATGTTATTCAGTTAGGTGCATGCTAGTAAAAGTTGTTGATCGAGCAACATATGCTGTTCAGCCAATAAAATGCGCGATCATTTAATTTTATAAACAATCTGCTAATAAAAGTTGATATAATGAACTTATTAGGTCTCATTCATTTAACTGACAAGTTGGTAGTATCAATTTGAAGAATACTGATCAGCTACTTTAGCTACTTGAAGTTACTCGTAGCTACTTTGGAGGATTTGAAAAAATGGCGAACAATGAATTTAGAATCCTGATTGATTCATTACGAATAGCTATGAGTGAGGATGATGGTCATTCTATTGAGGGCTCTATAAATATTGTCTTGGGCAAGTACACTAATAACTGGAAGGAAAATACATATAGCCCTCTGAACTTGAAAAAGCTTTATTACAAAGGGTTGAATTACAGTGCTGCTAAGAAGGTCAAGGGTGCAGTTATTAATGAAGAATCGTTTAGAAAATATATCGACAGCTTTTCGTCTAGTGACAAAGAATCTATGGCCGCACAGCTTCAAACAGTTAACAAAGATGCGATTCAACTAGGAGCTAATGCTGTTCCATACTTTTGTGTAAATCTGCTAAACGAGCTAATTGAAGAGGCAATAACTGGGCAACAAAAAAAGCTCACTAAAAGTGGACCAAATGGATATTTAAAAAAACTGTTTCTGATGATTCATTTTCATCAGTGTTTACCGAAGTAGCTACTAAAGAGTTGCCACTAATTAAGAATAGTAATGCTATCCATGCGTTTATCTTAAAGCCAGATTTCTTTCCATTTTCGTATAAAAACCTGGAAGACCTTATTTTGAAAAATATTACTAGTTATGCCGCTGCCAGAGGTATTGAAAAGAATGATGTGGCAGGTATAAAAGCAACAAGATTATTAAGAGATTATATGCATAGTGGTGTACCACAAAATCTCTTAGGAGAAATGTTGACTTATATTTTTCTTGAACACATTGATGACGCTAAGAAAATTTATACTCGAGCAGAAATTTCAGCAAATTCACATACAATTAATAGTGAGGGAATCTATTTAAAGGACAACAAAGGAAAAAGTCAGTTGATTCTAGGGGCGTCACAGCTTAATGATAATTTGCAAGATGCAATCAAGAATGTTGTATCAGAATTAAAAGAATTTAGGAATAATCGATCCCGATCTTTGGTTATGCCTATCGATTTGATCGATAGCTCCATATTACGTGAGCGATACAGTGAGGAAGAGAGTAAAGCTATCTTAAAGATTCTAGTACCTACAGAAAACAAGATAGATGAAGTGGCAGCTTATGGGCTATTTATTGGCTATAAATTTGCACCCGATGATAATTTGAAAAATTGCTCTACTGATGAAGCAAAGGTAAAGTGTCGTAAGATCATTGAGAATGACCTCCATCAGGTAATTGCTCAGTTAGACGATGAAATCAGGCTAAATGAATGGCAACGTTCCTCTTTTTATGTATATATGCTTCCGCTCATTAGCGCAAGCACCGATGGAAATACGATTATGAGAGAACTAATTGGGTAAGGACTATGGTTAAAAAAAACAAATCACTTGCGGAATATCTTTGTGATAATTTGCAACAAAATCATTATTTGAGGAAGCTAGTTAAACAATTATTTACTCAATATGCATACTTTCTTTTTCAAGCAAAATGGTCGTTAGATAAAAAAGAAAAAACAGATCTGTTAAAATTCGCAGATCTATTATCCAAATCTCAAAGTAATAATGGGGCTTCAGAATGTAAAAATTTAGCTCTTAAAATAATTACTATGCTACAAGAAATGTATTCAGAAGATCCTAATGTTGATATTGTAAGAAACACCGTTCTAAGTAGCTTGAAAAACTACTTACCTAGAGAAAATCATGGGTACATAAAAATAAATACTGTTGATTTCCTATGGGATGAAGTGATTGATAATTACAACAAAATTCAAAGAAAAATTCCGGGACAAGAAAACCAAACTTTTATTGGTGACCAAGATAAAATCTTTAACTCACTAGAAAATAGTATCAATAGTTTTTCTGCACCGACATCGATGGGCAAAACATATTTAATGAAAAAATTCATTGAATATAAAGTTAAAATGGGCGAAAAGCTTAATTTTGCTATAACAGTGCCAAGTAAGGCGCTGATCACAGAAGTGCGAAGTTCTTTGTTGACAGACCTTGTTGACAATCTTAGCGAACATTCTTACCGCATTATTTCAAGAGTAGAAGAATATGCCCTCTATTATGAAAACAGAAATTATATTTTTGTAATGACCCCGGAAAGGTTATCAAATCTGCTTTTAGATAATGACGACCTTAGACTTGATTACCTTTTTATTGATGAGTCGCAAAAAGCAACCGAGATGGATGATCGAAGCATCTACTACTATGAGATTATTGATAAGGTACAAAAATGGAAGCAAAAGCCCAGAATAACTTTTGCTTCTCCTCTAATTCCAAATCCAGATGTCTTCTTACAATTAATTGATGGCAGTATTAAGAATAATATTAGAGTTGATGAATCACCCGTTACACAAACTAAATTTTTAATTGATCGATATAATAAAGAGCTTTCAGTTTATAACGATCAGACAAAGAAAAAACAGCATTTATGTGAATTTACAGAAAATGCCATACCGCACATTGTTAAGATGATTACCGATGTTATGAAGGGTAAAACACAAAGTCTTATTTATTATGGATCTAAAAGAGATGTAATGTCTGATGCGATCGTTTTTTCAAGGCAGCTTCCAACTATTAAAAGTAAAGGACTAGATGAATTAGCTGCTTACATTAGTAGAAAAATTAATCCTAAATATGTATTAATCGATTTGGTGAAAAAAGGAATAGCTTTTCATATTGGAGAATTACCGATTGATGTGCGAACTAAAATTGAAGAGGCATATAGAAAGGGAATCTTAAGGACTGTCTTTTGTACAAGCACTCTATTAGAAGGGGTAAATTTACCAGCTGACAATATCTTTGTTACTTCACTTGGCAACGGTAAGAAAAAACTAAGCCAGTTAGAGTTTTTAAATTTAATTGGTCGAGTTGGTAGACTTGGGCACTCTATGATCGGTAATGTCTTTATTATTACCGGCGAAAAAGAGAAATCGCATAGTAACTTAAGTTCTTATTTGAAGTATTTAAGTAAAAAAATAAGCAAGGAACATCTATCTGTAGAAAAAGCGTTAAGGCCTAAACAAGTTGCAGCAATCAAAAAATCATTGAGTGCGGGTGATCTTAAACTTTCTGCTGTAACAGATAAGAGAAACTATGATTTGCTCAGAAAAATATCTCTAATTTATATTAAAGAGCTAAATCATAATCAAGAAGGATTCACTGGAAAACAATTCAAGAAGAAGATTTCTGACGATGATGAAACAGAAATTTTTACTGCCTTGCATTCTAGATACCCAGATGAATTACAAGATGACGTTAATTTTTCTGCTGATCAATCTAATTTACTAACGCGCGCAATTTCTGATGAGCAAATTAAAGGATTCCCTCAAATCTTTAATGATAAAAATAAGCTAAACGTTGAAGAAACTTATCAATTCTTTCTAAAACTTGCTCATATTTTTAACTGGAATCTTTATGAAAGAAAATTTGTGAATGCTGATTCAGATGAAAATATACAACATCAGACCTTAGAAGATTATGCCAAGTTAACTTTGATGTGGATTAGCGGATATAGTCTTAAACAGATTTGTGATTATGTAATTGCAATTCGTGAACGCCATGATTTTCAGTTTCTTGATCGATTAGATCAAAGTCGAAAGTTAGTAGGAAACATTAATTGGGATACCATTGCGATCAATATAACTATGAATCAACTAAACAAGCTTAATTTTGTCTTAGGTAAGTATTTCCTCAAAGTTTCAAAGGAACTGTCCGCTAATAGTATTCCTTTAGATAATAATTGGTATCAATACCTTGAATATGGAACTAATAGCGATCTTCGAATATGGTTACAACAAAATGGATATTCTCGGGAGTCGTCGCAATATATAGAGGACAAAGCAGATGAACTTATTGTTAACGGCCCCTTTGGACCATTAATATCAAATAGAATAGACGATGCTAACGATCCGGATGTTATTAATGAAACAAAAGAGATAAAAGTTAATGTGCCAGAAATATTCAATTAAGTAAATAAAGAGAGGAATAATTTGGATAATGAGTGAGATCAGCTTTAGTTACAACAAATTATGGAAGCTATTAATTGATCGTGGCATGAAAAAGAAAGATCTACAACAGGCTAGTGGAGTCAGTGCCGCTTCAATTGCTAAGTTGGGTAGGAATGGTAATGTTACGACTGAGGTATTACTAAAGGTTTGTAAGGCCTTAGACTGTGATATTAGTGACATTATGGAGATCGTACGAAAGTAACAGAAGGAATAATAAAGGAGGATAGAGGTGATATTTATTTAAAATGAGCAAGGAAGAAATAAGCCTTTTCGATGATCAAGAATTTGAAGCTGATCATAAGAAATTTGAATTAAAAGCAATGGATGATGATGGTCATTTAATAAAATCAAAAGATCGAGTTCAGCATCATGGTGAAGTTTTTACACCTAAGTGGATGGTGAAAAGGATACTGTCTGAACCTGCCATTCAAGAAAAACTCCACGATATTCATGCTACTTTTTTTGAACCTAGTGCAGGAGAGGGCGCATTCTTGAAAGAGATCCTACACCAGAAGCTGAACTATGTGGACCAAATTTCTAATAAAACTACTTGGAAAAGTAACGCCTTATGGGCCTTAATGAGTATTTACGCTATTGAATTATTGAAGGATAATCTAGCTCGAGCAAAGAAAGCTATGCTGGTTATTTTTGTAAATCACTACCAGGCATTCATGCAACGTGAGTTAAGCGTTAATACTGATTTGTATAAATCGGCAAAATATGTAATCAACGCAAATATTGTCCAAGGAAATACTCTTACTTACAAGAATGATGAAGGAAAGTTAATTACTTTTAGCAACTGGATTCCGTCTGGATCAAAAGTTGAACGAGAGATTTTTACTTTTAAATCATTGTTCAATAATAGTGATGCAAATGATATAGGTGCTAATGAAGGTCAATTAAGTCTATTTGATGACTTAGAAAATAGTGATGGTACGAGTAAGCAGAAAATTATTATTACTAAAGTATTTAGGATGGGATAGAGAATGAGTAAAGAATTTAAATTTGATGTTGTTATTGGGAATCCGCCATATCAAGACGAAACTAAAGGGGACAATAAAAGATATGCGCCGCCAATTTACGATAAGTTTATTGATGAGTCATACAAAATCGGTAAAATAGTCGAACTAATTCATCCAGGAAGATTTTTATTTAATGCGGGTAGTACGCCCAAAAAATGGAATAAGAAAATGCTGAATGACCCTCACTTAAAGATTGTTTATTACGAACAAGATAGTTCAAAAGTATTTCCAAATACTGACATTAAGGGTGGAATAGCAGTTTCTTATATGAATAGTGATCTTGAACTGGGGCCTATAGGTATTTTTTCACCATATCCAATAGTAAATACGATCATGAAAAAGATAGTACGCAGTACTAATTACGAATCTCTTTCGAAGATTATTTATTCTCGTACTGCATATAGATTTACAGAAGAAATGCATCGGGAACATCCTGAGGCTCATAACAAATTGAGTAAGGGTCATGATTACGACGTGTCATCAAATATTTTTGAAAGATTGCCAGAACTTTTCTTTGATCATAATCAAAATGATGGGCAAAATTATTTGAGAATCTTAGGACGGGTTAATGGTGAAAGAACTTTTAAATATGTTAAAGCCAAATATATAAATCCTGTGGATAATACTAATAAATGGAAAGTAGTAGTCCCACAAGCTAATGGAACTGGTGAATTAGGTGAAAAAATTAGTAATCCTGAAGTAATAGGGCCAAATACGGGTTCTACAGAAACATTTATTGAAATCGGAAATTGTAACTCTGAAGAAGAAGCAAAAAACATAGTTAAATATATTCGTACAAAATTATGTCGGTTAATGTTGGGAATACTTAAAATTACACAAAATGGGAATAAACCTGTTTGGAGGCTTGTCCCTCTTCAGAATTTTACTTCAAGTTCTGATATTGAGTGGTCAAAATCTGTTCACGAGATTGATCAGCAACTTTACAAGAAATATGGATTAAATCAGAAAGAAATTAGCTTTATTGAAACTAAAGTAAAGGAGATGGACTAGACAATGGCAATGCCTAAAATTAAATCATTCAAACGAATCATTCCAATGATTTATGCCTACACCACTCCTAACGATATTTCCCATAACGGATGGACTAAGATAGGTTACACTGCATCACAATCTGTTGAAGATCGAATTAAGCAACAGAGCCATACTGTTGATGCCAAAGTTAAATTGTTATGGCGTGGCAACGCTCGGTATGAAGATGGGTCCGATGAAACCTTTACCGACCATGATTTTCATGATTACTTAACCCAGAAAAAGCAGATTGAACGGAAACCTAGGACAGAATGGTTTCATATTGATGGACCAACATCTCATC
Organism: uncultured Lactobacillus sp.; assembly: GCF_945290125.1. Classification (GTDB taxonomy): domain Bacteria; phylum Bacillota; class Bacilli; order Lactobacillales; family Lactobacillaceae; genus Lactobacillus; species Lactobacillus rizhaonensis. The sequence goes on along the minus strand of NZ_CALYQV010000062.1, from coordinate 4,312 downwards.
ACTACTTTCATGAGTTTGCTGATCGTGATTATGGGGATATTCAAGGTAATGATAAGCATGTTCAGTATGAGCTTCGTAAAGAACAGCAAAAGGCAGTCGATCAAACAATTGCTTACTTTCTTAAAAATGGTGAAGGCAGCAAATTCTTGTGGAATGCTAAGCCACGGTTTGGTAAGACACTCACTGCTTATGATTTAGTCCGTAAGATGCAAATGCAGAATGTACTGGTAGTTACAAATCGGCCTAGTATTGCAAACTCCTGGTTTGATGATTTTGAAAAATTTATTGTCTGGCAAACTAATCTTAAATTCGTTAGTGAAATGGATGCCTTAAAAGATAAGCCAGTACTTTCTCGTCAGGAATTTATTGATTCTATTTCTGATGGCAATGATTATGGTCAGGTTGTTTTTGAGAGTCTTCAAGGATTAAAAGGTTCGGTTTACTTTGGTGGAGAATACGACAAATTAAAGTGGATTGAAGATCTTAACTGGGATTTATTGATCATTGATGAGGCCCATGAAGGTGTGGATACTTATAAGACGGATAAGGCATTCGACAAAATCAAACGTAAGTATACACTTCATCTTACTGGTACGCCGTTTAAGGCCCTAGCCAAAGGCAAATTTGCTGCAGATCAAATCTACAACTGGTCTTATGCTGATGAACAGCAAGCCAAAGCCGATTGGAATGAAGATGCTGAAGGTGGTAGCAATCCATATGCTGTAATGCCGCGCTTAAACATGTTCACTTACCAATTATCCCAAATGATGGCAGACACTTTAAAACAGGGTGTTGATTTAGATAATGGTGATAAGGCAGATCCAGCATTTGATTTAAATGAATTCTTCAGAACACAGAATGGTAAATTTGTTTACGATGAAGCAGTGGATCATTTTTTGGATACACTAACTACTGGGGAAAAATATCCATTCTCAACTCCAGCATTACGGACGGAACTAGCGCATACTTTCTGGCTCCTTAACCGAGTGGATAGTGCCAAAGCCTTGGCAAAGAAATTAAAGCAGCATCCTGTATTTAAGCATTATCATATTATTCTTGCAGCTGGTGATGGCAAGCTTGATGACGATCAATTAAATGATGATCAACTGGATAAGGCCAACGAAAAGGCATTTGATAAAGTTCAAAAAGCAACCAAGGAATACGATAAAACGATCACTTTGAGCGTGGGGCAGTTGACGACTGGTGTAACAGTCAAACCTTGGTCAGCCGTTTTGATGCTTTCCAGTATGAAGAGTCCTGCTGAGTACATGCAAGCTGCCTTTAGAGCACAAAATCCATACACTTTTGAACGCAGTGGCGAATTAGTGCAAAAAGAAAATGCCTATGTTTTTGACTTTGATCCAACACGGACACTAACTATTTTTGACGAATTTGCCAATGATTTAATGGCTGAAACTTCAAATGGCAAAGGAACCGCTGCTGAGCATGAAGCAAACATTCGTAAACTGTTGAATTTCTTTCCAGTTATCGGCGAAGATGACAATGGTAAGATGGTTGAACTTGATGCTAAACAGGTTATGTCTATCCCTCGTCAGTTAAAATCACAAGAAGTTGTTAAACGTGGTTTCATGAGTAACTTCTTGTTTACTAATATTTCTCGAATCTTTGCAGCACCTGCTGAAGTACGTGAAATATTAAATTGCTTAGTAACAGCTAAAGAAGGTAAAGCAAAAAAGACTGAGCAAAATGCTATTGAAGGTGCTGAAGAAGTTTCAGTTAATGATGATGGTGAAGTTGAAATTCCCAAGGAGAGAGTAATTGGTAAATCAAAAGACCTTTTTGGTGACAAATTTTACTCTGACTTAGGAAACCATTTAGTAGACTCAGTTTCTGATACTGACAATATGGACTTTAAGTCAGCAGTCAAGTCTATTTCTAAGAAAGTAAATGATTCTCTAAATAAAGAAGTTATTAATAGAGTTGCTAATGATTATGGCTTGTCTAAAAGAGAAGCTAAAAAGCAACAACAACAGATTGAAAAGGAAAATGAGCAGGCATTAGATAAGATTGCTGACGAACTTAACGATCAAAAGAAAGTAGCCGAAGTTAACTATAAGAAAGAACAAGCAGCTGCACGTGATCAAGCAGAACTTAACGAAGCTAAAACAAAATATGAAACTACTGTTCAGAATATTATGAATGATTTTGGTAAAAGGGTACAAGATCACGTCAAGAGGACGGTTGAAGATGTTCCGGCTAAAGTTGTTGAGCGTGTTGAAAAGCATGAGGAAGAGCAAAAATTAAACAACGTTGAAGAAGATGCTAGGGCACACCTGCGGGGATTTTCTCGTACAATTCCCAGCTTCATTATGGCTTACGGTGATAAGAATTTAACCTTGCAAAATTTTGACGATTATACCGAGGATGATGTTTTCAAAGAAGTAACGGACATCACGGAGGATCAATTCCGTTTCTTGCGAGATGGTGGTGATTATGTTGATGCCGAAACCAATGAAGAGAAGCATTTTGATGGCCATTTATTTGATGAAGTAGTGTTTAATGATTCTATTCAGCAGTTCCTTGAAAAAAAGGAACAATTAAGTAATTACTTTGATGACAATAGCACCGAGGATATTTTCGATTATATTCCTCCACAAAAGACAAATCAGATTTTTACACCAAAAGTAGTTGTTAAGCATATGGTGGATGATCTTGAAACAAATAATCCAGGTATTTTTGATGATCCTAATAAAACATTTGCCGACCTATATATGAAGTCAGGACTGTATATCACTGAAATTGTTAAGCGATTATTTCGCAGTGAGAAGATGAAACAGCTCTTTCCAGATGACCATGAACGTATTAAGCATATTATGGAGCAACAAGTATATGGCTTTGCACCAACGAGGATTATTTATCTGATTTCGACTAACTATATTTTTGGATTTGATAAAGAACTGAAAAATAGTTTATTGGAGAAGCATTTTAAACAGATTGATGCATCTAAATATGCCCAAGAGGGTACTTTGCAGGAAGTCGTCCAGCGAGAATTTGGGGAGGAAGAATAGATGAAAGCTGATAGTATCCATCTGTTTGATTTCTTGGGAAGTGGGAAAACCATTTTTGAAATCCCCTTTTTTCAGCGAAATTATGAATGGGATAAAGCACAGTGTGAGCAGCTTTTCAAAGATTTAACGATAGCTGCACAAAACGATACTGATCATTTTATAGGCGCAATTGTTTATGTTACTGAAACTGGGAATAAGATGAGTCATATCTATCGCATCATTGATGGCCAGCAACGTTTAACTAGTTTGACTTTGCTACTAAAGGCATTATCGGATGCTGATAAACAAGATCAGGCTGAAATTGAAGAAGAATATTTAACCAATAAGTATCTTGATGATAATAATCACCTTAAGGTAAAGCCGGTCGAGCATGACTACGAGGCATTTGAATCCGTTATGAATGGGATGACCGATTATGATCAGCCGTCAAAAGTCATCGATAATTATCGACTGTTTCAAAAGTTGATTAGTAATTCTGACATTGATAGTTCTAAGCTGTATGAAGCAATGAATCATTTCAATATGGTTTATATTGAGTTGAGTAGCGATCCAAATGAAGAAAATCCACAAGTGATTTTTGAAAGCTTAAACTCAACAGGTGTTTCACTTTCATCCTCAGATTTGGTGCGGAACTTTCTTTTAATGAAACTAGATTCGCAGAAGCAATCCGAGCTTTATAAAAAATATTGGGTTAAGATTGAGCGGATGTTTGCGACTAAGACTTTTGCAGAATTCATTCGACATTATCTAGTGTTAAAAACCCATGTATCAGTTAAGAGAAATAATGTTTATGGTAGTTACAAAGATTACTTTATTGCTGAAAAATTAAACTCTGAAAATGCGTTAGCGGACTTGTTCAAGTTTGCAAATTATTATGATCAGATATTGAATCATAAAACTGAAAATAGTGAGTTCAACAGAATCTTGGACCATATTAACGTCATGGATAGTAGGGTGGTTTTCCCTTATCTGATGCTATTAATGGATCTGGTAAATTCTGGTGAAATTAACCAAGAACGGGCTAACGAGTTAGCACATATCTTAGAAAGCTACTTGTTCCGCTTAAAGGCATGTCAATTACCAACGAATGGCTTAAATAAAATTGTTGTTGTACTTTGTGATTTATCAAAGGTAAATGGTAACTTAAAACTAAGATTGTTGCGCTTGCTAAAGGCTAATTTCCCTGATGATCGTAAATTATCCGATAGCTTGATGGAAGTGGACCTTTATCATCAAAGAAATCACTTAGCTAAATTAGCATTAGTTATTCTGGAAGAGCACCG
>NZ_CALYQV010000061.1 GCF_945290125.1 uncultured Lactobacillus sp. | reverse complement strand
TTTTTTGCATACACTTTTTAACTAAGGCACTTTTACTTCCACAATATCCTTTTTAAGTATTTCTAGAATCTTTTGTTGGAATTATTGAAAAGCTTGAAATTATTTTTTGTCTAGAAAACGTATAGCTATATACATATTTTTTAATGAAAGCGAATTCACGAAGACAGTTTTGCTATAGAATGAAAATTGAAAGGGGGAAAGTTGTAATGAATGAGAGGATCCAAGAAATTATTTCCCTTTTAATGGAAAAACCAGGAATAACAATTGTGGAGGTGATGCAGGAATTATCGTTAACAAGACGTCAGATTAATTATGCAGTAAGTTTAATCAATCAAGAATTAGAAGCCCATGGGTTAGCACCAATTTTAAGGCATGCTAATGGAACGTTCACTTTTTCAAACAAAGTCAAAGAATTACTTGTTAATGATAAGAAATTAAACGATTACTTTCCTAGTACGAATCGAGAAACAACGATTTTATTATATTTAATTATCAATGTGGATTATGTATCACTTGATGATCTAGCTGTTGTTGTTAGATGCAGTAAAACTACTATTCTTCGGAACCTAAGGGTTGCTGCTAAGGCTGCTGCGCGATATCAACTTGCAATCAAATATAACCGAAGCCGAGGTTACTTTTTGCAAGGCGATGAAACACAGATTCTAAGATTAGCAACAGCACTGGCTTTAAAGGAAAATGATACTGCAAATAATAGCTTATTGCGGAATGATATTTTTACTGAAGAGATTGTCCATAATGCAACAGTTTTGATAACAAACTTTGAAAGAAAATTTCAAGTTTCGTTTTCGGATAAATACTTTGAGCATTTGAAGCTATTAATTCAGACTATTTTAGCTCGAGGAATATCTACTAAAAAGAAGGGCGAATCAGATAAATTTATTGATCAAACTAATGAGTATAAATATTTGCGTAGACAAAAGATTATAGCCAAACTAACTGATTTCTATGTTGAATGGGTAGCCTTATCAATTTTATCCGCTAATATTTTTAATAAAGATAATTCAGAATATAGTCCCGATGAAATTGAATTATTTGGTTTTATTCATCAGATGGTTGAAGGATTTAAACTGAAAGTTCTAGTGGATATTCCAAATCAATCAAGTTTTGAAAAAAGATTGTTAAATCATTTACGCCCAGCTTGCTATCGCGTTAAGTATAATTTACCAAATGTTGAATCTATGGACATAAGTGAAGATGAAGACCAAAAATTACTGTCTAGTATTATAAAAGATTTATTGCAACCAATCGAAGAATGGCTAGATACTAAGTTCTCAGAAAACGAGATCAAATTATTAACTTATTATTTTGGATACTTACTGATTGATAATGAAGGATCAAGGCAAAAAAATAGTACTAAATATACTGCAGTGGTGGTCTGCTCTAATGGAATAATAATGTCCAATATTTTAATCAAAATATTAATAAGCATTTTTCCAGAGATCAATTTTTTAGGAACCATGTCAGCCAGAGAATTTTCTGAATCTGACCAAAGATTTGATGTGGTTTTTTCAACCGTCTTGTTAAAAACAAAACTTAAAAATTACCTTGTCAAACCTAATATGGATAACTCAGAAAAACTTTCTTTACGATATCGAGTTTTAAAAGACTTGGGTCTTGACCAAATTGATCATAAAGCAAATGAACTATTACAGCTGGTCGGTAAATATACCAAAATCGAGGATGATAAAAAATTACGAACGGGTATTGTTAACATTCTTTTATCCAACTCAAATGAAACCATCAAAATTGACATTGAGTCACCAAAATCGCCAGATCTTTTGAGCTACATCAAGCTGAAATATATCCAGATAATAGAAGATCCAAATCCTGATTGGCAAGATGTCTTGTATCAAGCAATAGAACCATTGATTGTTGATCAAAAAGTCGAAGAAAAATATTATTTAGAACTCGTCAAACAAGTTTCAAGTAGATATAACTATAGCTTTTTAGGCGAGACAATGGCTATTCCACATGCGAGTCCAGAAAAAGGTATTTTAGACGATGGGATAGCAATTTTAATTTCGCAACATCCAATTAAGCTACCTTTCGGTAAGGAGGCTAGGATTCTAGCACCTGTGGCATTTTTTCATATGGACCGCTACCTCAAGGCTATTAATCAATTGGCTAACCTAGCAACAAATGATCAACAAATAGGCAAGTTGCTAAATACTAGATCTGCAGATCAGGCATTTGAAATTATTAGAAAATACGTTAAAGAGGATAACTAATAATGGACCAAAGAAAATTTCCAGAATATACAATAATTCTGCGAAACTACACGCAAGTGCAAGCCAATGCAGTGCTTGAAGCCATTGTGGGCTTAGAAGCAGATTTTGCTGTTGAAGTAACAATGAATAGCCGAAATGCCACCAAAATAATAATGCAATTAAATCAAAAGTATGGTAGCCAAGTGAAAATTGGCGCAGGAACGGTTTTAAACCTTTCTAAAGAAAAGTCTGCCATTGCTGCAGGTGCCAAATTTATTTTGAGTGCCTGTGCAATGAGTAAAGAAATGATTAACTATGCTCAAAAAAATAAGGTTCTAGCCATCCCCGGAGTAATGACACCAACGGGTGTTTTTCAAATGATCAACTATGGTGCTGATATTGTCAAAATCTTTCCAGCAACAGTCGTTGGACCTAGCTTTTTTAAAGAAATTCAAGGGCCTCTAGGAGATTTAGACTTAATGGCGGTTGGAGGAGTATCAGAATATAACATTAAAAAGTTTAAAGATAGTCGAGTTAAATATTTTGGTATTGGCTCAAATGCTTTTAACCAATCGGATATCGATAATTTGAATGTTAAAGGATTACAAAATTCACTTTTGAAACTGGTGAAATGAGCATAATTTGGTGAAATATATTGGAAAAGATAATTTTAGATGAGAACTTAATTTTTCAAAACCTAAGCTTTAAAACAAATATTGAGCTGGAAGGTTTTATGGCTGATCAGCTTTATAAATACGGCTATGTTAAAGAAAAGTATAAAGCTGCACTTCTAGAAAGAGAAAAGCACTTTCCAACGGGATTACCATCTTCACAACCAGCAGTAGCAATTCCACATGCAAATGCTGATTTGGTAAATAAAACAACTTTAGCCGTTGCGACTTTGGCAGAACCTATCAAGTTTAAAAATATGGGCAATGTTAAAGAAGATATTCCGATAAAAATAGTGATTATGCTTGTGATTGCGGAACCCCATAGTCAGGTTGAGATGCTGCAAAAGGTTGCCAGCATTGTCCAAAATGAGAAATTAAGAAAACAGTTTTTACAAGTTTTAAACAAAAAACAATTATTAGAGCTTGTTCAATTAGCTATAGGAGATTGAGAACATGACTAAACACATTTTAGTTGCATGTGGAAATGGAATAGCCACTTCCACAGTTGTAGCAACAAAAATTAAAGAATACCTCAAAGAAAATGGGATTGATGCGGATACTACGCAGACCAGATTAACTGAAGTGTCGTCTAAAGTGGCAAATTATGACCTTTTGGTAACTACTGGTCAGTTTAGTGGCGATACTCATGGAACACCTTATGTTTTAGGACTTTCATTATTAACGGGGATTGGTGCGGAGAAAACTTTAGCTGATATTAAGGCTGCTCTAGTCAATCAAGAAGTCTAGGAGGAAATTTATGTGGTCTCAAATTGCTAACGGATTCATGAGCGGCTTTCAATTCATTATTAATTGTGGGCCGACAGTTATGCTGCCAATTATTATTACCATTGTTGGTTTGATTTTTGGCTTAAAAATTTCTGCGGCTTTTAAGTCAGGCCTTACTTTAGGAATTGGCTTTGCTGGAATTAAGCTTGTACTTGATTTTATGACAACTAATATTGGTCCTGCTGCAAAAGCAATGGTAGAAAGAACCCATGTTCAGCTTAATGCATTAGATGTAGGCTGGGGTTCAATTGCAGCCGTAACTTGGGCATCACCAATCATTGCAATTCTTATTTTTGTAATTTTATTAATTAATATAGTGCTATTAATTTTAAAAGCAACACATACGTTAGATGTAGATATTTGGAACTATCATCATATGGCGATAGTTGGAATAATGGTCTACTTTGTGACAAAAAATGTATTTTTGGCTGTTGGTAGCGTTGCTGTCATGGCTATTATCACTTTTAAAATGTCAGATTGGTCACAGCCAATGGTAGAGGGCTTTTTTAAAATTCCTGGTGTTTCATTGCCTACTGTGTCTGCATTATCATCTTTGGTAATTGCCGTTCCTTTAAATTGGATATTAGATAAAATTCCTTTATTTAGAAAATCTAAATTCAGTATCAAGGATGCACAAAAATATTTGGGCTTTTTTGGTGACTCAATGATTATGGGTTTATTGATTGGATTAGCTATTGGTATTTTCGCCGGATATGATTTACAAAAAATTTTACAATTGGGCGTTAGTATGTCAGCAGTTTTAGTTTTAATTCCTAAAATGACCTCAATGTTCATGGAAGGTTTAATGCCTATATCTGAATCAGCACAGAAATGGTCACAGAAAAAGTTCAAGGGTAGAAAATTATTTATTGGATTGGATGCAGCAGTTATTGTCGGTAATCCTGATGTTATTACTACAGCCTTAATTATTATTCCTTTAACAATAGCTATGGCTGTTGTTTTACCTGGGAATAGGGTCTTACCGTTTGCTGACTTAGCTGTTGTTCCTTTCAGAGTAGCTATGGTAGTAGCTCTGACTAATGGTAATCTTTTGAAAAATATAGTTATTGGTCTTGCAGTAACAGCTTCACTTTTATGGTGTGGTTCAGCAACCGCTCCAGTATTGACTGCAATTGCTAAGTCGGTTGGTATAAAGCTTTCAACAGGGGGAAGTCTCTTGATTTCATCATTTGCAGCAACATCAATGATTCAAAGCTATATTGTTTATTTCTGCTTTACTTGGCATCCTGAATTTTGTGTCCCTATTTTAATTATTATAATTGCATTGATCTGGTATTACTTTGATTTTAATAAGCATATTAACAAAGCGGCTGAAGCAGAAGAAGTAGCCTTAAAATCTAAAAATAATTAGTTAAAAGGATAGGAAGAAAAGCATAATGAAAATTTCTGATTTTGTAATTTACCAAGTTAAACCACGCTGGATTTTTATAAAGATTAACACAGACGAAGGAATTTCAGGTTGGGGGGAATTAGTTTCTGGAACAAAGACAAAAACAGTAGTGGCTGCTGCTAAAGAAATGTGTACGAAGATCATAGGACAAAATCCGTTTGAAATCGAACAAATTTGGCAAAGATTACATAGGTCATTTTTCCGAGGTGGTCCAATCAACGGAACGGCAGTTTCCGGTATTGAAATGGCGCTTTGGGATATTAAAGGTAAAGCATTAAACCTGCCGGTTTATGAACTCTTAGGTGGTGCCGCTAGAAGTAAGATAAAAGTTTATTCATGGATTGGTGGTGATCGACCTTCAGATGTAGTTGAAATGGCGCAGCAACGTTGGGATCAAGGATTTAGAGCTGTAAAAATGAATGCAACTTCAGAAATGCATTATGTTGATTCCTTAGAAAAAGTTGATGCAGCGGTAGAGCGGGTTGCCTCCATTCGAGATAAGTTCGGCGATAAAATGGCGATTGGAATCGACTTTCATGGTCGTGTACATAAGCCGATGGCTAAAGTTTTAGCTAAAGAATTAGAGCAATATCATCCAATGTTTATCGAAGAGCCAGTTTTGCCAGAAAACGAAGAATATTTTGCTCAAATTTCTAACGAAGTTTCAACACCAATTGCGACTGGAGAAAGATTATACACTAGATGGGGATTTAAAAATATCTTTAAACAAGGGTCTGTTGACATAGTTCAACCGGACGTTTCACTTTGTGGTGGTTTGTTAGAGGAGCGTAAAATTGCTGCAATGGCAGAAGCATTTGACATGGCTGTTGCTCCACATGCTCCTTATGGTCCTGTAGCATTAGCTGCTACTTTTCAAGTTGATGCTTGTACTCCAAATGTCTTTATTCAAGAACAAAGCTTAGGTATACATTATAATCAGGGTTTTGATTTGTTAGATTTTGTTAAGAACAAATCGATTTTTCAGTACAAGAATAGTTTTGTTGATATTCCTAAAGGACCTGGTCTTGGAATTGAAATGGACGAAGAAAAGATTAAAGAAGTTGCTCAACAGGGACTAGTTTGGAATAATCCTGCTTGGTGTAATGATGATGGAACAATTGCTGAATGGTAAATTAAATGAATGAATCGATTGCTATTTTAGTTTTTATCTTGCTCATGTTTTTAAGGGAACTATCTGATATCAGAAAGATTCAAATTAAAGCAAGGAAAAAACCGTGTCAAATGCTAATGTCAGTCTTTATTGCAATTGGTCTAGTTGCTCTTTTTTGGTCAAATAAAAGCATTCTTGACCTGAGATTACTTACCTTTGTTGCATTAGTTTTGTTTTATGGCTTTGCGCCACAAGGAATTGGTTCAAAAAGAGTGATTAAAGTAGGAATTTTAAATGGTGATTTGGATAAATATCAAAAGATTGAACTTGAATCATGTGATCCAAGTAGCCACTGTACAAAAGTGTGGTTCTATAAGAAAAAGAATAGCGTGACTGTTCTTGAAGTTAAAGGGAACGTTAGATTAGTTCAAAAATATTTGTGTCAACATGTAAACTCCAAAATAGTCCAAATAAAAAGTTGAAAATGCTTTAAAGGTTGGAAATAAGAACTTCCGACCTTTTTAAGCTGTATTAAACAAATAAAGAGTTACAAATTCTACAGATGTGTTACTGGCCATATTGTTTCATGTTTTGTCCTGATTAAGTAATTTGGCTATGATAAAAAACCTCGAAATTTTTAAACTTCGAGGCCTGTCTATTCAGTATGTTGAGTGCTTTTAGTTTTTGCAATCCGTTGGTGGAGTTATTTTTTATCGTGATGGATATATTTGTAGTTATAGACGAATTGGTCGCTTCGAGCTATACAAAAAGTATATTCAATTGGTTCTTGCAATTTATTGTAAGAAGTCCGATTAACTTCTAAGCAAGGAGAATGGTGTTCTACGGATAACAGGTCAGCATCCTGATTAGAGATTAAACAGGCACGAATCGATTCACTAACTAAGTGAATTGATTGGTGAAAAGTTTTGCTCATTACAGAATACAATGAATTATTTTCTAAGTCATTTAAAGTTAAAGTAGAAAATTTAGCGAATGGTAAGTAGGTTTTTTCAATCATCATAGGAACTTGATCAGCTTTCCTAAGAAATTTAAGCCTAATTACTTTGTTACCAAGATTTATTTTTAGTTTAGATGATAGTCGTTTATCAGAATTAAAAACTTTAAACTCCAGTAAATTTGTTTCAGGTACCTTACCCAATGATTTCATTTGTTCAGTGAAACTGTAAACTTCATTAAGGGCTGTCGGGACCGACTTTTCTGAAACAAACGTACCTTTACCATGAACTTTATAAATGTATCCTGCTTTTTCTAACTCATCAAGCGCTTGCCTGACAGTATAGCGACTTACATTAAAGCGCTCAGCAATTTCTCTTTCACCAAGCAATTTTTGGCCCTTATGCATATTTTTTTGGATATGGGATTTTAAGGAACTAACTAATTTTAAATAAAGTGGTTTTTTCATAATTACTTTCTAAATACAAGGTCCGTACCACGGGCAATAACAGTTACATTTTATAATTTTTACATTAATTATTATAACAAATATAAATTAGTAGGTATAAATTATATTTACACTGTAACCGCTTACTGATATTATTAACTTAACATTGGTATGGACCAATAGAAAAGTTTTAGGAGGTTAGATAATGAGTAAACCAAATATTTTGTTAACCAGAATAGACAATCGGCTTGTTCATGGACAAGTTGGAGTGATCTGGACCAGTTCGATTGGAGCTAATTTGCTATTAGTGGCAAATGATGATGTTGCCAAAGATCCTTTACAGCAGAAATTGATGCAAAGTACCTCTGAATCGTCAGGAGCTCAAATAAGATTTTTCTCAATCCAGAAAACGATTGATATCATCGGTAAAGCTGCTCCAAGACAAAAAATTTTTATTATCGTTAAGACACCGACTGATGCTGTTAAATTAGTTGATGGCGGCGTACCAATTAAAGAGATAGATGTTGGTAATATGCACTTTTCTACAGGTAAGGAAAAAGTTACAGATAAAGTATACGTTGATCAACAAGATAAGGACGATTTAATGAAACTGGTTGACGCTGGTGTCAATATTTACATTCAAGATGTTCCGGGTGATAAAAAAGTACCAATTGATTTCTAATTAAAGGAATTTGGAGGAGAAAATGAAAATCACTTTATTACAAGGAATTTTACTCAGCATATTCGGTGCAATTGCTGGGGTGGATTCATACACGGAAGCTCTATATATTTTTCGACCGATTATTAGTTGTGCAGTTACTGGTCTGATACTTGGAGATCCAATAACAGGTCTGTTAGCCGGTGGGGTAGCGGAACTTACTTTTGCCGGACTAACCAATGCTGGGGGCACACAACCACCTAATCCAGCTGTTTGCGGCATAATGACGGTTGTAATTGCACATACAACTAAAGTTGCGCCTGCAACTGCAGTTGGTTTATCGCTACCATTTGCAATGTTGATGCAATACATTATCTTAATGTATTACTCTTTGTTTTCAGGCTTTATGCCTAGTTTGGATAAGGCGGCTGAGAAAGCTGAAACAAAAAAGTTTAGTCGTTATGTTGCCTTTTCCATGGCGGTTGTTGGAATTACCTTTTTCATCATAATTTTTCTATCTTCATATGCCGCACAAGCTCCGATGGCAAGCTTAGTCAAAGCAATGCCAACATGGTTAATTCATGGTTTCGAACTGGCTGGAGGTGCGTTACCAGCAGTTGGATTCGCAATGTTACTAAAAGTACTATTGCGGGTAAGTTATTTCCCATACTTGTTACTAGGCTTTGTAGTGGCTAGCTTTATTAATTATTCGAACGTTTTGCCTGCCGCGGCTATTGGTGTTGTCTTTGCAATGATTGACTTCTTTAATACTAAACAGAATCAAAAATTGAAAGATCAAATCAATGAAATTAAGGAAAACGGAGGCGCTGAAGATGGTATCTAATGATGCAAAAAAATACACCAAAATAAGTAAAAAAGACATTACCATGTTAGGTTTACGGTCATCAATGTTTCAGCTAGGCTTTAATTATGAAAGAATGCAGGCTGCTGGCTGGACCTGGGCGCAAATCCCAATTTGGAAGAAAATCTTTGGTAAGGACAAAAAGGCATTATCTGAGGCAATGGTTGATAATATGAACTTTATCAACACTAGTCCTCCACTTGTAGCTATCCTACTTGGACTTTTAGCTAGTATGGAGGAAAAAAGGGTAGATCGAAAAACGATTAGTGGATTGAAGAACGCCTTATTTGCTCCATTAGCTGGTATTGGCGATGCAATTTATTGGTTTACAATTATGCCGATTGTAGGTGGGATTTGTGCATCATTTGCTTCTAAAGGAAATCCTCTTGGCCCAATTATTTTCTTCTTAGTTTATTTAGCCATTTTCTTATGTCGAATTCCTTTTGCACATTTAGGCTATGATATGGGAACAAAAGCGATTGATGTTATACAGGAAAATTCAAAGATTATTTCTAAATCTGCTTCTATCATGGGACTAACTGTAATTGGTGCCCTAATCAGTTCCTACGTAACTTTATCCCTGAAAGTAAAAATTGGCAGTGTGTCTCTACAAAAAGATTTTCTGGATAAGGTTTTTCCTAACCTTTTACCTTTAGGTTTTACTTTCTTTTTGTATTGGCTACTAAAAAAGAAAAAAGTTTCACCAATTATTTTAATTGTTGTTGTCTTTGTCCTCTGTATTGCTTGTTCATGGCTTGGAATCATGTAAAGGAGACTAAATTTTGACTAAACCAAAAATTATTGTTGTCGGCCATGGCAATTTTGCATCTGGCATTTGTAGTTCACTTGAATTGTTTGTTGGTCCGCAAAATAAATCCAATTTTATCGATTTTACAAAAGAAATGAATGAGGATGATTTAAAGAAAAAAATCAATGAACAGGTAAGTAACCAAGAGATTATTTTCTTTACTGATCTCGTCGGTGGAACGCCTTATAAGCTAGTAGCAGAATTAGCCTATCACAATGATCAGATTGGAGTTGTGGCTGGATGTAATTTGAGTTCACTTCTAGAAACCACTTACCGAGATTATCATTCTAAAGAAGAATTAATGCATGACCTAGTGGCAATCACTCAAAAGACAGCCCAAGTTTTTGATAAAACGACTTTGACAAAAGAAAATCAGGATAAAACCAATTTTTCTGATGGTATTTGAAAGGAACTTGATTATGAAAAGTATGTCATATTACGTAAATTCTGAAGCATCCGTTTATCAACAGATTAGAACTAACTACCAAGAATTGTTAAAGCCGATGATTAATAGTTTCAAAACCAATGAGACTAAGTACAAATCAATTGTCATATTTGCTACTGGTTCCAGTTCTAACGCTGCTTATGGTGCGTTACCGTTGATGACTGAGCGATTAGGAATACCAGTTTATGTGGAAGAGCCATCGATAGCTGCTAACTATCAAAATCATTTTCAGGATGATATTTTATATATTGCCATTTCTCAAGGCGGTCATAGTGCTTCGACCATTAAAGTTGTTAAAGAATTGCTCGCTAAAAAAATCACTGTTTTTGTTTTAACTAGTGATTTAAATAGTCCGATTGCCCAGACAGGTGCTCAGCTAATAGAGATGGGAATGGGGATTGAAGAAATGCCATATGTAACGCTTGGTTACAGCGTTACAATTCTGTTGTTGATATTGTTTGCAATTGAAGCGGCACACCAAACCAAAAGATTATCTTCAAAGGGATATGAAAAAGATATTAAGGAAATAGACCGTATCATAGAGAATCTGCCCCACATTGTTCAGCAATCTGAACGATGGGCTGATCGCTATGTTAATGAAAACAGTGAGCTGAAGAGAATCTATTTTATTGGTTATGGTTCTGCTTATGGGGTTGCCCGTGAAGGCGAGACTAAAATTACGGAAACAGTTCATATCACAGCACAAGGGAAGGAATTAGAAGAATACATGCATGGTCCATATATTGGTATGCATGCGTCTGATCGCTTCATCTTTATCGAACCTCAAGGCAAATTAGAAGGACGAGCAAAAAAATTACAGCACTTTTTACGATTGCATGCTAAGCATGTAACAGTTATTGCTAGTTATAACTGTACTAACGATGAGGTGGATAGTTTAAACCTGAAAACAGATGTTAATGAATTATTGACATCATTATTCATGACCATTCCGATACATTTGCTTGCCTATAAATTGGCAAAGGCTAGAGAAATCAATCTGGAAGTACCAGCTTATCCAGAATTCGATGAGATAACTAAATCTAAATTATAGTATTTGTTTGATATAGTGTAGCTAGTATATTGATATTAAGCTACTAAGGCAATAATTAAGAGTCTAAGAAATTTTCTTAGACTCTTTTTGTGTATTATTAACTGTTAATTTCTAGAACTTATTTCGGCATGATGCTGACGTCTTTTCCGTTAGTAACTATAAGGCTAACTAGCTAGAGTTTTTGAGATCAAAATTTTGCAGGAATAACTAGTGGATCAAAGCTAGTCTTGTTATCTTTT
>NZ_CALYQV010000060.1 GCF_945290125.1 uncultured Lactobacillus sp. | reverse complement strand
TCCTTTTGAGGAAATGAAGGATAAAGAAGAAAGCAACGCTAAAAATTAAGAAAATTGCTCCCACTAGCTAGTGAGTGTCATAAAAAATAGAATTTTTTCGTATTGCGAAAATAATTCGATGCCACTGCGAAAAACTATGCTAAAAAGCCATATTTGTTCATCACTATCTCGAATTATTTTGTCCACTATTGGATTAACGTTGTAAATTAATGGCTGATTAATAAGATAAAACCAACTTTGAACTGCAGGTCAAAGTTGGTTTTTTATATATAATTTGTAATACTGATAAGAAATTTGGGGGTCATATATTAAAATCGTTCATACTTTCTGCGATATGAACTGGGAGTGAGCATGCATAATTGGCGAAAATTTCTTTCAAAACTGTTAACTGAACTAAAGCCTGTCTGTTCGCTGATGCTACTAATACTGTCATCAGTGTATTTTAATAAATTACAACTTCTTTGTATGCGGTAATAATTGCGCAAATAATTAAAAGAATGACCGGTCTTTTTAGAAATTAACTTTCCTAAGTAAGCTTTATCATAGTTATATCGTCGAGCCAATTCCTTCAATTTGACGGTATCACAGTCCATCTTAATGGTATTAATGATTTTGGAAAAGTTATTAGTATGGACATCATTGTAAGTTTTAAAATTATTTGTCTCGCTTAAACTTCTGAGAGCATAGGATAATAAAATAGAAATAAGGTTACAACAAATTTCATTTGATTGTGGTAAGGAAGAATAAGATTCAACAAATATGTTTTGAATTATTTGCAATATTTTTTTGGTGATTTGAACGTTAAAGGTTAAATAATTTTCGGTGGAACTATAAAGACATTTATTAAAAAAATCCGCCAGTATGTTATCAGCTTTGATTAAATTAAAAAATGAATCATCAAAAGTACTTTTTTTCATCACAATACAGATAACGATACTTCTCTCAATGACTTCTATTTTATGAGCAGTACCAGGGGAAATTATTACTAAACCACCTTTTTGTAGGTTACAGACTGAATTATTAGTAAAAAACTTAGTTTCTCCTTCTAAAACAAGATCTATTTCAAAATAATCATGTTCATGAAAGTGTACTAATTCATTTTGAAATTGTAGTAAAATTTTGGCGTCTTTTTCTGCAAACATGAAATAAGACTCTGACACATTTTTGTATATCTGTTGAGGTTTTTGAATAATTGGTGTTACATCAACAGTTAAATTTTGCAAGCCTTGATAGAGTGAAAAACTATCATGAGCCATGGTTAAAGAATTTACATTTTTAGGCAATTTATACGAATAATTGCTTTTTTGGTATAAATGAAAAATTGCATCTAACAAAGAAATTTTTTGATGTTTTGATAAAAAACAGAAAGACAAGTACTTTTGAATTGCATCGTAAGACATATAAATTCGACGATTCATTTTTTCTCCTAACACTAATTTTGTTAAATTTACCACTAAAAAGTATATCTGGTTAGTTTATGAAAGCGCTTATAATTACGCTTGAAAGTAAAAATGGAGGCAAATATGAACGAATCTATTTCATTAAATTATAACTGGAAATTTCATTTTGGTGAAATCCAAAAGCCAAAATTATTGGCAAAAAAGTCTTATGCTTTTGGAGGATTAACGGCACCACTTGAAAATGAAACTGGCAATATTCTACCAGTTGGTCCCGGAGGCAATCACTTCTTAAGCTTAATATCTAATGGCGATGTTAATAAGGGCTTACAAAATTTAGCTGGGACGGAATTTGTTAAGTCTTTAGATAAAACTTGGCAGGCAATAAACATCCCTGATGATTGGAAGAGACGGGAACCCTATCAAAATGATTCAAGTACTTTGATGACAGGGTCTAAGAATAACGGAATAGCGTATTACCGTAAGACGTTTAACCTACCAAAAGAATCGCTAGAAGAAAAAGAGTATTTGCTACATTTTGATGGCATTATGGGGTCAAGTGATGTTTGGTTTAATGGTTGTTATTTAGGACATAACGACAGTGGATATGTGGCAATCGATTATGATATTTCAGCAATAATCAAATTTGCGCGTACTGGTGACAATGTTATTCTTGTGCGCACGGATACTACCACTGGTTCAGAAGGATGGTGGTATGAAGGAGCCGGAATTTATAAAAATGTTTGGCTTGAAGTTAGAGATTTAGTCCATTTAGAAAGCGATGAGTTTTACTTTAGGACAGTGGAAATAAATGAGAAAAATGCCAAGATGATGGTTAACTTTGCTGTCAAAAATGATCTGGATCATCCCGTTTCTATCAGGCCAAAAATAAAAATTAATCAAAAGATTCAACTTCATTTTGAAACTGTAACTTTACAATCCCGGTCTGCAAGACAGTTTAATAAAATATTTGCGATTAAAGCGCCAAAACTGTGGTCGCCTGAGCATCCCAATTTATACCAAGCAAGATTGGAAATTGAAAATGACTTTTTAGAACGAAGTTTTGGTATTAAAACAGTCAGCTATGATGTCAACGGATTTCATTTAAATGGATGTCTTTATCAATTGAAAGGTGTATGTGAGCATCAGGACTTCGGTGGAGTGGGAGTTGCTTTGAATCAAGACATTATTGATTTTAAGGTCAAAAGGCTTAAGAAAATGGGGGTTAATGCCCTTAGGAGCGCACACCATTTTGCTTCAGAAGAATTGTTAAATGCATGTGACCGCCTAGGAATAGTTTTAATTGATGAAAACCGGCTTTTAGAAGCTACACCATGGCGATTAAATAATTTAACCAAAATGATAAAGAAAAGTCGTTGCCATGTATCTATCTCATTTTGGTCAATTGCCAATGAAGAAATTATTGGCAACACAGAGTACGGATGCCGCTCAGTAAAAAAGATTACTGAAATTATTCGTAGTTTATCTCCGGATACTTTATTAATTTCTGCAGAATTGTTAAATCCTGAGGGAAAAGTAAATGACAATTATCTTAAGTATTTTGACATATTAGGTGTTAATTATCCTGAAGCCGATGTCATGGGCAAAGGAGCTGAACTTATTCATCAAAGTCATTCTGACTTACCTATGATGTGTACTGAAAATGCGTCATACTTTTCAACTCGTGGTATTTACAAAGATGATGCTGTAAACTGTCACACTAATAATTTTGGCTCTCTGTACTCAATGGTTTTACCCGGTAAAAGAAAGCCTGGTGATCCGGGAGTAGGGGGCACTGCACGCCCTGAAACTGTGATGTCTTATATACATGAGCATGAATATATGGGTGGGGTATTTTTATGGACTGCTTTTGATTATTATGGCGAACCATCACCTTTTGGCTGGCCGGGGATTAGTTCTCAGTTTGGAATTATGGATTTAGGTGGCTTACCTAAAGATTATTTTTACTATTATCAGGCTCAGTGGCAGGATCAGCCGGTACTTCATTTGATGCCTTCATGGAATAAGACTGATTTAACAATTGAAAATGGTCAAACTAGGGTTAGAGTTTTTTCAAACCTTGATGAAGTCGAACTATTTATCAACCATAAAAGTTTAGGTAAAAAAGTCGTTAAAAACTATGAATGTGATTGGCTAGTTGAATATGAACCGGGAGAGCTTTTAGCCAGGGGATACGTAAAAGATAACGTTTTGCTAGATGATAAAAAAGAAACCAGTGGCAAAATAAGTAAAGTAGATACTAGTGTTTTGTATCATGGTAAAAAATGTACTTTATTTCAATTGAAAGCAATTGATAAACAAAATAACTTTGTTCCTGATGATAATCACTTGTTAAAAATTAAAGCGGAAAATGGACAGATCATCGGATTAGTCAACGGCAATCCTTCAGATATCAGTGAATATTCCTTAAGCAAAATTAAACTTTTTTCTGGTAAAGCAGTTGTAATTGTCAAACATGAAGAAAAAGTTTTGCCGCAAGTTTATGTGGAATTTATTTAAGAAATGAAGGTAACTTTGATGACTAAAAGACAAATTTTAAAGGCAATAGGTATATTGAGTATGAACTTGCTGTTAATGTTGGGTACAGCTGTCACGTCAGCAATTGCAGCAATAGCAAGGTCATTTTCTACAGAACCCATTTCTAAAGTACAACTGTTAGGTTCAATACCACAACTTGGTCAAATTATTTCTACAATATTTTTTGCATATTTAACTTTTAAAATGACCCGTAAAAATCTAGGTTTAATGGCGATTTTATTTGTAACAATTGGTGGCTTAATTCCGGCAATTTATAGTAGCAGTCTTAACTTGATTTTAGCCTGCATGGTCCTAGTTGGCTTTGGCACAGGGACTATTACTAATGTTGTACCAGTTTTATTGCAGGAGAATTTTACAGGAGAAGCACGTGCCACTACCATGGGGTGGGCTACCGGTGTTACGAATGTTGGCATGATGATCTTTACCGCATTGGGTGGCATTTTAGGTAACAGCAATTGGCGCAATCTGTTCTGGATTTATGGTTTAGGCTTGGTAGTTTTTGCGCTTGCGTTGTTTTTAATTCCACGAGATCAAAAACTTGCTAGCACTAATCAGAATGAAACTAATAATGCTAAAAAAATGGGCTTTTGGTCCTTATTAAAACATCTTAGTGGCTATGTTTACGTTTTGTATTTGGTTAATTTTATGCTTTCAATAGCAATGATGACTTTTTTATCCAATCAATCTATTGTTTTAGCAGGACAAAACAAGGGTACTGCTTATGTAGCAATGGTTACGGCGCTAGGTAATATTGGCGGTATCATTACTGCAGCATTTTTAACTTATATTAGAAAGCTTACTAGGGATGATACGATTGCCTGGGGTTTCATTGCATTCGCATTATCTTTCATCTGCATAATATTCTCATCTAACGTTATTTTGCATATTATCGGTAACGCCTTTTCAGGCATGGGAATCGTGTTAGTTAACGCAACTGCGCCATATGAAATGTCAATTTTAACTGATCAAAAACAATTTCCACTAGCAGTTTCTATTAACACCTTAATTGGTTCATTGGCAGGGATGTTTGTGCCAGTGTTACTGGCAGCTGTAAAAATAGCACCGGGCCGCGATTCTTTTTTAGCAGGAATAGCTGTTTCAGTAATTACAGCGTTAGTTTTATTACTGACTAGGTTCGGATCAAGAGTAAAAAAGAAGGCAGAAGATAATAATTGATTTATTGTAGGAGAGAAACAAAATGTTAAATTTTAAAATAAATTCAAATTCAAAAAAATTGTTTTCACATTATTGGGAAATGTGTGTTGGCAGTAGTCACGCTTATACTGCGTTAAGAGCAGATTATCAAGAACAATTAACCAAGGTACACCAAGATATGGGTATAAAATATGTCCGTTTTCACGGCTTATTTGACGATGAAATGAGTGTCTGCGTCGAAAACTTTGATTTTACAGGTAAGTCAGAAGGCATCACCTATAATTTCGTTAATATCGATAAAATTTATGATTTTTTAATCAGAATTGGGATGAAGCCCTTTGTAGAATTAAGTTTTATGCCAAGCTGTTTAGCTTCTGAAAAAAATAAAATCTTTCCGTATGGTGGCAATAATTCGATGCCTAAATCTGATGAGTCATGGGAAAAGTTAATTGCCAAATTTATAGAGCATATCCTTGAGCGTTATGGCAAGGATGAGGTTGAATCATGGTACTTTGAAGTATGGAATGAGCCAAATTTATCCCGCTTTTTCTCAGGTACAAAAGAGGATTACTTCCACTTGTACGAAATAACAGTAAGAACGGCTAAGAAGATTGATGAAAAACTGCGCTTTGGCGGACCAGCCACATCTTACAATTCATGGATACCTGATATGATTGACTTTTGTCAGAAAAATAATTTGCCTCTGGACTTTGTTTCGACACATCATTATCCAACAGATGATCCTTTGTGGGAAAGTGGCATGGATATTGATGAATTTTTTAAAAAGACTAATGGCGTTCCACAAGATTATCCTCGAGGAATACTCAAAGTTATGACTTCTAAGACAAGAGATGAAGCCAAAAACTACCCACTATTTTACACAGAGTGGAGTGTTTCAGCGATGGTTGGCGATTCCGCTCATGATACTCCTTATGGAGCAGCGATGGTGGCTAAAACTTTAGCTGACAATGATGGACTAGTTGAAGTATATGATTATTGTGAATTTTCAGATATATTTGAAGAAGAATCTCAAAAACCAGGAGTATTTCATGGTGGTTTCGGCATGCAAACAGTTGATGGAATCGAAAAGCCAGTTTATAGGTTGTTTGAAATATTCCACAATCTCGGTGATCAAAGAATAAATGTTGAAGATAATAATAATGCTACTGCTGAAATCTTAGCTGTCCAAAAGGGAAATAACTTACAAATCGTGGCGTATAACCATAATGTACCAAAAGAACCAATTAAAACAGAGCAATTGAAAATAGATCTAGATAAGACGATAAGTGGTATATGTGAAATAGAAAGAATTGATGAAGATCATGCTAATCCTAAGAAATTGTGGCAGAAAATGGGAGAACCAACTTATGTTAGCAAAGACCAAGTTAAAGAATTGCGTGTCGCTTCGCAGCTAAAACCTGAAAGTATAAAAATACAAAATGGCAAGATTAACTTAGAACTAATGCCACAATCATGCGCATTGATTACTATTCCTGATTATTTTGAATAACCATAAAAAGAGTCTGGAGAAAAAACTATTCTCTCGGATTAACAAAAAGCGTTGAACTTGATGGTTCAACGCTTTTTAGCATGCGAAAATACGGTTAAGGAAACATGCAAAAGTCGAAAATAATCTAAAAAAGAAGCTTATAACCTTAAATTTGTAAAGAGTGATAAAGAGCCTGACTTAATAGTCAATTTGGTGAGGTAAGAAGAAAAAGGCAGGTAAAACATCATTTCTGGGGCTTTACTTGCTTTTTTCGTTAAAAGAATTAGTTTCTTCTCGGACTCATTCTGTCTCATATAAATGAAAGATTTAATGATGATTCATTACTTAAAAAATAAGATCTATAAAAACTATATTTCAATTGATTTATTCTTTTGCCTGAACTGCTTAGGTGTTTCACCAAATTCTTTATAAAATTTATTATAGAAGAAAGTAGTATTCTTTATACCTACATTTAACATAATATCTGTAATTGACATCGATGTTTCTTTTAAAAGTAACTTTGCTTTTTCTAACTGTGCACTAATTTTAATTTGTGTAAAGTTTTTACCAGTTGTATTCATCAATAATTTATAAATTGTACTGGTTGAAAAGTGAAATTTATCTGCTAGTTCATTTAGAGAGCAGTTGCCATCACAATACTCAATTTCCTGAAGTATCATTAGAACGTTCTTGTCATTATCGTCAATTATTAAATTCTGGCTAACATCGCTAACCAAACGACTTAAATAAAAAAGCAATACTGAACAGTAGCTTTCAATTACATGGATACTGTTTGCCTTTGGAAAATAATGCTCTCTCAAAATCATGTCAAATACAACAGCAAATTCCGGCATTTTAGAAGTATGAAAAATTAAGAAATTGTCAAAGCACCGTTTTCCTATAACTGCATTTAATAAAAACTCACTTAATACATTTGAACCATTAAATTGCGATAAAAATACTGACGAGAAAAATTCCTTTTTAAAAATAATATTGAAAACAATATCGTCCTTGCTTTTATATTCCGCACTGTTCACAACGTCAGTATCTAAAATGCAAATATCGCCTTTTTTTAAGGTTATCCTCTTACCATTAATTAAAAATGTGCATTTGCCTGAATATACATAATTCATTTCCATATCTTTATGTAGATGAGGAGGAATGATAGTATATCTTGTTTCTCTGATCATACCAACATTACAACCTTTTAGTGTATTAATAAAATCAAAAAAATACACTTTTTTACCATTATAATTTTTAGTTTTCAATGATTTATAAAAGGGACTTAGCTTATTTTTATTCTGTAAATGCCATTTTTCACTATCAGTAGTTTGATAAATTTGTTTATTTAGTATTCTTTTCATAATTCTTTTATTGAATATGATAAGACTCTTAAGCAATTATGATATTTAAAAAGATATTTACTGCTTATATTATAGCATTGTAAGCGTTATATACAATGGATATAGGAAGGGAAAAATATATGATAAAAAGAGATTATGATAAAAGATATTTACTAGGTGGTGCAATTGCATGCTCTCAGGCTGATGGAGGATTTCGAGAAGGAGGTAAAGGGATCTCCACCCAAGATTTACGGTATTTAAATCCAGCATGGACTCCAGAGCAAATTGAAGAAAAGCACCAAAAAGACCCGTTTTCAAAAAAGGAATATGATACTGCTTTAAAAAGCGATGGCACAAAATATTATCCATTCAGACGGGGAATTGATTTCTACCATCATTATAAAGAAGACATCAAACTTTTTGCTGAACTAGGTCTACAAATTTTTAGAACTTCAATTAGTTGGTCACGAATATTTCCAAATGGAGACGATGCTGTGCCTAATGAAGAAGGTATCGAGTATTACCGTGACATGTTTTCAGAATGCCACAAATATGGTATTAAAGTATTTGCAACAATGGTTCATTATGATATTCCGGTTAATTTAGTTGAAAAATATGGTGGTTGGAAAAACAGAAAGATTATCAAATTCTTTGAAAGATATGTAACTGTTTTATACAAACGTCTCGGTGATTTAGTCGATTTCTGGCTTCCATTTAATGAAATTAATGCAGCTAAATTTTCTCCTTGGGATGGCGTCTGTCTTATACCAGGAGAAGAGGAAAATATGGATCAAAAAATTTTTCAGTGTCTGCATCACCAATTTTTATGTAGTGCAAGAGCTGTTCAGTTAGGCAGGAAACTGGTTCCCGGAAAACCAGTTGGTGCAATGATTGCTCGCTTTACAACGTACCCAGCTACATCAAAGCCAGAAGATAACTTACAAGCAATACAAGATGATCAATATTCGAACTGGTTTTATCTAGATGTACTTGCACGCGGTTACTATCCAGAATACATGAAACGGTATTTTGATAAGATTAATGTTCACATTCATTTCGAATCTGGTGATGCCGAACTATTAAAAAGCGGAACCGTGGGATTTGTTTCCTTTTCTTATTATTTTTCACAAGTATCTACAAATGAAGCAAATTGGGAAAAAACAGCCGGTAATTTAATTATGACAAAGAAAAACCCTTATTTAAAGGAATCAGAATGGGGCTGGCAAATAGATCCAATCGGCTTGCGCTTCACCTTAAATCAAATTTATGATCGATATCACTTACCAATTATTGTTGCTGAAAATGGTTTAGGTGCTCATGATGTACTAACTGAAGACCATAAAGTTCATGATGATTACAGAATTGCCTATTTGAAAGCACACATAGATCAGCTTGACGAGGCTGTTAAAGATGGCGTGGATTTAATTGCTTACACAATGTGGGGGATTATTGACATAGTCTCATGTGGGCCTTTAACAATGGACAAACGTTATGGTGTTATATACGTAGACTTAGACAATGCCGGTAATGGAACTGGAAAGCGTTACAAGAAAGACTCTTTTTATTGGTATAAAAATAGAATTAAGCAACACAAGAAAACAAATTTTAATAAGTAAAAAAGAGCAATGGAGGTACTAATATGGAAAAAAGGGAGCTAGCAGAAAAAATTATTGATTTTCTTGGTGGGCCAGAAAATATTAATAATTATTGGCATTGTGTTACCAGATTAAGATTTACAATCAATAATGATGAGAAAGCACAACTATCTGAAATTGAAAAATTACCTGGAGTTTTGGGAACAACAATTAAAAATAATCAATATCAAGTTGTTATCGGTCCCGGCGTGGATACACTATTCTCAGCAATAGAGCAAATTTTAGGTGTTAGTAAAAATGAGGATAACGATGCTAAAAAAGAAACTTCGCATAAAATTAGTGGAAAGTTAATTTTGGATGTTATTTCTGGCGTCTTTCAACCTATTCTGCCCGCATTAGTGGCCGGTGGTATGTTAAAAGGAATTTTAGCAATTGTTTTAGCTATCTCTCCAAGCCTTGAAAAAAATACCACAATGGCATTATTTAACTTAATTGCTGATGTTCCTTTTTACTTTTTACCTTTTCTACTGGCAATTTCTTCATCAAGGAAGTTCAAACTAAATGAATTTTTAGGTATTTGTATGGCGGGGGCACTACTTTATCCAACATTTGTAGCTAAGATAGCTAGCGGAAACTCCGGATTAACACTATTTGGGTTAAAAATTCCAGTTTTTAATTATGCTACATCGGTTTTTCCAGTAATTTTAGGTGTCGGGCTTATGGCCGTAATATATCATTTTATTGATCGCTTCATTCCTGATGTCTTAAAGCTAGTTGTTGTTCCTGCTATCACTTTAATTATAGCTGTTCCGCTTGCAATGTGGATTTTAGCACCATTAGGTGCTTATGGTGGTCTATATTTAGCAAAGGGTATAGTATGGCTGTTTAATAAAGCTGGGTTATTGGCTGGATTCCTATTAGGTTTTTTTATGCCACTGATCGTTTTAACAGGCATGCACCAATCAACTTCACCAATTCAGATACAAAATATTGCAACTCTAGGCTATGATTACTTATTACCTGTTTCTTTCGTGCATAATATGGCTGAGTCTGGAGCAGCATTAGGAACTTCTTTAAGAATGAAGGACAAGGAGTTAAGGGCAGCTGGACTGTCTACTAGTTTTTCTGCGTTTATTGGTATTTCAGAACCGGCCTTATACACAGTGAATGTTGTCCATAAGACATCAATGATAGCAGCAATGTGTGGTTCAGGTTTTGGAGGCATGTTAACAGTCCTATTAGGGGTCAAATGTTATGCTTTTGTTATGCCTGGGATTACTTCTTTACCGGTTTATGTAAAAGCTGGCCAAGGATTCGCAAATGTCTTATTGATGATTGTTTGTTTAGTAGCTTCTTTTTTGGTAAGCGCACTAGTAGCATTAATTTTAGGTGGTAAAGTTGACAAAGAAAATAAAGCAAAATCTGCAAGTAAGAGTCGCGTTGAAATTGTTTCACCTACTTCAGGTATGATCGTGTCACTTGAAGATGTTAATGATCCAGTTTTTTCTAAGAAAACAATGGGTGAGGGCTTTGCTATTAAGCCTACTTCTGATGAAATTTATTCTCCAGTTTCAGGAAAAGTTACTATGCTTGCAGTAACAAAACATGGAATTGGTATTACAACAAGTGAAGGGGTGGAAGTTCTTCTACACTTGGGAATTGATACGGTTGAATTAAAAGGGGAACCTTTTCAATTATTTGTCCATAAAGGTGATCATGTTGCAGCTGGTCAAAAAATTGCATTAATGGACATTAAACAAATAGAAAAAGACGGAAAGGATCCAACCGTTATTTTTGTAATTACTAACTCAAAAGATAAAATCAAAAAAATAGATTTTGAATATACCAAGGGAAATATTTCCTTTGGCAGCAATGTTATGTCAGCAGAATTAATATAGAATAAAAAGAGTCTGGAGAAAAAACTATTCTCTCGGATTAACAAAAAGCGTTGAACTTGATGGTTCAACGCTTTTTAGCATGCGAAAATACGGTTAAGGAAACATGCAAAAGTCGAAAATAATCTAAAAAAGAAGCTTATAACCTTAAATTTGTAAAGAGTGATAAAGAGCCTGACTTAATAGTCAATTTGGTGAGGTAAGAAGAAAAAGGCAGGTAAAACATCATTTCTGGGGCTTTACTTGCTTTTTTCGTTAAAAGAATTAGTTTCTTCTCGGACTCATTTGTTTACTGTTAGAACTGCTTGCAAAAGTAACGGAAAAATGTTGGTCAGAAAA
>NZ_CALYQV010000059.1 GCF_945290125.1 uncultured Lactobacillus sp. | reverse complement strand
AGTCTGACAGCCGGAGCGAAGAGAGAAGAGGACCAAGAGGTCCTCTTTTTTGTGTACATTTATGCTTAAGTGACGATGGCTATTATATTAGAAATAGGTGAGCTAATTTTTAAAGAATGTGACATTAAACCTTTTTAACGATAAAATAATATTGGATATGTTTTATCTAAAGGAGGAAATCTCATGGTAGGAATTATTTTAGCCAGCCATGGTGGTTTTGCTGACGGTATTGCGGAATCTGCGCAAATGCTGTTTGGCGAACAAGATAATTTTACTCATGTCATTTTGAAACCTGATGAAGGTCCAGATGATATTAGAGGCAAAATGGAAACGGCAATTGCTTCATTTGAAAATCAAGATGAAGTTTTGCTGATAGTTGATTTGTGGGGAGGTACGCCATTTAATCAAGCTAATGCCCTGCTTGAAAAGCATCCTAATTGGGCTATTGTTACTGGTATGAACTTACCAATGGTTGTTGAAGCACTAACGCAGAGAATGACCAATCCCGATGCTGCTGCTCATCAGATTGCAAGTGCCATTATTCGGCCGGCAAAGGACGGTATTAAAACCAAGCCAGTTGACTTAATGCCGCAGGAATCAGCAGCAGCTCAAAAACAGTCCCAACCTGCTAATTCAGCTAATAAGAAAACTATTCCTGAAGGTACAGTTGTTGGTGATGGTCACATTAAGTTTGTCTTAGCGCGAATTGATTCACGGCTTTTGCATGGTCAGGTAGCTACAGGCTGGATCCCGACTATGCACCCAGACCGTGTAATTGTAGTTTCCGATAGTGTGGCTCAAGACGAAATGCGTAAAAGCATGATTCGTGAAGCTGCTCCTGCAGGTGTTAAAGCACATACTGTTCCGTTGAAGAAAATGGTGGAGATTGCTAAAGATCCCCGTTTTGGTAATACACATGCCTTACTGCTTTTTGAAAATCCGGAAGATGTTTTGAAAATAATCAAAGCAGGTGTTGACATTAAGACTGTTAATGTCGGTTCAATGTCTTACAAAGTCGGAGACGTCAACGCAAACAACGTATTGTCTATGAATCAAGAAGATGTTGATACTTTCCACGAACTTGAAAAAATGGGAGTCAAGTACGATGTGCGTAAAGTTCCAACAGATAAAGAAGGCAATATGGAAGCTATTTTAAATAAAGCTCAAAGTTTGCTTGACGAACAGAACAAGTAGGAGAATAGGAGTAAAAAATGAACGCTATTCAAATGATTTTAGTTGTCATAGTTGCCTTTCTTGCAGGTATGGAAGGCATCTTAGACCAATGGGAATTTCACCAACCATTGGTTGCTTGTACATTAATTGGTCTTGTAACTGGTAATCTGGTTTTAGGTGTTATCCTAGGTGGATATTTACAAATGATTGCCTTAGGCTGGGCTAACATTGGTGCTGCTGTTGCTCCTGATGCCGCCTTGGCTTCAGTAGCTTCCGCTATCATTTTGGTTCAAAGTGGTCAAGGAACAAAAGGTATTGGTATGGCTACTGGTATTGCCATGCCCCTAGCCGTTGCCGGACTGTTTTTGACTATGATCGTACGGACAATTTCTACTGGTATTGTCCACATTATGGATGCCGATGCTAAAAGGGGCGATTGGCGTAAAATTAATATGTGGCAATGGCTTGATGTTTGTCTGCAGGGATTAAGAATCGCTATTCCGGCTGCATTGCTGTTAGCTATTCCTGCTTCACAAGTTAGATACTGGCTGGGCTTAATGCCAGCATGGCTAAGCGACGGTATGTCAATTGGTGGTGCTATGGTCGTTGCTGTTGGTTATGCAATGGTTATCAACATGATGGCCAGTCGTGAAGTTTGGCCATTCTTTGCCATCGGATTTGCTCTGGCAGCAATAAAAGATTTAACTTTGATTGCTTTAGGTGCAATTGGCTTAGCTTTAGCACTGATGTACTTATCTTTAGAGTCAAAAGGTGGCAATGGCGGTAGCTCAAATTCTGATAATGACGGTACCGGCGATCCACTCGGCGATATCATAGATGACTATTAGAGTGATATTTAAGAGGAGGATTTTATAATGGCTGATAAAAAAATAAAATTAACTAAAGCCGACCGCTTCAAAGTTATGTGGCACTCACAATTTTTGCAAGCTTCATGGAACTATGAAAGAATGCAGAACGGTGGTTATGCATATTCGCTTATTCCTGCTTTAAGAAAACTTTATCCTAAAAAGGAAGACATGGCAGCTGCTTTGCAAAGACACCTGGTATTCTTCAACGTTCACCCTTATCTAGTATCACCAATTTTAGGTGTTACTTTAGCTTTAGAGGAAGACAAGGCTAATGGTGCTAAAGTTGAAGATGAAGCTATTCAAGGTGTTAAGGTCGGAATGATGGGACCTTTGGCTGGCGTTGGTGACCCTGTATTCTGGTACACGGTAAGACCAATTGTTGGTGCCTTAGGTGCTTCAATGGCTATTCAGGGTAACGTTTTAGGACCAATTTTGTTCTTCGTTATTTGGAATGTAATTAGGTTGGCTTTCATGTGGTATACACAGGAATTTGGTTACAAGGCCGGTTCTGCGATTACCAATGATATGTCTGGTGGTCTTTTACAAAAAGTAACTCGTGGCGCCTCCATGATGGGTATGTTTGTTTTAGGCTCCTTAATTGAACGCTGGGTTAACATTAAGTTCACTCCGATTGTCTCAAAGACACCTGTTCAAAAAGGTGGCTATATTGATTGGGGATCACTTCCTGCTGGTGCCAAAGGAATTCAGCAAGCTTTAATAGATCAAGCTAACGGCTTATCACTGACTAAGTTTAAAGTAACTACTTTACAAAACAACTTGGATAGCTTAATTCCGGGATTAGCCGGTCTGCTACTTACTTTCCTTTGTATGTGGCTATTAAAGAAGAAAGTTTCACCAATTTTGATCATTATTGCCATCTTTATTGTCGGTGTTGTTTTACACGTTTTACATGTGCTTTAATCTAAAATGGTTGAATCAAAAAATACTAAAGTTGATTTAACAGCAAATGCAACTTGGTTTCGTGCGTTATCAACATACGGTAAAGTAATGGTTGGAGATAAGGCGTTTGAATTCTATAATGATCGCAATGTCTCTGATTATGTCCAAATTCCGTGGCAAGAAGTTACCTACGTGGTAGCGGATGTTTATTTTCATGGACGCTATATACCTCGTTTTGAAATTCGCACTCGTGCAAATGGTAAGTTTATTTTTACTACGCGAGATAATAAGAAAACTTTACGTGCTATTCGTCAATATGTTCCTGCTGAACATATGCGACAAGCGCTGGGATTATGGCAAAAAATCAAAAGAAGAATAAGACATAATTAAAAAAGTTCCTAGACAAAAGCAATTGTCTAGGAATTTTTTTGTTAATTACCGGTTTTAATACTTATGTCTCCCACAACACCTAATTCTACAGCAATTTTCTGTTTCAAAGCTTGAATTGCTTTGTCAGCTCTTTCCTTTTGATTATCAGTTACTGCTTCCATGATTAATATTGCATAGGTAGTATCTTCTGTCAGCATCGTCCTCTTGTCATCGCGCCAATTAAGTGACCGACATACAGCACCCTTTTGATCATAATATATTACTTCACCTGCTCTAGGCGGATCACTTTTTTCGGCTCCTAAAGGATAAAAATCTTCATTTCCAGTTGCTACACCGAGGTGCATTTGACCGGCAATTTGATCAAGATCTTCACCACCACATGGAACGGCGTACTCTAAAGAGACACTATTATAAATATCCACTAAAGGATTAATGGGATTAAAAGTTTTATCTTGAGAGACTCTTTTTAAGAGGGCCTCAATTGAAGAACGAGCACCCTTTTTCTTTTTAAATTTCGTAAGGACCTCACGCCATTCGGCAATAACAATGTTGTCTTTAAAATCTTTAGCCGTTAAATACTGTTTTGCTTCTTCTTCAGCTTGATTGAGCATAGTTTGATAGTTGTCTGAAATGTCAGGAATATGATTATTAATGCCATTAACAATTAATGTGTAAATTTTTGCCTGGGGAAAAATTGACCAAAAAGTATTATCAACAATTAGTTCTTGCATGAGTTACCTCCCAAAATAAAAGCACCTAGCAAACTCTACTAAGATCTAAAGAGTTTGCTAAGTGCTGTCGCCCGGTGGCGATATTTCTTAATTTTCTAAAATTTTAATATAAAAGATTTTCAAATGCAAGTATAATCATGTCGTCTTTTCTTTATGCCAAATTTTAGACACGGTTGACAAAACTATGAAGGTTAACAGGGCTGAAATCATTGCTATTCTGTTTGCAGGTAAAATTAATAATAAAATTATCATTAAAATAAAAAAGATGAAGGTAATGTAATCTAAAAAAGGAAATCCTGGCATTTTGAAATCAGTTAGTTCTTGTTCAGATGTCTTTTTTCGGTAGACTATATGAGTTAAAAGCATCAGACACCAGATAATTAAAAACATACTGGTAGAGGTAGAGGAAATAAAATTAAAGGCCTCATTGCCAATAATAATAATAACAAATGGTGCTAAGGCCATTAAGCAGGCTGATAGAGTTAAAGCATTTTGTGGTAATTGTCTTCTTAGGTGACCAAATGTCTGATTCCATTTGCCTTTGCCGTTAAAGGTGACAGAAAATAGCAACCGGCCAGCACTATAAAGAATACTATTAGTTGAAGAAACAGCTGCAGAAATGACAACAAAGTTGATAATTGAACCAGCATTGCGAATACCGGTTGCCGCTAAAGTCTGCACAAACGGACTGGAATTTGTAGCCACTTTATCCCAGGGAATAACGACTAGGATAGCGATAATAGCGAGAACATAAAATAGTATTATCCTCATTGGTACTTCGTTAATGGCCTTTCTAATAGTTACTTTAGGATTTTGGGCTTCGGCAGCAGTCAAACCTACTAATTCAACTCCAACAAAGCTAAAGATAACCATTTGGAAACCGGAGAAAAAGCCAGTACTCCCTTTAGCAAAAAAACCACCGTGAGTGGATAAGTTGGCTAAAGTAACAGGTCCAAAAGTGGTTTTTCCACCAGTTATTAACAAATAGGCTACTAAAATCACAAAGGCAATAACTGTCACAATTTTAATAATGGCAAAACTAAACTCCAAATTACCGAAAAGTCGCGCAGAAAGTAAATTGATAAATAATAAAATTGCGATAGTGATTAATCCCGGCACCCATGTGGGTAAATGGGGAAACCAATATTGGAAGTATATGCCTAAGGCTGTCATTTCTGCCATACCCAAGGTAACCCAACTAATCCAGTAAAGATACCCGGAGATAAAACCAGTATTTTTACCCAAATATTTTTCAATAAAGTCAATATAGGTATGCTTAGATAAATCTGAAACAATTAGCTCACCCAAAGCTCGCATTAGTAGAAATAAGAAAATACCAACGACGACATAAATCAGAATGACACTGGGACCGGCTCGTCTAATGCTATTACCTACACCTAGAAATAAACCAGTCCCAATTGTGCCACCCAGGGCAATCAATTGAATATGCGCGTTAGTCAAGGTTCGTTCGTAACCAGAACCGTTATTTTCCTCTTCTTTGCTCATTAAATCACTCCAAATACTTAAAAATTAGTTACATTATTAAATTATAGCATTATACATAAGCGTATGTTTTTAACCAAACCAAAATTTGGACAAATTGTAAATT
The DNA here is from genome assembly GCF_945290125.1 of uncultured Lactobacillus sp. Lineage (GTDB taxonomy): Bacteria > Bacillota > Bacilli > Lactobacillales > Lactobacillaceae > Lactobacillus > Lactobacillus rizhaonensis. The sequence continues at coordinate 6,249 of NZ_CALYQV010000059.1, read as the reverse complement.
TTGTTATGCTAAAAAGGGCTTTATTTAAAGAAAAATTGTAGTATCATATACTTTATTAAAAATAAATTAAGGAGGAAGATTTAATGTTTACCATTGGCCAATTTACTGTTAACAACTTGGATATTAGTTTGGTATTACCGGAAGTCAGTCATGCGGAAGCTTTATATGAAATTATTGTTCATGACCGTGATCAGCTGGCACACTTCTTACCCTGGGCCGGTAAGATTACGAGTGTCAAAGATGAGGTTGATTTTATTAAGGCAATGCGAGTTGACACCGCAAATTATAAGAAACTGGTTCTGGTTGTTCTTGTCAATGGCAAACCAGCTGGAATGGTTGATCTGCACAATATTAAGCTAAAAAATGAAAGCGGCGAAATAGGCTATTGGCTGGGACAAAAATATCAGGGTAACGGAATCATGACCCAGGCCGTTAAAAAGTTAGTAGATGTATCATTTAACCAATTTGGGTTGCACAGCATTAAATTACTGGCAGATCATAATAATAAACCTAGTAGAGCCATTGCGGAAAGACTGCATTTTGAACATGTGACCAGGCTCAAAGATGAAGTCAAGTACCACGGCAAGTTCTGTGATATGGAGTTATATATCACATTTAACCCTAAAAACTAATCAACAAAATTGCTGGTAAGTTTTACCAGCAATTTTGTTATTTATCTGCATATCCTTGAGGATGACTTTGGTGCCATTTCCATGCACTTGTCATCATATCTTCAGCGTTCTCATGTTGCGGCTCCCAGCCTAAAATAGTTCTGGCCTTAGCTGAATCGGCAACTAAACTGTCAGGATCACCTGCACGGCGTGGTCCCATAGTATATGGAATTTCAACATTGGTAACTTTACGAGTCGCTTGTAAGATTTCCAAGTTGGAGTAGCCGTGAGCAGTCCCGAGGTTGAAAACATCAGATTTATTAGTTGTAATTAAGTGCTTTAATGCTAATAGGTGCGCGTCAATTAGATCTTCGATTTGAACGTAATCTCTTACGTTAGTACCATCTTTAGTGTTGTAGTCGTTACCAAAAATAGTAAATTTGCCATCGCCATTGACAGCACTTTTTAGAATGTTGGGGATTAAATGCGTTTCTGGAGAGTGATCTTCTCCGATTGACCCATCACTTGCGGCTCCAGCTACGTTAAAGTAGCGTAATGCAATTGACTTAATACCATCAGCTTTATCTGCCCAGTGCATAATTTTTTCCATTATTACTTTGGTTTCGCCATAAGGGCTGATTGGATTAAGAGGTGAATCTTCAGTAATTGGTAACTTCTTAGGGATGCCATATGTGGCAGCGCTGGAAGAAAAGACCAGATAATTTACACCGGCATCTTTCATTGCTTCCAATAAGGAAATCATGCCGGAAACATTATTATCATAATATTTGAGTGGCTTTTGCACAGATTCTGGTACTAAAGAATAAGCAGCAAAGTGCATGACTGCCTCAATCTTTTCTTTACGCAAAATTTGACTGACTAAAAACTTGTTTTCAATATCTCCTTGGTAAAACTTGGCTTTAGGATTAACTGCCTTTCTGTGTCCTGTATATAAAGCATCCAAAACAACAACATCATTATTTTGTTCGATTAATTTTTTAACAGCTACTGAGCCAATATACCCGGCACCGCCGATAACTAAAACGCGCATAATTTCTCCTCCACTGGATTAGTAATTTTGTATTCCGTCTAAATTTTAGCACATTCTGGCCATTTAAAAGATAATTTATTGACAGTAAAATAAATTTGCAATAGAGTTACTTTTAGTAAGATAGTAAGAAAGAAGTATCAAAATGATTCATAATTCAACCATCAACCATCAAATTAATCATCGCTCTATCCGTAAATTTAAAGATAAAACTTTAAGTGCAGAACAATTAAATACTTTGTACACCGTCTTTCAACATACAGCGACCAGCATGTTTATGCAAAATGCGACAATGCTTCATATTACTGATGAAGGTAAAAGGGCTAAAATCAGGGAATTATGCGGACAAAAATATGTCGGATCAGAGGGAGATTTGTTTATCTTTGTAGTTGATTTATACCGCAACCAACAAATTCGCCGTCAGTTAGGTAAAGATGACGGCCGCGTTCATACCACTGACATTTTCTTTCAGGGACTGGATGACACATTACTTGCTTGGCAAAATGTGGCTAATGCTGTTGAAAGCATGAATTTAGGTTATGTGCCATTAGGAACCATTAACGATCACCCATTAAAAATGTTGGAAGTGTTAGACTTGCCTAAATTAACGTTTCCAGCTTTGGGGATGCAAGTAGGTATTCCTGATCAAGAGCCACAATTAAAGCCGCGCTTGCCACTCGAATTTACGACTTTTGAAAATGATTATCCAAGTGATTTTAAAGTGGCAGATTTGAAAGAATATGATCAAGTAGTCACAACTTACTATGACTTGCGGGATGCTAATAGACGTATTGATTCTTTTACCAAGCAAATAACCGGCGATAAATTAAATGATAAAAGAATCGACCGTGATGAATTGCCCGAATTGTTGCACAAGCAAGGACTTTGTCTAGATTGGAAATAAAATAAAAGTCGTACATTCGATTGCACGACTTTTTTTGTTTTGGTATAATTTAAACGTTGTGAAAGTTGCTGATTTAGCTCAGTTGGTAGAGCGTTTCCCTCGTAAAGAAAAGGTCGCCAGTTCGATTCTGGCAATCAGCATTTATAAATTTTAGATAGCTCAAAACCTTTCAAAAAAGTCCTAATGGGACAGCGCTTGAAAGGTTTTTTATATTGCGTCTGTGTTAAATAGATTTGGATAATTAGGTAAAACTTTAGAATGAACTGAAAACCTTTTGCATATATAAGGTTAGAATAAAAAAGTATTTCTATCTGAAACTTTTTTAATTATTAAATTTTGCTGGTATAACTTGTATGTACATAAAAATCGTGCCTAATTGATAATAGGAAATAAAAATGATATACGATTTTGCAGATAAAGAGACCGAGAAGATATATAATGGGAACTTTTCAAAAAAATTGCCAGAGTCAATACAACGAATAGCTTTACGCAAATTGATGATGATAGATGCAGCTAACAATTTAAATGATTTAAGAGTGCCACCTGCTAATCATCTTGATTTTTTGTTAAAAACAAAATATTTTTACAAATGTAGAATTTGTTAATTATCACTAATTAGGAGTTTAAGAAAGTGACTAAAATTTCGACACCTACAATTGGGGAAATATTAAAGGAAGAATTTATGAAGCCCTTGCAAATTTCCGCATATAAACTAGCAAAATTAATAGGTGTGCCAACTTCAAGAATTCAAAATATATTGCATGATAGAATTGGAATAACAGTCGATGCTTCTATTAGATTAGGAAGAGTATTTGGCGTGAGTGACAAATATTTTTTTAATTTGCAGGAAGATATAGATTTTCGTAATGCTAAGATAAAAAAGGGTAAAAAATACGATCAAATTAAAAAGTATCAATCTGCTTAATCAAGAAGACAATTTTTAATATTTTTTCGTAAAACAGATTTATCAGTATATTAATTGGCTAAAAAGTAAAAGATCATTCATTGAAGTTAAATGAATGATCTTTTTTATTTAAAAATAGCGAATTTCACTAGGAAGGCAGTTAAATTTATTCTTAAACTTTTGGTAGAAGAAAGTTTTGTTTGAAATTCCTACTTTTTGAATAACGTCAGAAATTGACAAATTAGTTGAATTGAGTAGGTTGTATGCATCTAAAAGTCGTTGTTCAGTTAGTGCATCAGAAAATGATTTACCCACAGTTTTCTTAAATAAATTGCCTAAGTAAGAACGACTATAACTGGTCTTTTTTGCAATATAAGATAGAGAAATGTTAGCACTGTTAGTCGATATTTCTTTTAAAATATAAAGAATAATATCAGGAGTATTTTCTTTTAAAATCTTATCAGAATGGATATTAGTATTCCTAGATAACAATATCAAAAACGAATTGAGGTAACTGTCAATTAACTTATCAGAAAAATCTTTGTCAAAGTAATATTCCTCAATTATTAAATTGGCTATTTTGCGAATTGATGATTCAGTATGCTTTTTTCTATAAACCATAAAATCGTGAGAGTTGTCATTGGCCAAGATAAAGCTGGACAAAACATTTTTGGTTTTGCCGATGGTTCTTAAATTTTCTAAAGAGAAACTAATGTTATTTCTGAAAATAATATTTATCAAAATGTCATCTTTACCCAGAGTAGCAATTGAATGGGTAGTGCCGACGCCTAATAATAAAATATCTCCTTCGTTTAAATAAATGGTATGACCATTTACTTTTTCTTTGGCACTTCCTGATACCATATAATTCATTTCCAAGAATGTATGGGTGTGTTTAGGATATGGCGCAAAGCGATTGTGCTTACTAACATATATATTTTTACCTTTAAAAAATTCCTCCGTAAAAATAGGAACGAATTTTTTATCTGAAGCATGTAACAAGGTTTTATCGTTAAAGTCATTAATAAAAAGTTGTTCATTATATTGCTTTTCTTCTACCTGATTTAGCTCTTTTAGTTTGTTTAATAAATCATTGTTCATACTTTTACATCCTCAAAAATAGCTACCTATCATATTGTTATTTAAATCTAACTTCAGAGTAGATAAGTTTATAACAAAATGCAATTAATACTTATGTTATGGTGCTATAAAACTAATAAGTAAATATCTCAAATAAAAATATATCTACCAATATGATACAATACGCAATCTTATATGTCATTGTAAGCGATAACATTTTAACGTATAAATATAACTGTAAGGTTTGAAAGTGAGGTGATTGCAATTGACAAATACTTATGTGGCTGTAGACATTGGTGCTTCAAGTGGTCGTCTGATGTTAAGTCAATTAAAAAATGGCAAAATGGTCTTAACTGAAATGCATCGTTTTAAAAATGGCTTTACCTTAAAAAACGGACATGACCGGTGGAATATCGACCATATTATCAAGGAGATTTTATTAGGCTTGCAAAAAATAAAAAGAGCTGGCTTTAGTAAAGTTTCTTTAGGAATTGATACTTGGGCAGTTGACTATGTTCTGGTAGGAAAAGATGGAAATAAGCTTGATGATCCTATTAGTTATCGTGATAAGAGAACAACAAATGCAATTAAGGAATTAACAGCCAAAGTATCTAGAGAAGAGATTTATCAAAAGACAGGAATCCAATTCCTGGATTTCAATACTCTGTACCAATTGTTTGAGGAAAATAAAGAACTTCTTGCTCAAACGGATAAGATCATGATGATTCCTGATTATATTGGATATGTTCTCACCGGGAAAGCTGTTTTAGAGACAACAAATGCTTCAACTACGCAAATGTTGAGTCTCAGAGAAGGCTTGTTTGATCAGAATCTACTAAAAGAAGTTAATGTGAGACAGGATCAATTTCCTAAATTAGTTGATGCTGGTACCCCGCTTGGTAAACTGAATCGGAAAAATTTTCAGGGTTATGATTTGCCTGATACTGACGTAAGTACAGTCGCAACCCATGATACAGCTTCAGCTGTAGTCGGCACTCCCGGAATAGGACATCATTGGGCATATATTTCTTCAGGTACGTGGTCGCTTCTGGGAACAGAACTCAATGTTCCAAAAAATGGTCCAGATGCATATAAAGAAAATTACACTAATGAATGGGGCGCTTATGGCACCTATAGATTTTTAAAAAATATTATGGGACTGTGGATGGTTCAATGTGTAAAACGTGATTTTAATGACAAATTTTCCTTCAGTGAATTAGCGGAATTAGCAAGCAAAACTAAACCATTTAGTCAATTTATTAATATTAACGATGAACGTTTTGTTAATCCTGATAATATGATCCGAGAAATCCAAGCTTATTGTCATGAAACGAGCCAAAGGGTTCCAAAAACCCCCGGTGAAATAGCCATGGCAATATACTCTAATTTAGCTTTATTTTATGGTTATGAAATTCAAAAGTTGAATCATATCTTAGGGTACCAAATTGATACTTTGAACATTGTTGGTGGTGGTTCAAATGTTGCTTTGATAAATCAGTTGACTAGCACAGTTGCCGGTATAAACGTTTACGCTGGACCAAGTGAAGCTACAGCAATTGGCAATCTAGCAGTTCAAATGATTACTAGAAGCGATGTTGCAAATGTTTCAGCAGCGCGGCAAATTATTAAAGATTCATTTGCAATTAAGCATTTTAAACCTGAACAGGGTAAGTATTTAGGAATTCTTGATGACTACATTAAC
>NZ_CALYQV010000058.1 GCF_945290125.1 uncultured Lactobacillus sp. | reverse complement strand
GTATAGACCAATTCATGTTATTATAAATTGAAAACGTTTTGAGAGTATCCAAAAAATAACTGGAGAGATAAAATGAAATTATTGATAGCCATTATGTTAATTTTAGGTGGCTGTTCATACATTCTTGATCTATTATGGACGATTTACCTGACATTTAGCAGACGTGTTCGACAGGATAGGTACGGCGAGCGCTGCCGCGATTTTGATACTATGTTTTTGTTAATCCCTGCGATGAATGAATTTCAAACTCTAAGCAAAAATATACCAAAATTATTAGATGTGCAAAAACAATGTGACGATTTTATCAAACTTAAGCTAGTATTTATTGATGATGATTCAAGCGATGGGACCACTACCCTACTGCAAAAGTATGCTTCTCATCCTGATGTTATGGTTGTACATCGCACTAAACCTAATGCACAGCAAGGAAAAGGCCCAGCACTAGAATATACAGTCAAGTGCATTGCAAAAATGAACTACCCTGAAGACAAAACAATTATTGGCGTAATAGATGCTGACAGTATTCCAGGAAAAAATTACTTAAAGGAAGTTGTATATGCATTTAACCATTCCCACTATGATTTAGTGCAAACACGCGTGAATATTTACAATCTACAAAAAAATATTGCGGTGATGCAAAATTTTGAATTCACTGTTTATAATTCCCTTTTGCAAATGGCAAGAACTAGTTGGGGCTCAGCTTTAGCTTCAGGTAATGGTCAATTTATGACTTTAAAAATGACTAATGATGTTGGCTGGTCATCATCATTACTTGAAGATTGTGAGTTTTCAATCAAAGGCCTATTTAAAGGCTATCGTGGCACTTTTATAAACAAAGTAAGTATTACACAAGAAGGCGTTACTGAATACAAGAAACTAGTTCGTCAACGCACACGTTGGTGCCAAGGCGGATTTCAGTGTTTGAATAAATATGGCAAGCAGATAATTAAATCATCTTCCATTCCATCAATGTTTAAAGTCTTTGTAATAGCTTTTTTGACTATCCCCGCAATTTCCCTTTTAGTTACGCCAGCCGCAGCGATATCTTTAATAATATTACTAATTTATATGAAAACTAACGTCTGGGTTAGTTTAGCAGTTATTGGCGTTTTGCTTTTCGTTGAAGTCTTAACAAACATTTTGTTAATTATAAAACAATGGCGACAAGCCAGGCTTGACTTCCCTCTAAATTTCTCTTATATGGTCAGAATCATTATCATGTTCGATGTCTACAGATGGTCTCTGGCAATAGTACCGTATAAAGCTATAATACGGGCTATGTCTGGAGATGAATCATGGTCAAAAACTGCTCATAATTAATATTTATCCTAGTGACTGTACCAACTGTGAATGGTTAAATTCTCTTTGTTAATATAATTAGCTCAAAAGAACTGCTTAACAGTTTCTTATTAAGTTTTACTCATTACGTTTCTTTTTAGGCGCAAGCAGATAAGCGCTAAGCGCTGTGACTGCCAAGAGTGCAATTGCAGAAACCCCTACGCTATATCTTTAGACTATTTTCTTAGCAATAAGTCCTCCTAAAAGATAGCCTAAAGAATTTACTCCGATTAATACTGTTTTATAGATACTTGTAACTCGACCCAGATATTTTTGCTCAACTTGCTGTTGCCTATTCGTGATTATACTAATATTGATGATGGATTCCATAATTGCAATAACTGCAATAGCTAAAACTAATACCAATACGTTCTTAGACAAGGCAAAAACAGCACGAAAAAAAGCGTCTGTAAAAATTAGCAGTGTAAACAACAAATTAAAGCCAACTCGTTTATTTAACCAATTAACAACCAAAGTACCTATTAAGGCACTAATAGCTGCAATTGCGGAAACAATTCCGATATTTCCAGAGGAAAGGCCTATTTGCGTGCGTAATATTATGAGACTATCGTTATCAAAATTTGCTGAAGCAATATTAACTAGTGCGGCCAGTATTAATGGATATAAAACAGAGTGAAGACTAAGCGTATAATTCAAGCCCTCTTTTATATCCATTTTTACTGTTTTAAGTGCTGGCTTCAGGCCTGCTAGTCCAGTAAAGGAAGTGTCCTGGGAGCGCAGATTTATCATTTTTTCCAGTAAAAGACTAATTAAATAGAAAACGGCACAAATAAAAATTAAAATACTGTGCGAAACAAATTGATATAAGACGCCGCCTACGATAGCCAGTGCGAAATTAGCTGCATATTGTATGCCATAAACCAGACTGTTTAATTCAGAAATTACCTTTGTTTCTTTTCAACCAAAAAAGAAACAAAGGTAATTTCTGATACTGTATTAAGTGTATTGGTGACGCTGACAACGAGGGAAACTGCATAGATAACAAAAATTATACATTCTGTTGTTAAGTGCAATGCAATCGCAGTAGCAAAAACTAGATAACTGATAAGTCGGATTAAATCACTGAAAATTAGAATTTTTTTGACATCGAATTTATCTGTGATTGCACCTGCAGGGAGACCAAGAACTAGAAACGGCAGGGTTTGAATTACAGAGATTATTGACAAATGAATTCCATTTTTAGTGATATCAAGTACCATCAATGGTAACACAAAGGCCATTAACGCACTGCCAAAGTTATCAGTAATTACTGATAGAAGATATAGTCTGTTGTTTCTACTTTTTAGTATGTTTTTCATGTGAATAAGCTTACCTTTTTAATGGGAGTTTAGTTTATATCTGCATAGTGGAAGTCACATATAAGGAAATAAAATATACCTGCCTATTTTGTCGCTATTATCATGTGTGATTAATTAGCAGATTTATTATCTGTTACTACTTATCTTTTCATTATTAATATGATTTCTTATAGAATTTCAAGTATCAAAAAGATTTAAAAATGGGTATACTAAAGATACTTCAAAAAAGCGCCTTTTTGCAAGTTAAATATTTGTTTAACAATTAACCTTTATTGACGTACAGCTTGTTGATAATCATAGCTTTGATTTGTGTGAACGAAATACATGATTGTACGATTTAAATGGTTAACACAGGCTATTTCCAAATCCTTTCTGGAATAGGGTGGCCCTTTTAATTTGCAGTAATAGTCAACTAGATAATTGTTAATCTTGTTTTGATTTCTAAGCATGCCTTTAATCATCTCAACTTCAACCGTTTGTGCAGAACCAATGCTGTAGCGGCTACGACTAAAATTAAAATCTTGCTTTTCAAAATCAGTAGTAATTAAAGTGGCATGACTTTTACCACGACTAACGTCAATACCAATAACATTCACTGTAACATCTTCTAAAATTATTGAAGCATAATAGTTCCTTTGTTCATTTTCTAATACGATCTTTAAGATCCTCATCCTAACCTAACTAGCAAAGGGCATTACTCCTACGGGCCCGTTTGAAAATCGAATTCAAAGATTCAATCCTGTTGGCGATCTCAACTTCAACTTTAAGTATAAAAAAGCAGATAAAAGTATCGTCATACTTCTATTTGCTTCCTACTTTAGGATGTTTGATAATGAGCTACAAATGTATAAATTTCATTCTAATTCAAATAATAAAGACTAAGTTTGTTGACAAAATCTTCTGCCATCCTCATAAAATAGTCTATGAGAAAAGTGCTTGTTACTTTATCAATTTTTATATAGATACTTGAGCCATCATTTATCTAACAACCATCTAAAACTTTAACAATATCAAGCCCCAAAGCTCTCTCATTCTAATCATCATTGCTAAAACATATCCCTAAAATGCTAGGTGGTGTACCCTGTTCTAATCATCATTGATCTAACAATCATCTAAAACCGATATTTTATAATATGATTTTAATATTGTTGTTAATACCAATCGATTAGATCCTTATCAATAAAATAGAAAGGTGTGTCTTTAGGTATTGTTAAATTTTCTCTCGTAGTGAATTCAATTACAACCAAAATCAAATTCATTTCTTTAACAAGGCTAGCTAGCTCTTGCCATTCCTGTTTTTCCAGATAATGAGCTACATTACAAATAACTGGAACTGTCTTTAAATTACAAGTTTGATGAATTTTTAAAACTGTTTCTATTATACCATATGGACTAAGCAACATTGATTTATCCAAATGTATCTCCGTTAATTTAAGTAGCTTTTTTAAATCTTCATCAAAATTAATTGCTAAAGGTAAGTCTTCAAGTAAAAGTGAATCCTGTAAAATTGACTCTAAACTGTAAAATTGACTCTAAACTATAAAATGATTTAATCATTTTGTTGCGATTTTCTTCATCTAAATTTGTCAAATAGCTATTTACAATGTGCGGCATATATTTTTTAGTAATATCGCCGCTAAGTAATGGATCGCCAATGAAATCAAACGTCTTACCAATATCCAGAGGACTGTAATCATCCTCTGAACAAAGCAACATTTTATTCTTTCCAAGGAAGCCTTGAATTATATCACAGTAAGCAATATGACTTTGCAAGCCAATGATTTTTATACCAGGATCCTTAAACACCCATTTTTTATGAGTTACATAAGTTAAAATCATAAGATAATCGTCCTATCTGAAGTATTACGCACATCGTCAATTGGTTTGCCAAGTAAAAAATGCATGTCATTATATTGCTTTTCCGTAACCATTAATGACTGGACTAGACCTCCTCGAGGTAAGAACTTTTTGATACGATTTTCTAAAAACTTAGCCGTTTGTCTAGTAACACAGACTCGCACATATACTGAAAATTGCACCATTAAAAAGCCTTCATTAATCAACTTTTTATGAAATTGGCGATATTCTTTTCGTTCTTGGGCTGTTTCCGTTGGCAAATCAAACATTATCATTAAGCGCATTATTCGGTACCTCATTTGTTAAACTCATCTCCATTTCTGGCAATTCCTTACTATCCCCACTTAGAAATTTTAGACATTCTCGTACATAAACTGAAATAGCATTTGTCAAAAGCGTCTTTTTATCATTAAATTTTATTTCTAAACTTAAAAGTTCAACTAGCCCATACTTAATATCTGGTGTCAGCTCTTTAATTTTTTCATGAGCTTTAACCCAATAATCAACAAATGGTCGAAATGGTTCCATTAAATCCGAAGCCAAATTAAATTGGTTTTTTTGCGAGCAGTGATGAATACCAAAATAAGTCAAGTAGCCATTCATTGCAATTTCTCTATTAAAGCTTGATAGCAAAATAGCATAACCATAATCTAGTGCTGCATTAATGGCACTGGTATCACGTCTAACAAAGTTTTTATCGAATAAAAGCATAAAATATTTACGAGCCGCAATTGCTTCTCGATTGCTTTCATCATTAATTTCCAGTTGATCCAGTTCACTTTGGACTTCATCTTTATTCAAATGATAATTATCCAAAACTGCAATCTGATTTTTGATTTTTTGACTAACTATCTTTGTCCACAGTACTTCTTTTAAATGTTCATCCCAATTAAACTGCTTTTTTAACTTAGCCATATTTCTGGCACCTGGATAATAAACAGCTGTTTCAACTAGCGGATTGTCCTTTTCATCAACAAAAATAACTTTGGTTTGATTTTGCGCCAATTTACTAATAAGTGCGCTGGTAATCACTGCCTGGGTAGTTGAAACAAGCAACAGATTAATATCCTCAATTGGAATTTGATTAATGCCATCACGAGTTTGTACAATCATCATCTGCATCGAATATGTTAATTTGGCATGTTGTGTGATGATTACTGATCTCCATACCATATTTCCTCCTTGTATTTTTATAAATAAATGTTAAAATGAATTTGTTGGTTAGCTACCAACGATCTAATCATTATTGATCTAACAATCAGATTTAAAATCAAACAATGTATCTATGAGATACTAAGTTTCAACGCGGTTATTACCGTCCTGCCTCAGCTCTATAGCGGAGGTTTTTTTATGCACAAAAATAGGGAATCGGATTATTGCGCTTCCCTATTTTAGCTTACAAATCTGCTATCCTAACCCGCTTTTCAAAAAGTCCTGTTGGTGACTGGAAAATTAACACTGCTTTTGGTGATAAAGTTATACCAGATTTTTCTTGCATTTTGCCAAATGGAGTCTTAATTCCCAAGTTCTTCAAATCTGGGTTAACCATATTATCATGCAGCCCATTTAACACTTTACTTAAAACATTTTTCTTATCATTAATAGTTAAATCAATAAATTTAGCTCTACCATTATGAAGGCCTGCTCTAAACTTATTGGCATCAAACAACGGCAAATATTGATCGACTTTCTGTAATATTTCATCATAAGCATTTATAAGAAGTTGTTTTTCATCTTTATAATCCTCTTTTTCTAGATTATCTGTCACTACTTTCATAGTTTCATGAGAAAGTGTTAATTGCTTAGCATTAGCAAAATAGCACGCAGAATATAACATAAATTTTTTGTCGCTATCTAAAACTAGTTGCTTAAAGTGAACATGGTCTTTTACTACTCTAAAACCTTTAACTCCCCGCTTAGGCTTACCATTTTTATCAAATATAATCTGGGGTTCAAGCACTTTGCGGAGTTCTTCCTTATAATTGCCTTGCTTTTTGGCCTGTTTCAAGCCTGCAAGAGCGCGCATTGGGATTCCAATAACTTTATAGATAGATTCTTTTGCTTTCTCAATCTTGACAATTGCCATATATGCATCAGTGTTGCCGCTATAGCCACCATAAATTTTGGTATCGAGCCGATTACCTTTAGGAATTAGCTTTCTAGTTTTCTTACGATCACGCTCTCCGCGAGGATAAACAGTCATGTTAAACATACTACTATCTTCAGTCGTAGTTTCTCTTGAGACTAGCATGTATTTATAATTATATGCTTTACGTAATTTGTCAAAAATGTCTGGATGCTTGTAAAAGACTATCCGATGGCTAACATTTTCCCTAATTTCTTCTAGGGCTTTACGCTTAGAATTATCCTCTTGCAGTAAAGGCCACAAGAAATTTTGTAACTTTAGATTTGTAAGAATATCTTTTTCTAAATTTTTGTCTTGACTAAATTTTTTAAACTGACCATATACAAAATATGGCCGAAGTTTGGGATACACCTGATATAAAAAATTCCCACAAACTATAGTTAAATAGGCATCAATGGCATGATGATAATCATTAACTTCACGACTCTTATATAAATCTAGGCGCTGACGCAGAGCGGAGTTGTCACCAGCTTTAACCGTAATAATTTCTGCATCTGGATATTTATTCTGCAGAATAACTGATACTAACTTAATAATTTGACTTGTTTCTACCAGCTGCCTATTAATAAAACCTGACTTCTGATATTTATCTAGTTTATTCGGATTAAGCAATAAATTATTTAATTTGAATTTACTTATAATACCTACTCTTTGCCACTTCTTCCACATTTCGCTAACTGTCATTTTCAAGTCTGAAACATAGTTGTTAGCAAAGCACTTATACGGCACATCATCTGCTTTTTTCGCATTTAAAACTTTAGCCGTTAAAACCCGATTATCAAAAGAATCGTCCTTAATAAATGGTCTTGGCAAAATATGATCAATATCATAATCCTTTATAATTTCATCAAAATTAATTTTTTGTCCTGTATAAGCATCCCTTCCAGCCTGCATAAAATATAAAAAGTATTTGTCTTTTAGCAATTTACGGCTAGTCATCGCATCTTTTAAGCTATCAGTTAGATTCTGGTCTACCAATTCACTAGCAGTTTCTTCATATGTTTTAAGCAGCTTAGTACCGCGAATATGTAGTATCTCTGATTTTTTTTGTGGTTTTCTTGTAAATTCAATTGCAAATTGCGCTGGAGCTTTACCAGCAGCTTTAACGATATCATCAACAACCTTAATTACCTGTCTAATCGCCTTTTTATTAGCAGGAGAAGTATAGGCATCTGCCAAAATTGCTTCAACACCATTTTCCTGTGTAACGTCCTGGTTTTCCTTAGCAATTGCTTCTTTAAAATCAGGCTCAGTCACAATTTGCATAAAGTTCTTTTGGCTATCCCATAGTTGCTCCATAATGTTTTGGCCATTAGTATCATGCAATTCCACCAGCAACTTACGCGATAATCTGCCCCAACCTTGTAAGCGCCACGTTGATATTGCTTTAAATTGCTTAGGGGTTAGCCACTTAAATTCGTCCCTTAATTTTTCTTGAAAAATTTTCGTGTCTTCGAATATAGACGAATATTCAATTATTTTTTCAAAATCTTTTTGATATTGTGGGTCTACTAATTCTTTATCAAACACATGTAGTTTTTTTAGATAATAATAGCTTGACAGACTTGAATTAAATTTGGTATTTAATTCCTTGTCTTTCAAACCCTCAATTAGAACATGTTCTATATTTTGCTCTTCCTTTAGATAGTTAATTAAATCTCTTCTAGAAACTGATTTTTTTGTTTTAAATAGTTTGTTATAAATATCCTTTTTTATTTCTGGATCTAAGCGTCTTTTATTTACTTTAATATTATTAAGTTCATCTAATACTTCGTACCTTTGATAAAGCAAACTATTAGCAGGCAAAACATCTTCACCTAATAGGTAGGTATCCTTGATAGTCATCCGCTTAATAAACTTGTTGGCAGATTCTTGGCGGTCTACTTTTTGTTCAAAATTCCACGGGGTGATTTGACCATCTTCTTTTCTGACCATCCAAGCAAAGTTCTTACCGGATGTTTTTTCCTGTTCATCAGCTGTAATCATCGGTCCCACATAATAGGGCACTCTGAATCTAACTAGTTCATCTAATTTGTACGGTGCTTGTTTACGATGATCTTCTACCGGGTTTTCTGCAGCTAAGAAGGGGTAATACTTACTTTGATTAGCAATAATCTTATCCAGCTCAATTTGATGCAGTTGAAACGGAATTACACCATTACTATTCGTCCGCTGTTTAGGCATAAATTATCTGCAGCTATTTCTTGCGCAATCTTGCGAGCGAGTTCAGATTCATCCAGACTATCTTTAACCGTTTTATAAAAATCTTCTTTAGTCAAAGTGCCATCCTGTTTAAATTCGGTTTTGGCTTCCAGCAAATGACCATGACGATTATTAACGTATAGATCATAGGCTAAAAGTAACTTTTTAGCTATACTGCGGTCCTGCAAAGTGTCGATATAAGCTTTTAATAACTTATAATCTTGATGATGCTTGTCGTACTTGGCCACCATAGATTGTGATAAACTCTTATTTTCATCAACAATAGTACTTAAGGTAATCGCGCTAAACAATTTTTCGACTTCAGCCACAACAGTCTGATCACTTTCATCAAGATCCGGTAATAAGGCACCCAGCTTATCATCTGCATCCGAAAGTTTGAATTCCCATTGCGCCTTATCACTTTTATCGATTTCCTTACCTAAAATTGTTTCAAGCTGCGTTTTGTAACCCATGATGGCATTTGCAATTTGCTTAGCCACATTTTTTTGTTCCTTAGCAGTTGAATCGGTTAATAACTTGGCAATTTTTTTGACCTTGTCCATCTTATAAACGGTCTTTTCTGCATCTTTACCGCGTATAACAGCCTCGATCTCGGCAGCGTTTGCGACATTTAATTCAATAAGATCTTGGCCCTCAACTATCTTTTCCGCAAAAGCGTTGTTGATATTTGTTAATATAGGACCTACTTCAATTTTGGAAGCTTCAAAGTCTTTAACAGGTGTATCCTGCAAAAAATTACCACGATATTTAACAATGTGGTGGATGGCTAAAAATATTTCCCGTAAATCAAATTGACGGTCTTCCTTCATTAGTGCGTCGCGCAAATGATAGATCGTCGGATATTTTTCATAAAAATCATGATCTGTCTTAGCTGTTGTAAATACAATGGCCTGGTATTTTTTCCTGCTTTTATCTAATGGTGACACCCATGACTGATGCAGGCGCACAAAAAATCCCGGATCCACTTCAGCCATCGGCTCCGCAAAAATCTCTTCCAAAAGTCTTAAGCGCCACTTTCTGCGCTTAAGGCGTCTTCTGGTAGTTCTAAAACCGCGACGATCAGCCGCAGTATGTCCTTCCTCAAATAAGTGTGAACCTATTGCAGTTTTTCCCCTAAGTTTTAATAAGTTATTTTTCTTATCTGTCACAGCCCAGCCGCAAGAATTGGTCCCGATATCGAGACCCAGAATATAGTCATCTATTCTTTTCTTCATATTCTTTCTCCTTAAATCTTTTCATTACTATAAGAATACCCCTTATAACCACAGAATTCACTACAATTTTTAAAATAATATAAAAATGTTGACTATTTTGACCATAATTTTTAATAAATAAATCAAAAATAGTCCCAGAAGATATGTAACCCCTGGGACTTATTTCATTATTTATTGGCTTTTTCTTTAATTGTTGCAGCAGATGCCTGTAACTTCTTTTCTTCCTCATCCGTCAAAGTCAACTCAACAGTTTGGATAATACCGTCACGACCAACAATTGCAGGATAAGACAGGTAAGTACCATATTTTTCCTGATAATTTGAAACTGGCATTTCAGTATGGGCATCGCTTTGAATGGTTTCTACCAAACGGGTCACAGCCGCTGAAATTCCATAGTTAGTATATTGCTTACCCTTATATACTGTTTGACCACCAAACTTAATCTCATCATTTAAGTCTTCAAGCTTTAAGTGCTTTGCTTCAGCTACTTCGGTAACTGGTTTTTCTAAAACTTTGACTGTTGACCAAGCAGTAAATTGTGAATTACCATGTTCGCCCAAGTTAAAGCCTTCCACTGAACGAGGATCGACATTCATGAGTTCACCAACAGCACGTTTCATGCGGGCTGTGTCTAAAAGAGTACCGGTGCCAATGACATGTTTACGCGGTAAACCAGTTAATTCCTGATACATATTAGTAATTGCATCTACTGGATTGGTAATAGCAAGCAAAATACCGTTGAAGCCACTTTTCTTAATTGACTCCGCAATATCCCCAATCCGCTCACGGTTATAGTTCAATTCGGCAAAACGTTCACCGCCTGCTTCCAACTCAATATTCCCAAAAGCACTAATTACAATATCTGCATCTTTGAGGGCCGAATAATCATTGATAGTAATAGTAGTGTGGTGCTTCAAATTTGCCATGGCATCTTGAAAATCAAGCTGATCCGCTCTAACCTTTGCTTCATTAACATCAATCATAACAAGATCATCAACCAATCCCGTTAATATCAGCTGTTGCGCTATCGTACTGCCAACGTGGCCGTTTCCAATAATTCCAATCTTATTACTCATAATTTTCCCTCCTACTGTTTTTAAAAATATTAAAAAATTATGTAAGATCTATTATATACAAAATTATGATAAAAATAAAATATTTTTAAAAAAATATTAGTTTTTAGTTATCATTGCTAAATGTAAATTAAAACTACACTTTTTAGAAATTATAGGTAAAGAAAGCGTATACTAAAGAAAGGAGGTACATTATGAGACAAATTAAAATTGGTAATACTAATTTCACCGGTTCGGCCATTGCACTGGGAATTATGCGCATGAACAAACTGAGTGTTGATGAAGCTGTTAAAACTTTGGAAACTGCCCACGAAGCAGGAATTAATTATATTGATTCAGCTGATATTTATGGTCATGGCAAATCTGAAGAAATCTTCGGAGCTGCCTTTCAAAAGTCATCGTTAACTCGAGACGATTTTTATATTCAATCTAAGACCGGTATTTATGAAAATCCTAAATTGGATTACAAGACTACCAGGTATGATTTTTCTAAAAAATATTTGATTAACGCCGTAGATGGTATTCTTTCCCGGATGAAAATTGACTATTTAGATAGCTTGCTACTCCACAGACCAGACGCTTTAATGGATCCAGCTGAAGTTGGCGCTGCCTTTGATGAATTACAAAGAGACGGGAAAGTGCGGCACTTTGGAGTTTCAAACTTTAATCCGATGCAAGTTGACTTATTACAAGCTGGGGTTAGCCAAAGATTGCTGATTAATCAATTGCAATTAAGTGTGATGCACACGGGGCCAATTGATTTTAATATTCACACCAACATGACGGATGCACGTAGCATTGACCACGATCGGGGCGTTTTAGACTACTCACGCTTACACAACATG
>NZ_CALYQV010000057.1 GCF_945290125.1 uncultured Lactobacillus sp. | reverse complement strand
CAAAATGAAATTGCTGATTTTGCTATTGCTTTGAAATCCAAAAGAAAAGGCAAAAACTAAAGAACAAAACCGATCTGCCTAATAATTGGACAGATCGGTTTTTAATATCTTTATGGCAAGGTCACTCTGATAATATATTGATCAGCATATGGCGGGTAGCCATGTTTTTTACTTAGTTCTTTTATTTCATTAATAATCTTGTTTGTACTAATGTTTTAATTTTTTCATTTTAAAAGCTATATTAGTAGCTTTAAGCATTGAAATGTCGTTTAATACAATTTCTTATAAGGAATCAATTCCTGGAAAAAACTATACTTTGCACGGTATTGCTATAGTAGAAAATGTAAAAATTAATTTTTAGACAAAAAGATAAATCAAGTATTTCTTTTGGAAAAGACTTGATCTATTTTTTTGCTTTTTTGTGCTGGAAAAAGGAACCGGATTGATAATCATGCTAAAGCCTAAAAGCAATAGCCTTTTCAACATATAGTATTTTGAATACATTAAAGTACAATATGTTGCGGAGTATAAGTGATAAAAAAGAGAGTAGACTTTATTGAAAAAAATCAAACCAAAATTAAAAGAATATGCTGAACAATATGGCCGGCAACTTGACGCTTCTGTCAAAATTCACAAATAAACTGCAGCCACAAAAAAATTCCTAACCACGAAGGTTAGGAATTTTATTTTTCAGCTTAAAATTAGTCGTCTAACTTCTCTTTGTTAGTGACATTCAACTTGTCATCAAAGGTGTAAACTACAGGTTCACCAGTCTTCATTTCCAAGTTCATAATATCAGCGTCAGAAATGTTTTCGATGTATTTAGTCAAAGCACGAAGTGAATTACCATGAGCGGCAATAATGACATTCTTACCAGCCAATAGGTCTGGCGCAATGTGATCTTCCCAGAATGGCATAACTCTCTTTAAGCAAACCTTTAAGTTCTCAGTCCGAGGAATAATGTGTGGGTCAAGGTCAGCATAGCGACGATCGTGAACTTGACTGTACTTAGAATCATCCTCAATCTTTGGTGGTAAAACATCGTATGAACGACGCCAAATGTGGACTTGTTCATCACCGTACTTGTCAGCAGTAGCCTTCTTGTTTAAGCCTTGCAAACCACCGTAGTGACGCTCGTTTAATCTCCAGGTCTTAGTTTCGGGAACCCAAAGTTGGTCGCTTTCTTCCAAAGCATAGTGCAAAGTCTTAATGGCACGAGTTAAAACTGAAGTATAAGCTTGGTCAAATTTCAAGCCGTGTTCCTTAATTAACTTACCCGCATTCTTGGCTTCTTCAACGCCTTTTTCTGATAAATCTACATCAATCCAACCAGTAAATTTATTTTCAAGGTTCCATTCACTTTGTCCGTGACGAATCAAAACTAATTTTGACATGAAATATCTCCTTTGCAAATTAAAAGTTTCACTTATTATTTTACACATTTACATTTTGTTTTCATAGGTTTTAGGGTTAAAAATCGTTTTTTAAATTCAAGTTTTAAGATACAATAGAAATAATAATGATTATAAGAAAAGAGATTATCTAACTCGTTATGAAAATAAAAAAACTAATGCTGGGCCTAAGCTTAATGGCAGCTTTAATTGCTGGAGGTTGCTCAAAGCCAAAAAAGCAAAGCGAACCAATTTTAACTAAAAGCCAAGTAATCAAATGTTCACATAAATCTTTTAAGAGTGGTCAGGCAAAACAAGTTATTACCTTGGGTACTGACACCTCCAACCAAGTTGTTGCTACGACTGCCCTATTTGGAGGCAGTCCCACCGTTTTTCAACTTAATTCCCAAACACAGGTGAAAGGTAAAACCCAATCTGCACAAGAATGGGTTGATAATTCCAATCATATCTATATTAATGGTGAAAGTAATTGGTACAAGACCGACTTTAACAAATTAACTGGTCATTCATACGTTGATTTATTAGACTCCATAGTCAACAACCCCATGTTAATGGATCCGCCCGCAGCTCTTACAAAGGTTTATAAAATGACGCGTAAGGGGCAAACATATACGTTAGATGCAACAGTTAAAGACCAAAAGACCATAAAGAAGGCGCTTGACCCGATCTTTGTCACTAATAATCAAAGCTCAAAGCAACAAACGATTTACCGTAAAATAGCCAAAATAGGTAAAATTCAAGGTATGACTGCAAAACTTGTGGTTAAAAATAAGAAACTTTATACGTTTCAATACTTAGTTAAGATCAAAGTAAACAAATTAATGCGCTTCAGTGCCGGTCAAAGTTACGGCAACATGGGCAGCAGGGACTTTTTAAAGATTCCCAACAATGCACTTAACGCTAAGCCATTACCGGAAACAAATAAAAAGAAGAAATAAATATTATTAATGTGAACCCTAAAATCAGCATAGTTTATGAGGCTCTAGTTATGGACTTACTTCCGCTATTAAGTAGAAGCTAGTCCTTTTAATTTATAAAAAAGCTGAATAATGAAATGAGTCCTGCAAGTTAGAAAGGTTGCGGGAATCTTTTTATGACCGGATTATCTAAAAATCAAGCTCTACCACCAATGGAAACAGGACTTTTCAGATTCTTATTTGACCAAGACCGGTTGTGCAGACTTTTATATAAAAGTTTTAATAAAAAATTAACCATAAAAGGTATACAAAAGTTTTTTTTAATTTAAAATATATGTATCTTAAAAAAGGAGATGCTACCAATGAAATTTAAGAAAATTATTTCGGCTTTGCTGTTATCCGTCGCCTTAGTTGGTGGTGGGCTATTTCATGCCCAGTCAGTAGAAGCAGCCTTAAACAAAAAGCAGGCCATTGCGATTATTGCAAAGGATGAACAAAATCCCACCAGTTTGCAAATGGAACAAACAACAACGACCAAATATAGGAAAAAGACTACAACTACCACAGAACAATCCGTTTTTAATAGTCAAAAGGGATTATTTCACATCATCAGTACAACAAAAACTGGAAAGAAAACTGAGACTACTGAGCAATGGGTAGATTTAGACAGCAAGCGCCTTTATTCTAAGCAAAAAGGCCAATGGCAGTACGATACCTTACCAGACTTTTTGATTACAGAACTAAATAAACTAAAAAATAGTAAAGCGCTTAAGAAATATAATAAGGGTATTTATCAGGAAATGGGCAAGAATGCCAAAATCACCAATAATAATGAAACTTACACAGTTAAAGGTAAAGTTAGCGGTAAGAAATTATTACGAAGTACTTTAGGGATGCTAGGTCAAGCAAATACAAAATCCTTACTAAAGAGTTTTAAATTTAGCAATTGCAAGTTTGTTTACACCATTAAAGATCAAAAAATCGTGACTTCCTATGTTAGCCTTAAAGCAAGTTTCGCCAAAACTATGCATGTTCGAGTAAAGCAAAGTAAGAGTAATTTTGGTGACTTTAACAACTTACAATTACCCGATGAGGTTAAAAACGCACCGGCTAACCCGTTAAAATAATATAAAGTGTTTTTAATAATTAAGAGGTATTAATCATGAAATTTAAAAAACTAATTTCTACTGTATTATTATCTGCCGCCCTTGTTGGTGGTGGTTTGGCTCACGCCAAAACAGTTGACGCAGCGTTAAATAAAAAGCAGGCTGTTGCGATTGTTAACAATAAAAAGGCGGAACCAACCAGTGGCCAATACGTTTTCACCACTAAGATTAAAAGTGGTAAGCAAAAACTGGGTTTTGATGCACATGGTGTCTTCACTACCAAGCCTCAACTAGTGCAATCTATTACTACCGTCAACGCTGGCAAAAACAAAGGTAAAGTAGAACAATGGATTGATATGACTTCTAACCGCCTTTATACCAAGGTCGATGGCAAATGGCAATATACAACTCTCGCAGACAGTGAAGCAGCTCAGCCGGACATGCAAAAATATGAAAACACAATTAAGAAATTTACTAAGAGTGTTAAGCATGATTTTTATAAGAATGCCCGTCTTAGTCATAAAAAAGGTGTTTATACTCTCAAAAGTAGCGTCAGCATGACTAAAGCAGCCAAAATGTTAAACCAGATTTTTAAAGATTATAAGGTAGACACCAAGTCTTTCAAAAAACACGTTAAACTCAGCAAATGCTACGTTACTTTCACTCTGAAAGACGAAGAAGTAACAGACTATGCTGTTTCCTTTAAGATGAATTATGATAAAAAGACACCAGCATCTTTCAAACTTAAAATGTTTGGCTTTGGCGGCTCTGATTCTTTAGCTCTTCCTGACGAAGTTAAAAATGCGACCCCAGCTACAGCTAAATAATCTAAAATGATAGGGTTCTCCAGATCTATTCGATGAGATAAAATAAGGGTGTTAACTCTTTTAAATATTTTCATCAGTAAAATGGAGGTCCAAAATGAAATTAGGTATTATTGGTAGTGGCAAAATTGTCCATGACTTCTTAACTACTGCAGCTAAAATTAAAAATTTGGAACTAGCAGCAATCTCTACGACTAAGCGCAGTCGGCATATCGCTGAAGATTTAGCTAAGCAGTACGGTATTAAAGAGGTCTTTGCGGATAACGATCAGTTGTGCAATGACGACAACGTAGACACCGTTTACGTCGCCGTACCTAACTTTTTGCATTATGACGTTGTTAAAAAAGCCGTTCTGGCTGGCAAAAATGTTATTTGTGAAAAGCCCTATGTTGAAACCGTTGCTCAAGCTCAGGAACTTAAAAAAATAGCTGATGATCATAATGTAATTATTGTTGAAGCTATTACCAATATTCATCTGCCAAATTATAAGGAAATCAAACGAAAATTAACCAAAATAGCGCCTATTCATATCATCTCTCTGAACTATACACAGTACTCTAGCCGCTATGATGATTTCTTGCAGGGTAAGATTGCTCCCGTTTTTGATCCGGCAAAAGACGGTGGCACCTTAATGGATTTAAATATTTACAACATTCATTTAGCTGTTGGTCTTTTTGGCAAACCGGAAAAGGTGCAATATTACCCAGTGATCCAACAGCATATTGATACTTCCGGTATACTTAACTTAGTTTACCCAGATAAGCAAGCTGTTTTGATTGCTTCAAAGGACAGCTATACTACGCCAAGATCCTTTATTGAAGGTGAAAAAGGCACTATCTATTTTGATGGGTCAACAGGTGTAATCAAAAACTTTACCATTGAACGAAGAAATGGTGAAAACAGTGAATTCAACTTTAACCAATTTGATCATCGTATGGCGAGTGAATTTACAGACTTTGTTAAAATTATTGACAATCACGATACTGCTGCAGCTGACAAATTGTATGATCATAGCGTAGCTGTGATGGCTGTTCTAGCTCAAGCAAAAGAGTCGATCAAATAAATAAAATTAAAAGCGCAGTTACCTCTAATTTTTAGAGGAACTGCGTTTTTGAATATAAAAAGTGGCCTAAAAGTCCGGTAAGACATTTTAGTATTTATCAGGGATAACATTTAGGTCTCTTTTGCTAGTAATATTAAATATTATTTACTTTGAAGGAGTAGTAGTAGCGGATGAACTGTTAGAGCCGGTTGAACCAGTCGAGCCAGTTGAACCGTTGGAACTAGTTGAGCCAGTTGAGCCATTAGAACTAGTCGAGCCAGTTGAACCGTTAGAACTAGTCGAGCCAGTTGAACCGTTAGAGCCAGTGGAGCCGTTAGAACTAGTCGAGCCGGTTGAACCGTTAGAGCCGGTTGAGCCGTTAGAACTAGTCGAGCCAGTTGAACCGTTAGAACTAGTCGAGCCGGTTGAACCGTTAGAACCAGTTGAGCTAATTGACGTAACCGTTGTCTCGTCTTTAGCTAAAGCACTTACTTTAATGTATCCAGCTGAAGTTGAGTAATATTTCTTACCCTTAATTTTAACAGTACCACCATAAACGGTAACTTTTTGGCCTTTACGAACTTTACTCTTCTTTAAAGCTTTACCACTTCTGGTTACCAAAACTGTGTTTTTAACTACTTGAACAGTTTTGCCATCAACATTAACGGCTTTAATATATTGGTTTTTGCCAATCTTATAGTAAACCTTGCCTTTAACGGTCTTTTTGCCAAGAACACTAACTTTTTGGCCAACCTTAACTGTTACCTTAGTCTTAACTAACTTCTTGCCCTTTTGCTTGTAAACAGCAGAATTTGCACCAACTTTTTTAGTTTTATTAGCTTTTTTAGCAGCACTAACTTCAGTTGGAGTACTACCTAAAGCATTGACAGGCAATTGATTTACGCCAACTGCTAACAATGTTGCACCAGCTACAGAAACTATCATTTTTCTATAAAAACTATTTTTACTCATATTGAGCCTTCCTTTTTCCATTGACAACATTTTGACGTACTTAGTTAAAAATTAAGAACGCTATAACTCCTATTGAGTTACATGGCTTATATTTTAGCACTATGAAAAAAGAATATAAATATTAATAAGTTAATTCTTTAACTTTATTTATAAGTCTGACTAAAAATGATAACAATGTTTCTATAATAATTTGCTTTTCCAGTAGCTGAAATATTACTGTTATATTGTTATGGCATCACAACGACAGCTGAATAAACGGTGGTTTTCTCAAAGGCTGCTCCTAAACCAATTGTTCTAGCAGCCGGATTAAGCAATACGTCCCGATATTTCCCATCCCTAGTTATATTATTGTTAAGATATTCGTAAAGAATGCTGCTGGCAACCTCTTCAGTTGATCCACCATCAAGTGCAAGTTCTAGCACGTTTGTAGTGCGATTAATAGTCCACTCCCACGAAAAACTGGCAATACATTCTCCCAATATGGGATAATCAATGCCTTTTTCTTGAAAAGCCTTTTGTAAAATAGACCTTCCAGATTTATCATAAAGTCCAAAATTCTTGATTAAATCCTGGGCACGTTCTTGAACAATCTTGTCATAAGTAGGGTCTGCTGTTAATTTGGTTAAGCCCCGGCTAACCCGCTCCTGATTAAGTTCCCTTAAAAAGACTTGTCTAAATTTACTAGGTGAAAACTCCTTGGTATAAGAGTCTGAAACATTCTCATTAACGGCAATAGGATCTGGTAAATTATCGGAGGCTGTATCCTGAGCTGCATCATCAGAGGTATTCGGCTGATCGGGATTCACCTTATCTTCTGGTGTTTTAGATTCAGAGGTATTTTTATCATTAGTTTCAGTGGCTTCCGAAATCACATTAGCACCGTGTCCATCTGCAAGATTATCCGCATTATGTGGATTTTGTGCAGTATTGCTATCATTAGTGCCTTCAGACTTATCAGGATTCTCTGCCCTATTTGCATTTGATGCACTATTAATATGGTTATTCTTAGTTTCACCCTGAGTAGTCTTATTCACATTAGGAGTAAAAGTATTGCTTGGCGTATTATTCAAGCCGGAACCATTAAATACCAAAGTATTGGCAGTTTGCGTCTTATTATAATCAATACTTTTTGCCAATTCGTTAGTAATATTTACTGCAGGCGACAGAGTTTTAATCACCTGCTCAGTTGATTTCGCCGTTGAATTTATCTTGGCTAACACACCCTTCCTGATGTAACCGTGGCTAGTGGCGTAGCATTTCTTGCCCTTAATTACTTTTGATGCGCCAAAAATCCTAATTTTTTGTCCTTTGTGAATTGCTTTTACTTTTTTGCCATTTCGAGTATAAAGTACCGTATCTTTGGTTACTTGATAAATTTTGCCTTGAATGTTAACGGCTTTAACAAATTTATTTTTACCAATGCGATAAAACAGTTTACCCTTAACAGTTTTTTGGCCATAAATACGTACTTTTTGACCCGCCTTGATGATTTTCTTGGATTTAACCAGCTTTTTGCCCTTACGGACATAGACAGCGAAATTGGTTCCCACCCTTTTTATTCTTCTAGTTCGACTACTTTTCTTAGCTGCACTTACTTTTTCCGGCAGGGCATTTAAGACACTCGGCGGCGCTTGCTTTAAAAACCCTGTCAGTAAAGTCACAGTGGTCAAAGAAACTATCACTTTCTTGCAAAGATTATTTTTACTCATATCTAAACCTTTCAATATTTAAAAATGAAAATTATTATAACTATACAAGAGTATATTGTAACTGAGAACTAAAAAATGCTGACAGTCACTTCTTAATTTTTGTATTATTTTCTAACTCAGAAAAATTCTCAATTAAAAAAGACTGATTGTCAAAATCAGTCCTTTGTTAGTCAGTCTAATTAGTAATTATTTTTTGCCGATAACCTGGCGCATACGATCGGCCGCTTGATATTTTGCGGTGAAAATCAGTTCATCACCTAATTCAATGACAGTATGACCGTGCGGCACCAGCCACTCTTGCCCCCGGCGAATACGGCTGACGGTGATGTCATGAGCCACGTCCCAGTCCATCAGTTGCCGACCAGAATACTTTGTATTACGGACAACAACAGAGTAGACCGCATTTTTAGTATCACTCAAGACACTATAGAGAGCGGGCGATTCGATTAGTGCCCGTAAGAGTGCGGAAGTAATATTACTCAAGTCAAAGACTTCCATACCATTCTTGCGCAAGTCCTTGACCCTGGCAATATCAGCACGCTTTTGACAAATAATAATGCGCTTGAAATCACCCTGCTCTTGTGCCAGCTGCCCCAGCCGCAAATTAGTATCGTCAGACCTCATGGCCGCAACGAAAATATTACCAGTAAAAGCACCAAATTGTGCCAGGCTCGCACTATCCAATTGGGATAATAATTTTAGCTGCGGCACACGGCTTTTATAAATATGATAGTGTTCGTTACTGGTAGTAAACATCTTAACAGAATACCAGTTATCATGTAGGTCAAGCATTACGGGAACAGTCAAGGCATTCGTGCCCAGAATCACGACTTTTTCCTTAATGCGATCTTCAGCTTTTAATTTAAAAATGGCGTTAAATAAAATCGGACACAGAATGCAGACGATCACAGCAGCCAGGATAAAAACATCTGACTGCAGCCGCGTAATAACGTTTAATTTACGTGCTACTGCTAAAGTCGGAAGGACTATAGTAATCGTAGTTGCAGTCAAAAAACCACCGGCAATACCATTTCTGCTGCCGAATTTTTGCGCGTAAACCAGGGCAACAGGTGCTTTAGCCAAGAACAGAAACAAAACTAATATTGGTAATAAAATTAGTGACTTTGGGTGAGCCAAAAGTGACCTTAAATTAAGTTTTACTCCCGTCATGATAAAGAAAATAGGAATGAAGAAGCCATAGCCAATTGAGGTTAACTTATCCGCTGTTTCCTGACTGGGCTCTAACAACTTCATGACAATGCCGGCTAAAAAAGCTCCCAGAATGTTTTCCACTCCCACTCTCTCAGCTACCGTAACTAAGGCAAATATAAGAAAGAAAGCTAAACGGACATCTAACTGAGTGGTTGATTTTGTTACTTTTACAAACCACAAGTACGGTTGCTTAAAGCGCCACAATAATAGAATGGCAACGCCAAAGAGCAGAATAATCAGCCACAACTGCTTAGTGTTACCACCATTAATTGCTGCATAAACCGTTAAGAGCATTAAGGGAATTACTTCCCCTAAAACCGCAGTTAGTAAAATTGTCTGTCCGATGGGTCTGTTTAAAATATCCTTTTCCTTTAAGGTAGCAATCACCACGCCCAAAGCAACAGTCATAAAAATAATAGTAGCCAGCATGAAATCTCCAAATAAACCCAGCATCTTTAACAATAATGCTAGGCAGACGGATAAAATTGTCACACCTAAAAAAGCGTGGAGTGCAACTTTAAAAGGAGCGATCTGACCCTTTTTTCTTTTATTTTTTTGCCCCGGCTTTAACAAGTCAAAGTTAATTTCCATCCCTGACAAAAACAACAACAAGATCACGCCTAAATTTGACAGAAAAGACAGGTCATGAGTCGGCCGGACGAGATTGAAGCCACTTGCACCTAAAACAATACCAATAATAATTTCTGCAACTGCAGTCGGAACTGCATTAACCCGCAAACGCGCCATTAAAATAGGCATTACCAGCGCAAACAAAACAACTAAGAATAAAGACAACTGTGCCACAAGGAATGCCCCCTCATTTATTCTTAGTCGATTATACAAGAAATTGCCAAATGAAGAAAATAATACGGGTAAGAAATAACAAAATGACTCCCAAACTTGGGGGCCATATCATAACCTGTTTCTTTATTTGCTATTTAAAATTGACTGCTTTGACAAAACGGTTGGTATCAATTGGGTAGTACATTTTGCCACCAATATTGATGCGGCCGCCATAAGTGCGCACAGAAGTGCCACGTAAAAGTTTTGAATTATCACAGCGATTTCCGGTAGTGTCATAAATATAAGCATTATGAGTTAAAATTCGCTTAGTACCAGCAATGTTGCTGGCAACAACGTATTCGTTTTCACCAATTTGCAAGTACTTTTTACCGTTGATAACCTTCTCTTGCGCTACAGTTACCACAGTACCTGCAGTTTTCAGTGCAGCAGTGGTGCGATTACCCTGGGCATCATAAGTATAGGCATCATGCATTAAAGTCTTGTTGCCAGTTGGTGCCTGAGAGACGGGGTCAGAGTCAGAATCAGTATTAGAATCAGAAACCACCGGATCATTTGTGCCAACGCTATTATCGGGCACTGCGGTATTAGAAGTTTCAGCCGCCTGCAAGTCATAATAATATTTGAGCAGGGCGAAAAAGTCATTCATTGAATAGCCCCATTTTTGGAAGTAGCCATCCGGATCGGTATGATTAGTACCACCTAAAAAGCGCGATACAGCGTGGTGCGACCAAATAGTTCCCGTGCCCGTATTTGAAGCATTAACTGGCGTGATGTTATAGCGATGCAATAGTTTTGCGGCATAGATAGCATCATTATTGACGCTTTTAGCAAATTTATTACGCGTGTTTTCCCGACAAAGCTCAATTTGAATAAAGCGGTTGTTGGCTATTGCGCCCGCACCCCAGACGCCGTAGTTGGGCGTCATCATTTGAATAACTTGCTTACTGTCGACAAAGGCGTGAACGTAGGAGTACATATTCATCCATTCACGGTTGAAGTAAATGGCTTCGTTATAGGCAGAGGCTCCAGGGGTAGCAGTCTCATGGATTACAATACCTTCAGGTGTTCCTTTCCGATACTTGATTTTATTGCCTTTAGCATAAAATTTGTTATACTTAATATTCTGTGTCTGCAACATTTGATACAAAAATGTTTCACCGACATAACTGTTTTGTTTTGCGATTGAATTAATTGAGGCAGCCTCAACTACCTGTGTGTGATTAACATTAAAAATAGGTGCAACTAAACCTACTCCGATAGCAATAGTAGTTATTAGTTTCTTTATCTTCATCTAAATTTTCATTCCTTATTTCTGCTTTTTACCGTTTGACCCTGATCTAGAAATTGCCTTTCTTAATATACTGGTGAACGCCAATTCTATAGTACTTGTGACCATAAATATTAATTGCACTGCCAAAGGTTGCGACTGACTGACCCTTCTTCATCACCAGCTGATTGTCACGATTGCCGTAATCGTTATAAACATAAGCGTTCTTTTGCAAAAGTCTCACTGTGCCATCAATATTGCCGCTTGCAATATACTGGTTTTCGCCAACACGATAATATTTTTTACCGTTAATAGTTTTAGTGCCGTAAGTCGTAATTACTTTACCAGTATTAGGTACCTTGATTGCCTTGAGCTTTTTAACACGTTTACCCTCAGAATTATAGACATAAGAATTGTGCATTAAAGTCTTGTTGACCTTTTTTTCACCCTTAGGCGCTTGCGAAGCAGGAGGAAGTGCGCTGCCCAGGTCTAAAAGCGTATCATTAACCCAGCCCTTGCCAGAGATATACATGCGCTTTCTGCCGTTATAATAGGTAATGGTCTTCGTAACGGTAACGGCATCGCCCTTAGCAACAGAATCAGTCTTTGCTGAAACTGAATGGTCAGTCGGCCAAGCGTAAGTAGCGCCCGCTTTCTTGACGACATAAGACTTACTGGTGTTTGAAATCGTAGGGTCATATTGCGTCAAATTGTAGTTAGTAATTCTGGTGTTCAAGGTCGTGTTGTACTTACTGTCAGTCGCATACGTACCAGTTAACGCCTGAGTGGCATCTGTATAAGAAGCAGCGCTTTCCAACCAGGCTCCTTGATAACGATCAGGTTGCCAAGTTACTCCTAAGCGCAACTTCTTACCATTATCATCAAATGAATCCTGGCAGGAGTCATATTTTCTAAACTTAGCAGTTACGTAATAGCTCTTGCCGTTCTTATCTTCTTCACGAGTTTTAGACGAGTAAGTTGCTCCAGGCCAGTCGTCATTAGCCTTCATGCCAAATAAGTTATTGGCGTTGACA
>NZ_CALYQV010000056.1 GCF_945290125.1 uncultured Lactobacillus sp. | reverse complement strand
ATCTTTGGTCATTTGTAAACCAAAAGCCAATTATTAATTCATGGACAAGTACGGAACAGGTACCAGCAAGTACAGAATTATCTGACAAAATAAGTAAAGATTTAAAGAAACATGGTTTTAAATTTGTTGGCTCTACTACGGTTTATGCCTTCTTGCAATCGGTTGGGTTGGTCAATGATCATTTGGTTTCATGTGCTTTTAGGAATGCAGATTAGATACAATTAATTGCTGCTTTAAGTTAAAAATGCCTAGTTATGCAGTAGCTTGGCATTTTTTAGTAATTTAAAGCATATTGTTTTAGTCCATTTATTGCTTTATAGTTTAACATATATAGATATAAAAGCGATAAACTACAAAGAAAAGTGTTTGGGCAAATACGGACGTTTTGTCATAAATTTCTGTTCTTGTAAAAAGCACAATCAATCGCTGTCGGTTCTTGAAAGGGAGTAATTTAGACGTGAAAAAAGTTGAACATCCTAGTTAAGGGGTGCTCAACTTTTTATTTCCTCTTAATTCTTTTTATTCTTGATTTTTTGATTAATTTCTCTGATTTCTTTTGAAATCTGCCAGTAAGAGAAAGACCAAATGACCAAGTAGATTATAGCGAATTCTCCAGTGAAGACAAGCAGTGTAACCCAGTTATATGGTCCCAGCCTGCAAGAATAGCCAAAGGGGTAAAACCCATATAATTTACGATAAAGTTAACTACCGTTTTCTTCAGGTACGACCATTTTTTGATCGAAAAAATAAAGTTGCCAAAGCCGAAAACCATTCCTATCAATGCCCATAGTAAAACTGAATTCGTAAACGCGGTTAGATGACTGGAAAATTTGTTAACAAATGTTGGCGTTGAAGGATAATAATATAAGGGAAAAAAATGAATCTGGTTTTCCTAAATAATTGATAATTAATGAAATTATCAGCCCGATAAAAACGCCAATTGCGGCGAAACGAAATGCGTAAGATAAATATTTAACTGATTTTTTCATATGCCAAGCCTCTCTTTCAGATTTTTATATTACGTCTGAAGATTTGGATTCGATGATCATTAGTCAAGAATACATCAATCAGTCCGTTGTCAAGTAGCTCCAAATGGTCAATATAGTTATAATTAAAAATTGCACTGCGTGAAGCTTCAATGAAGTAGCTGGGTAAGTTGACCTTCAGGTTTGCCAAATGGTCATTA
The DNA here is from genome assembly GCF_945290125.1 of uncultured Lactobacillus sp. Classification (GTDB taxonomy): domain Bacteria; phylum Bacillota; class Bacilli; order Lactobacillales; family Lactobacillaceae; genus Lactobacillus; species Lactobacillus rizhaonensis. The sequence continues at coordinate 11,115 of NZ_CALYQV010000056.1, read as the reverse complement.
TACGAAAACAGTTGGTTTTTGGTAAAAAGGTTCGTTTCCCTGCTGGCCACTTCTAATGAATAAATATCCTGATACTTGACCGGAATAATTTGGGATTCATAATGGCACCATAGAACATCATCGTTTGAGGTTATTACTTGTAAAAAGTCATTGATTTTGGGTATCATTTTTTTAATCCAAAGCTCACCGTGTTCTTCTTCCAAATTCGGATCCACATGACAATTAATTTTCATTTCTTTACCTCCTTTGAGTTTAAGTATAGTGGATAAAATTTTCTTTTTTACTTTTTATACGTGAAGTGGTCGAAAAATTGTCAAAAGTGGTTATTAGTTGGCAAATAAGGGTTAAAATCTGCTTAAAATTTATCTTTCTTTTAATCCATGATGGGTGGGCTGGCTTTATGGTGTGAAATCCTTGTTTAAGCGGTTGTATTGCTCTAACCATCCTTTGTTAATTTGGCATTTACAGAATATATGTTTGAGAATGCAGAATATTCTTCATGGTTTGATATTATAGACACGCCATTTCTTGGACTGGACGAAGTTGGTGATTCTCATTTACCTGAGCATCTAAAGACCAGGTTGTTAAGTTTTCTAATCTATCAAAAAGAGGGTCAGGTAATCTTAATTGAAAATAATACTGATATGTTCAGGGAGTCTTTAGATAAAAGAGAAGTGAATGTAATTGAATTTGAAAGTAATAGTTAAGGGACGGGTTTTGTTAGATTTTAACGAGTAAACATTGAAGTTACTGGTACTAGAATAATTTTTAGTATCAGTATTATAAAGTTTTGCGTACACCGAATTACATGTCTATTTAAATAATAAATACTGTATAATTAAATGATGAGACTATTTATGTGAGGAGTAAATATGTATTTTAGTTACAATAACTATGAAAATTATTAATAGATTGTGGGTTGAAAAAGAAGGATTTACGTGATAAAAGTGGTATCAGCTCTGCATCAATCACTAAATTAGGTGACAACGGCAATGTTATAACATACGTATAGCTTAAAATATGTGTAACTTAAAAAGAGACATTAGTCAAATTTTGGAAATTTTAAGATCTTAGATTTGGGGTAGAAACATGGTAAAAACGTATAATGAATTAAGTCGAGTTCAACTTCCTGCTGTATTGCATTTAGTTAAGCTGGGTTACGAATATTTTTCATATAAACAGAATAAACAAGATATTGATCCCGAAACTAATATATTTGTTCCAGAATTTCGAAAGCAGTTCTTGAAGCTAAATCCAGAAGTAACAGATTTTGATTTTGAAAAAGAACTTAAGGATATCAAGCTAGAATTAGGTTATAACGATCTTGGGCGCAGTTTCTTTAATAGGATACAAGGGACCAGTAATTCTAATTATAAGTTCATCGATTGGGAGAACTTCACTAGTAACTCTTTCAAGGTAGCAATTGAAGTTTCTTGCATAAATGCTGAAGAAGAATTTAGGCCTGATATTACAGTATTCATTAATGGGCTTCCGCTTAGCTATATTGAAGTAAAACAACCTAATGCAATTAGGGATAAAACAACAGGTATGAAATCCGAGTTTAACCGGATGACTGTTAGATTTAAGAATCCTAAATTCAGAAAGTTCCACAATATTACTCAACTAATCTGTTTTTCAGATAATATGCCTTATGCTGATGATGAAGGACAGCAATTACAGGGCTCATATTATGCTACTACAAGTTTAAATAAGGCTATCTTTAATTCTATGCATGAAGAAAGATATGGCGAATTAGTGGATAGAATAAGAGCTATTTCAGAACAAGAAGTGGATGAAGTATTAAAAGATGCAAATAAAATTGTCCTAAAAAACAGTTCTGAATTTAAGACAAATTGCCAAAATGAAACCTCAATGAATAAGTTCTTGACTTCAATGTATGACAAACAACGTTTACAATTTTTCTTGCGTTTTGGGATAACTTATGTTGATGCAAAGGACAAAAATGGTAACGAAGTGGTGCAAAAGCACATTATGAGATACCCGCAGTTCTTTGCTACTCGAGCAGTTGCCGACAAAATTAGAGAAGGAGTAAAGAAGGGTGTTATTTGGCATACACAAGGTTCAGGAAAAACTGCACTAGCTTTCTTTAATATTCGATATTTGCGATATCTTTTTCAGAGGAAAAATATTATCCCCAGATTTTATTTTGTTGTTGATAGATTAGATTTAGCAACTCAAGCAAGTAAAGCTTTTAAGGAACGTGGGTTGAAGGTTAAGCTGATGTATAGCAAGAAGCAACTTAATAAGCCTTTTTCTGAGGATATAGCTGTAGTTAATATTCAGAAAGTTAATAAAGATACTGATTTAACAAACAAATCTGGCTATGATCTGAATACTCAAAATATTTACTTCATTGATGAAGCTCATCGATCATACAATGAAAAGGGATCATATTTGCCTAACTTATATAATGCTGACAAAAAGGCTATAAAAATTGCTTTAACGGGAACTCCATTAATTAATTTTGATCACAAGGGCAAGAAGACTAGCAGAGCTACCACTAGGGAAATATTTGGAGATTATATTCATAAGTACTATTACAATCAATCTATCCAGGATGGTTATACTTTGCGCTTGATGCGAGAAGAAATAGAAACCAGCTATAAGCACAAATTGAAAGATATTTTAGATGGCTTATCTGACGATGTAGAAAAAGGAAGCTTGAATAAAGGACTTCTTTACTCTAACCCTAAATTTGTTTCTCCAATGTTGGATTATGTACTTGATGATTTTGTTAAATCGAGGGATATATTTGGAGACCAGACCATCGGTGCAATGATTGTTACTCAATCTAGTGAACAAGCTAGGGAAATGTATAAGGAATTCCAAGAAAGACGACAGTCTGGTAAAACAAAGTTAAGTGCATCACTCATCCTCTCTGATGAAGACGATAAAGAAACAAGAGGAGAAGAGGTGGAAGATTTTAAAAGGGGTAAAACTGATCTACTCATTGTTTACAATATGCTGTTAACAGGCTTTAATGCTCCAAGGCTAAAGAAATTATATCTTGGACGAATGATTAAAGCACACAACTTATTACAAACTTTAACACGTGTTAACCGACCATATAAAGATTTTCGTATGGGTTATATCGTTGATTTTGCTAATATTTCAAAAGAGTTTGACAAGACCAACCATGCATATTTTGAAGAGCTAAATAGTGAGTACAATTCTGACTTAACAGACGAAAAGGCTGAAAACATATATGGTTCACTCTTCGTACCAGCGCAGGAAATTGAAGATAGTCTAGACCAGGCAGAAATTATTATGTCACAGTATGATACGGATAATTTAGAGAACTTTAGCCAGCAGGTTAGTGAAACGCCAGAAAAGAAAGATCTGTTGGCGCTTAAAAATACTCTTGAAAAACTTAAAGAGTATTACAACATTAGTCGCCTTATGTCATATACAGATTTAACAGAAAAAATCAAGGCAGTGGAAGTTCCCGAACTGCTAAAAATTGTGTCTGATAGGCTAATGACCTTGAACCTTATTGCTAATGCCAAAGATGACTCTAGTGATCAGCTTTTGGAAATGGCCATGAATAAAATGGACTTTAGTTTTAAGAAAGTTGGAGAGGTTGAACTAAAGTTGGCAGCAAATGATTTTGTTGAAAAGCAAAGGCAAGCTGCTTCAGCTTTAGGTCATAATTGGGATCAAAAAGACCCAGAGTGGATTAGTCTTTATGAAGAATTTACTCGTGTTCTTGAAAAACAGCATATTGGTGAAATGACAACAGCAGATACTAAATTGAATACAACTGCTCTTAATCGAATAATAAAGAGAATTAACAATTTAAATGCTAAGAATAGATGTTTAGCAACTGCATTTAACGGCGATAAAAAGTTTGCGAGAACATACAAATATGTCATATACAAGCAAAAAGGAACAGCTCCTAATTCGGTGGCTGAGGAGCCTGGACTATATAAGGTTATGAAAAAGTCAAAAGAAAAAATTGATGATGAGGTTTCTAAAAACCAAAATATGGTTGTAAACAAGGCATACTTTAAAAATGAGGCTATACAATCTATTCGTCAAAGTAGTCGAGAAGAAAATACTAAGATACCCGTTCCAGAGATTAAAGAAGTTTCTGGCCTTCTGACTGAAGAATATGACAGGGAATACCAAGGAATTGATTAAAACAAATGAAAAGTATTGAATATAGTAATAGAGTAGAGCAATTAGTTGATGATTTGAAGGGCGTCTTTACCAGTGCCGGTCTAGGTGGTGAAGCTGGCGAATATAAGCTGCTTACTCAATCTTTCTTATACAAATTTATTAACGATAAGTTCTTATATGAAGCTCGGAAATTCAACTCTAAAAATGATTATCAAACTCTTATGAAAATGAGTGATGATGATTATGAGGGATTGCAAATGGACCTGGGCAATAAATCTGCAGTAATTAAACGTGAGGATCTAATTGAAACCTTGTTTAATCGGCAAAATGAAAATGATTTTAGTACCTTATTTGATGCTACATTGAATGACATTGCCATTGATAATAATGATATTTACTCCGTAGAGACAGCTGGAAATACTCAAGTACGGTTATTTGACAGCGACCTCATTCAGGAAAATGTCATCGACGGATCACAACGTAATATCGTCGCTCGATCAATTATTAATAAACTGTCAGAGACTAAATTTGATGAGCATATTTTTGATGCTGGCTTTGACTTTTTTTCAACTATCTTTGAATATATGATCAAGGACTACAACAAGGATGGTGGTGGAAAATACGCCGAATACTATACACCACATTCTGTTGCTAAAATTATTGCCAATATTTTAGTTGGAAATGATAAACCGGAAAACGTTCGAGTTTATGATCCAGCAGCAGGTTCCGGAACTTTATTGATGACTTTTGCAAGTAAAATTGGTACAGATAGAGCAACTGTTTATAGTCAAGATATTTCTCAAAAATCAACTAATCTGTTGCGTATGAATTTAATCCTAAATGGACTGAGTCATTCAATTCACAATATAGTCCAAGGAAACACAATTCTTCACAATAAGCACACAGAAAAAATGGATTACATTGTCTCTAATCCTCCATTCAATTTAGACTTCTCTCAATGGAGGGATGAGATCATGACGTTACCTGATAATAATTTAAGATTTTTTGCTGGAGTGCCTAATATTCCCAAAAAGAAAAAAAGTAGTATGTCTATTTATTTGCTTTTTATACAGCATATTTTGTATTCAATGAGTGATACTGGGCATGCCGCAATAGTTGTACCTAGTGGATTTTTAACAGATACAGGTTCTATTGAATCAGAGCTTCGAAAGAAAATAGTTGAAAATAAGTCTTTATTTGCAGTTATTCAAATGCCTACAAATGTTTTCGCAACAACTAACACAAGTGTTTCAGTGATTTTTATCGATAAAAGTAAAGAGCACGATAACGTTATGTTTGTAGACGCTTCAAAATTAGGAGATTTAGTAAAGGCTAAAGATAATACCAGGGTCGTTCTTTCTGATCAAGATCAACAGAAAATAGCTGATGCAATAAATAACAATAAAGAAGTACAAGAGTTTTCTACGTTTGTTTCTACACGTACAATTACTGATAATGATTATATGTTAAAACCAGGACTTTATTTCGAAATGCAGTATTCTATTTTGAAAAACTATCTTGTGGATCTAAATAGTGAAATTGAGAAGGCAAGGCAAAGAAAAAGAGGATTGCTTTGGAACATAAGAAATGAGCTTGAGCGTAATAAGTTAATTGAATGGTTTGTGAAATTTAATCCTGATATTGATGTTTTTTCAGGTGAAAAGAAATTTTCATCATATGGTGACATTCCTGCTGAACTTGAGCTCATATCCTTAGAACAACTATTAGATCAAACAATTGGAGGAGAATGGGGAAAAGCTAGTGAACAGGGCAACTATAAAAACAGAATAAAATGTATTAGGGGTACGGATATTCCTAACGTTTCAAGAGCATATTATGATAATGTACCTACCAGATATGTTTTGAATAAGCATATTAAAGAAAAAAGTGTGCGTGTTAATGACATAATAATTGAAATTTCAGGAGGCAGTCCGATTCAATCAACCGGGAGAATTTGTTTGATAACAGAAGAATTGCTAAAAGAGATGAAAGTACCTGTGTTATGTACCAACTTTTGTAGGATTTTAAGATTAAAGTCTCCAGAATTGGCATTATATGTATATAACTATCTTGTCATTTTATACGACCGTGGATACTTCTTTAACCTTGAAAATAACACCACAGGAATAAAGAACTTAATATTTAATTCTTTTGAAAAAAACGTTAAAGTGCCGATTCCCAATGCAGAAGTGATGCACAGGTTTAATGACAGTTTAGAGAAGGACTTCCAGAAAGTAATGATTTAACTAAAATAATCATTTTTAAATTAAAGTATGTTTAATTTGTTTTTTATCTAAAGAAAAGAAATAAATACAAAATTAGTTTTTAATTCTGCTTAACTATTCATTGTGAAAGTTAAATTAGATTTAAGTAAGTAGATATCAGTGATAGGCAATGATGGTGATCTATTTTGTGGTCTCAAAATTAGTGATCTTTTTGGAATAGTCGTTAATATGATTTAGAACGGCACATGTTGAATTAAGAATCTGAAATAGATAACTGAATTAATCAAAGAGTTGATTACTTCAAGGAGCACAAGAATAGGATCACCAGTTGGAATTGTAAAAATAGAATAAAATTCAAACAAATGGTAAAAAGATTTGCAGTTAGCTTTTATTGTTGATGAGTGCCATCGGGACGTTACGCCAGCACAAAAACGCGAACTGGATAATTTTTCAATCGTCAACCGTTATGGTATGGCTTCACTGGTACGCCCATTTTTGATGAAAATTCACGAACAGAAAATGGCAAGGATGCTAAAATAACGGAGTAGTTATACGGTCCGGTTTTACACACTTTCACCATTGAAGATGCGATTCATGATAAAAAAGTTCTAGGCTTTAAAATAGATAACCTAGGCGATAGCAACCAAAGTGATAACGACGATATTTATTTGACCGATGCTCATATGAAGGAAGTAGTTAAACGAGTTATGGACTTGGCATATCGTAAGCAGGGCCTGAGCAACGGACATCGTTATTCGGCGATTTTTTCAACCTCGTCAATTAAACAAGCGTAAAAATACTACCGCATTTTTCGTGACGCCATTAATACTGCGCTGACACTGTATGCCAAGGGTGGCACGGATGATGTTTTAGCTCCTGATTGGTTAACTTCCAAAAGGCGTTATCAAAGTGCTCGGAAAAAGTTAGGTAAGTATGTTGAAAATCCGGAATCAGCTGTCTAACTTGCTGCCCCTATTAAAGAAAAAAAGGAGTTTCTGAAGATTTTCCAGGGATACGATAAGGCACTTGCGGCTATTAAAACCTATGATGAACTGGACAACCAAGAGGATCTGCCGCCGGCTGAACAAATAGATATTAATGATATTTCTTCCACAACTCTTGATCAACTTGAGGGCATGTACAATAACATTATTGATGAACTAAAAGCGGATAATGGTGATGACGACGAGCCATTCGATATTAGCGTAGACGAAGACTATGAATTGGAATCTTTTCATACCAAAGAGGTTGATGAAGGCTATATTTTGGGTCTGATTAAAAATTATATTTCTGATGCTAATAATGAAATAAAACAACAAATTTCGGCACAAAATTCTGATAATCAAGCACAAGTCGACGATTATATTGATCAATATGCGAAGACTAATAAACCGCGTGCTGGCCATATTCGAAGCCTTTGGAATGACGTTCAACGTGAACCTCAAAAATATTCTGCTCAAAAAGTTGAAGAAATCTTGCAACAAGAAATCGATCAAGAGAGTCAGCAAATTTTGCAAGACTTTGCGAAAAACTATGGCTTAAATTATAGTAATCTCCAATATGTTGTTAAGAACTATGATCCTGATGTTAAAAATACGAAGGGGATGGGTGATTTAACGAGTAAGAAGTTTTTTGAACAATATAAAGAAGAACACCCTAATAGTGGCTTAACTAACTGGCTTAAATGGAAATCCGAGGTTCGTGAGCAGGTGAAGGCCGTCTACACCACCAAGATTAAGCCATTAGAAACAGAAAATTAAATAATTAATAAGTGAAGTAGCTCATACTGGTAAAAATAGTATGAGCTTTTTTCTATCCATTTTCCGTTTTCTGTGAATTCATTGCCCTTATTGAGTACATGCAATTTCTAATATATAATTTATCTTTAGATACGGTTATGAATTAAAAGTACGGCTTTGGGAGTATATACATGCAAAAGATCAACCAATTACGACTAGATTGTGCAATCAAGCAAAAAAGGGTCTTCATATTATTTTAGCTTCTGTTTTAATCTGGTTGGCAATCACCTGTGTTCACCTAACAACGTGGCCGATTTTGACTAAAAACTTATTCACGTTTGTTTGTGCAGCTTTTTTGCTGCCAACTTCCTTTATAATTTCAAAAATAATTAAAGTGGATTTTCAAAACCAAGCAAATCCATTAACTAATTTAGGAATTATCTTTTCAGTCAATCAGGTGCTTTACCTTTTAATTGCAATGTGGATCTATCCAACAATTCCTGACAAAATGCTAATGGTTATCACCATTATTTTTGGTGCACATCTATTGCCTTATGGTTGGCTATATCGATCGCAAGCTTATTTTGTTTTTTCATGTGTAGTTCCCGTTTTAGCTTTAATAGTTGGACTCAATTTTGATCCGTCCACTTTAGCAGGAGCAATGATCGTAGTAGAAGGATTATTTTGCTTGGCTTTAGTATGGGAAAACAAAAAACTAAGAAACAAAAGATAGTTAAAAGTGGGGCTTTTATTTTGGCAAATAAAAATATTACAAATCAAAATTTAGCAATGAAAGAAGTTTTAATTGCGATGCATAAACTTGGCGGTCAAGTAACCAGAAAAGATATTCGTAATGAAATTCGTGCTAGCTCTAAAGTCATTTCCGAAGCCGAAGTTGATAAAACACGAGTATCTAAGAAAACTGGTGAAAGATATCATCCTTTTGATTACACAATGAACTTTGCCGTTAAATATTTGATTTTAGCTGGTTTTATTAATACGAGTGACAATCGAATACTTGAACTGTCTGAAAAAGGGCGCAAGATTAACTTGGACACTTTTGATGCTGAAAAAGATGTTCGGCCATTTTTAGAAGACAACAATTCAACTGAATTAAAGGCCAAAAATTTAGATGAAGTTGCTGCAAGTAATATTTCAACTGATGAAGAAACAGAAGAGGACCAGTGGAGAGAAGACTTGCTTGATGCCTTGATGAAAATGAATCCTAAAAAGTTTGAACTATTTTGTCGCGGCCTTTTAACCAAAATGGGTATTGATGTTGATGATCAAATTGGGGTTAGTTATGTTGCTGATGGTGGGTTAGATGGCTTTGGCTATGTTCGCTCTGATGATTACCGAACGACCAGAGTAGCCTTGCAGGCCAAGCGCTGGCATAGTAAAGTTTCTTCACCAGAAATTGATAAATTTCGAGGAGCCATGGATAAATACAATGCGGAATTTGGAATATTTATTACTAATTCCGATTTTAGCCGTGATGCTGTCAAGGCCGCTCGTCAAGGAACACGGATTATTACCCTGATTAATGGTGATGAAATCTGTGATTTAGTTGCCAAGTATAATTATTATGTTGAACCGGTAACTACTTACCGCTTGAAGGACTTTTATAAGGATAAAGATTGAGAAAAATATAAGTTGTAGACATCAGAGAAAGGGTTAAGACGATTTGAAAAAAATTGATTTGAAGCCAACACATGAAAATATTATAGAATCAATAAAAAATGATACAACTGGAAGAAATAATTATATTAATAATTTTGTAAAAATGTTAAATACACAATCGGATTCATGGTCAATAGCAATTGATGGGAAATGGGGGACAGGAAAAACTTTTTTTGTAAAGCAGTGTAAATTAGTTATAGATTATCTGAATGACGGACAAATTAAAAATAGTGAAAAAGAAGAAATTTTGAGAACGATTGAACGAGGAAAAAGAGGATGCCTTAATGAGATAGAATATAAAACGGCTTATTTTGATGCTTGGAAAAATGATAGCGAATTAGATCCGATTGTGGCTTTGTCCAAGAGTATTGCTTCTGTCAGCTATAATATGAGTTCTACTATAGAAAAAAGGCAAGGGAAGCTAGGAAAAAACTAATTAAGATTGCGATAAAAGAAATAGCAAAGATAGACATTAAAGATATATCGGATCTTTTTAATAAGAAAGAAGATCCTGAAGAGGAATTCAACGCGGCGTTGTCATCATTAATACCTGATAATGAGCGTTTAGTTATTTTTATTGATGAATTGGATAGATGTCGTCCTACTTATGCAGTGAAATTACATGAAAGAGTTCAGCACTTTTTTGATAATGAAAAAATAACTTTTGTATTTTCGGTAAATTTACTCGAATTAAGAAATACAATAAAAAAATTCTATGGTGCAAATTTTGACGGTGACAGATACTTAGATAGATTTTTTGATGTTATCATTCCAATACCTGATCCTGATTAAAAATCTTACTATCAAAAGTTAGATAGCTCGCCAGCTGAAATCGATAGTATGTTAAATAAATTTTGTCTCAATGTAGCAAGAGAGTTTAACTTTAGTTTAAGAGAACTGAATCACTTTCTTAGTCGAACATATACAGCAGTTTATAATGTCATTTTTTCTAGAAACTTCAATCAGAATTTATGGCCTACTGACAGAAATTGTAAAGTTTTGTTAAGTACATGTGTAATTCCTTATTTGATAGCTTTAAAAATGTCTGACAGTAAGTCATTTAATAGTTTATTAATGGAAAAGATGGTGAGAATTTTATTACTTTTTTAGGAAAAAACCGAGAATTTAATCGAATAATTAGCGCTCCAGATTCTTCAGAAGCAAAAATAGCTGCGAAAAAATTTATGAAGGGATTTTTATTCAAAATAGTAATAATGAGGTAATAAACATATCAAAAAAACTATATATTGAGCAGCTTAATAATTGGCGAAATTTCATTTTTGAAACAATCAGTTTAGTTTCTAAATATTCCAATTATCAAGATAGTTATT
>NZ_CALYQV010000055.1 GCF_945290125.1 uncultured Lactobacillus sp. | reverse complement strand
AATGGGGAAAGACAACCGTCGTTTGTGCCTGTTCAGCAATATATTTCATTTGCTTACCAAATTCCTCTATTTTACCAGTCATATAAGCTCCACCATGAAAATAAACTAAAATGGGATTGTCATGGTTTGCATTTTCAGCTTTAAAAATAAAGGTATCAATGTAATGGTCATTATCAATTTCAACTAATTGTTCTTCTTTAATCACCTTACTAGTTGTTAAATCATAGGTAATATTTTCTGGACGATTGCGATCAAAATTTAGTGAAAATGGTTTAGATCCTATACCCTCATTCATCTTTTTCTGAATAATCTTTTTAACATATGGATCTACTATATTTAGCTTTGTTTCTCCTGCTTGACCAGGTACAGGTTTAACAGTTTCTTTAACGCCATTAATATTTTTTTCAAAAGTCTTCGTCTGTAATTCAGTTATTAAAGACTCTGGATATTGCCTTTCCTCCATTTTTACTCTCCTTTTTTGCATAAAAAAACCGAAAAAGCATACTTATACATATACTTCTTCGGTTTCGCCAGTTTCTAAGCTGTTACGATCCTAACTAATTTTCAAAATTATATTAACATACTTTTATGAAGGTGGAAAGCGCTTGCTAAAAAATTTACTCAAAGCAATGACTTAGCCCCTAATAATATAAGCAAAATACCAATTGTGGGTTTCATGTAACGAGTAATTTTAGTTTTGGCTAAAATCTGGGCCAGTCTGGGTGCAATTATTGCACCTAATATGGCACCAATCATCAAGGGCAAGCCAGCAGACCAGTCTACCCGACCGTCAACAATATGAAAAATCGCGCCTGTAATGGTCATAAAAACTAAAACGTAAGTTGAAGTTGCAGTAGCTTGAAAATCTTGTAATCCTAACAAAAATAAGCCACCGATGATAACAGCGCCACCGCTCATGCCGGCTACGCCAACCATTAAACCCCCTAAAATACCATAAATTCCAGCTTCCATTCTGGCAAACTGTGTTTTCTTAACTGTTTCAGCGGTTTGCACTTTTTTCTTAAATAACATGTTAATGCCAAGCACTATTAGGACAATTCCTATTAGCCATTTATAAATTTTAGCGGGAATAAATTTTGATAGTAATGCGCCTATTATCACAGCAGGGATTGCCGTCATTAACATTTGATTACCTATTTTAGTATTTATTTGTCTTTGATGATAATAGCTAATTGCACCGATAATTAATGAAGGTAAAGCAGTCACTAATGAAGTTGAAGAAGCTGCTGCTGCATTTAAGCCAAACAAACCGGTCAAAATTGCCAGATAAATGGCTGCACCGCCACCACCAAAAAGAATAACAAAAGTTCCTATTACTAACCCTATTACTCCCAATAAAAAAATCTTCATGATGCTTAAACCCCTTCAGTTTTGCCCTATCTTGTGTTATAGTTGCAATATGTAATTTTAATTTACAAATTGTAAAAGTCAAGCAAATAGGAAATTTAGTATGCCACGTCAAATTTTATCCAAAGAATTAATTATAAAAACCAGCATTAAATTAATTGAAAATAAAAAAGAAAATAATTTTGCAACGATCGCCAGAGAACTTGGTATTCAATCACAGGCTTTATATAATTACTTTCCCAATCAGTTAGCACTAAATTATGCTATAGTTGCTTGGTTAATTAATTTAATGACAGATCAGCTGCGACGAAATTTATTTGGTAAAGCCGGCATGACAGCAATTATTGATTTTGCAATGGAATTTCGCCAAATAGCTCTTAACCATTTTCATTTAACACAATTTGTTTTAAAAATGCCGCGGACCAATATGTATCCTGAAACTACTGCAGCTTTTAATGATCTAAAATCTATTTTTAATCAAATGATAGCAACAGAGTTTACTGACCCCAAAAGGCAACTACTAGCAAGCAGATGTATCAGAGATTTGGCAATAGGAGATATTGTCAATGTCGGAACAGGTTGGTTTGCGGATAAATCGTTACCTGCCGATAAAAGCTTTCGCAAATTGCTGAAGCAAAGTCTATACAAGATTGAAGAATAAAGATTCTTATAATTAAACTTTTACTTCAATACTATAGCAATAAAAAGCGAGGCCTAAGCCTCGCTTTTGTGTTCCCGATATTTAAACTTATTCTACTGTTTGGACCCAGCCCTCTGGGCCTTTTTTATTACCGTACTGAATATCAACTAATTCATTATAAAGCTTAGTCGTTACTGGGCCAGTTTCTGTTTCACTGTAGATAACGTGCTTTTCACCCTTGTAGGTAATTGAACCTACGGGGGAAATTACAGCAGCTGTACCCATAGCACCAGCTTCTTTCATGTTGAACGCTTCTTCCAAATTGATTTGACGTTCGACCGGGTTTAGGCCTTGCCACTTAGCGACTTCCAAAAGTGAGCGCTTGGTAATAGAAACCAAAATCGATTGTGATTTTGGTGTGACAAATTGACCTTCTTGGGTAATGCCGTAGAAGTTAGCACCACCAAATTCATCAATATATTTATGTTCACGTGGATCCAAGTAAAGACAATCGGCAAAGCCGTTCTTGTGTGCTTCAACGGATGGAAGCAAGCTGCTGGCATAGTTACCTGATGTCTTTGCTTGACCAGTACCAGCATAAGCGGCACGGTCGTATTCACTAACAATGTAATCTGCAGGGTTCAATCCTTTAATATATGCACCAACTGGGACCGCAAAAATGCGGAAAGTATATTCGCTGGCTGCTTCGACACCTAAAACTTTAGATGTCCCCACCATAAGTGGCCGTAAATACAGGGTCGCACCACTGTCGTATGGTGGTACAAACTCTTCGTTAGCCTTAACAACTTGTTTTACTGCAGCAACAAACCTATCTTCAGGGAAAGGCGGCATGGCTAACCGCTTTGCTGAAAGAGTAAAGCGGTGTGCGTTTTGATCAGGTCTAAACAAGTTGATTTTACCGTCTTTTCTACGATAAGCCTTTAAGCCCTCAAAAATTTCCTGACCATAATGCAGGACTTCTGCACCTTCAGAAAATGTCATGGTTGAATCTTCAGTCAGTTTTCCTTCCTGCCATTCACCATCTTTATATTTTGCCTCATAGCGATAAGGCAGATCTCGATACTTAAATCCCAGATTTTTCCAATCTAGGTCTTCTACTCGTTGTTTCATTTGAACTGTCCCCTATAAAAACTACATAAGCTAAAAATTTCTCTTTAGCTTTTAATATTAATTTAATTGTTAACTAATTTAAACTAAATTCTTTTTATTGTCAATAGTAAAACTTCTCTATTCTCTATAAAATAATATTAACTTCTAATAATTAAACAAAATCATAATTTTGTATGTGCATCTAGTTTCACGTGAAACTAATATATCCAAAAAAGAGTCATCCCTTCATTGTGATATGACTCCCCAATTTTGTCCTAATTTCAGGGTTTATATCACTTTTGGAGGATGACTCTCGTTTTAAAAATTAGTCTTGTTTTGCGTTATCTTTAGTTTCAGTATTTTGTTTTGTCGAAATATCCAAAACTGCGGCATCATTTAGGTAAACATGCTTATCATCTGCTATAAACTTAACTGACTTAGTGTCAGGCTCTTTCATCAATAATTTGGCAATTGGCGTTTCTAAATCTTGCTCAACGACTCTACGTAGAGGTCTCGCACCAAATTTCTTATCATAGCCTTTGTCTGCTAAGTAGGCTTTAGCTTCATTAGAGACTTCAACCTTAACACCTTTTTTAGCCAAAACATGTGCCATTTTATTCAAATAGATATCAATAATCTTATTCATATCATCTTTTGTCAATGAATTAAACGGAACAATAGCATCAAGTCTATTCAAAAATTCTGGTCTGAAGTAGGCCTCAAGAGCTTTAATCAGCTTATCATGATCAACTTTGCCGTCTTTTAATAATTGGTCAGAGTAGCCTGCATTAGAAGTCATGATTAAAATTGTGTCCTTAAAGGAAACCGTTCTGCCCTGAGCATCAGTTAAGCGACCATCGTCCATGATCTGAAGCAAGGCATTAAATACTTGTGGGTTAGCTTTTTCAATTTCATCAAACAAAATCAAACTGTATGGTTGATGACGAACTTTTTCAGTTAATTGGCCACCTTCACCATAACCAACATAACCAGGTGCCGAACCAATCAATTTATTAACCGCCATCTGATCTTGATATTCAGACATATCCAGTCTAATAAGATGATTTTCACCACCAAATAGTTGAATGGCTAATTGTTTAGCTAATTCCGTTTTACCTACGCCAGTAGGTCCTGTTAACAAGAACGTACCAGTAGGACGATCATTGTCTTTAAAAACTTGTTTACGGGCAATCGCATCTGTAATGACGTCAACAGCATTATCTTGATCAATAACTACTTTCTTTAATTTCTCAGCCAAGTCAAGATTCTTTTGTCCTTCACTTGCATGCAATTCACTCATTGGAATTTTAGTCTTAGCTTCGATTAAAGCATAGATATCTTCATCAGTAACATGGGGAGTGGCAGCGTCATCCACATGACTAGCCTTATCACGCAAGTCTTCAATTTGCTTTTTCAACTCGCTTGCTCTACTATAATCTTCTTTTTTGGCAGCTGCTTCTTTCTTACTTTCAAGCTTTTTAATCCGTTTCTTTAAAGTTGCTTCGTCGCTTGGAATTGTATCAAGACCCTTTTTAGCACCTGCCTCATCCATTAAGTCAATGGCCTTGTCAGGCAAATAGCGTCCCTGAATATAACGTTGCGATAATTCAACTGCGAGTTTCAAAGCACTGTCATTATATTTTACGTGATGGAAAGACTCATATTTATCTTTTAATCCTTCCAAGATTTTAACGGTAACTTCAGCTGATGGTTCAGGAACCTGTACCGGTTGGAATCTACGTGCTAGTGCCGCATCATTTTCAATTCTGCGGTACTCACTTGTAGTCGTTGCACCAATTAAGTTTAAATCGCCACTAGCTAAAGCCGGTTTTAAAATATTAGCGGCATCACCGTTATTATTTTCAGAATCAGTAGAACCTGCACCAACTATATTATGTAATTCATCAATAAATAAAATAATGTTCGGATTCTTTTTTGCTTCGTCAATCACTTTCTTAAGGCGTTCTTCAAAACTGCCACGCAAGCTTGATCCTGCAACCATATCATTAATATTAATTGCAATAATATGCTTGTCCTTCATTTTATCAGGAACATCGCCTGCAGCAATCTTTTGTGCCAAACCTTCTACAATGGCTGTTTTACCAACCCCGGCAGGTCCAATTAATACAGGATTATTCTTCTTGCGCCGACTTAAAATTTCAATTACTTCTTGAATTTGTTCGTCACGCCCAATTACAGGATCATACTTATTCTTCTTAGCTTGCTCAACCAGATCAACACCAATTGGCTTTTGACCTTGTTTTTGTCCCACTTGTCCACCTTGATTCAAGTCTTGTGGAGAAATATTCATACTACTAGAGTAATGAATAGGAATAGCACCACCGTTGTCGTTAGTATTGTTGAAGAATGAATTGTTTAATTCGTTAAATAAATCGTCAAAATCGTTATCAAAATATGCCATATGCAAACACCCCTTTGATAGGTTATAAATTTGTAATTAGCACTCGTTGCGTTCGACTGCTAATTACTTACATATAATATTATAGCAGGTTATCCACAGAAAGCAATAATTATGATTAACTTTTCCACAGATTTCCCGTTTCTTCCACAAAAGAAAAAAGCCTTGCTATAAAAGTACTAATGCCTTTTTTAAAGACTTTTCACTGCTATTTTTGATACAATTTAAATTGTTTTTGTAAATATTTACCAGTTAAACTATTAGATTTTTGCGAGATATCCACAGGTGTGCCACTTGCAATAATTTTCCCGCCTTGCATCCCACCTTTTGGTCCCATATCAATCATATAATCACTGTTAGCCATAATATCTAAATCGTGTGTGATTGTAATAATAGTTCCTTTTTGCTCAAGTAATCTTTGAAAAACATGCAAAAGAGTTCTGACATCTTGTGGATGTAGGCCAACGGTCGGTTCATCAAAAACAAATAATGTCCCTTTCTGTCTTTGATGGATATGACTGGTTAGTTTCAAGCGCTGTGCTTCTCCTCCAGACAAAGCTGGGGTAGATTCTCCCAAGTGTAGATATCCTAGACCCATATCATGCAAAGTTGTAATTGTTTTATTGATTTTTGGTTCGTTCTTAAAAAGTTTTTTGTCCAGCGCATCATCAACGGAATAATTTAAGACATCCGCAATACTTAAGTTATGCCATTTTACTTGTAAAACATCTTGGTTAAAACGGTGACCGCCACATACAGAGCATGTTTCAACCATGTCCGGTAGATATTGGATGTCGAGTGAAATGACACCGGTTCCGTTACATGCCGGACAGGCACCCTCTTTGTTATTGTAAGAAAAATGAGATGCGCGATATTTTAACTTTTTTGCTAATGGTTGTTTGGCAAAGAGTTTACGCAAATTATCCATAATATCAGTATAAGTTGCAACAGTTGACCTTTGATTTTTACCAACAGGTGTAGAGTCAACACTAATTATATTTTTAATAACATCATTCTTTAAATTTTTTACCCAATCAGGACCATTTTTAAGATTTTTTTGTGCTTTAAGTGCAGGAATGAGGGAATCAAGAATTAGGGTAGTCTTACCAGCACCAGAAAAGCCGGTAACAGAAGTTAAGCGATTAAGAGGAATTTGAGCATGAATATTCTTCAAGTTAAAGCGTTCGGTAACATCAAACTCAACTTTGCCATGTTTAAAAATTTGGTCAGCTTTTGCCTTGTGACGAACTAAAAGTGGTGCCTTACCAGTTAAGTAAGGACCAATCAAAGACTGCTCACTTTGCTCGATCTCACTAGGTATTCCCTGAGAAATAATCTCACCACCCCGGCTACCTGAACCTGGACCAATTTCAATCACCCAATCAGCTGCCTTAATGATTGCAGTTTCATGATCAACTACAACTAAAGAGTTTCCTTGATTAACCAGTTCATGAAATATATCAATAAGTCCGGCCACATTATCAGGGTGCAAACCAACAGATGGTTCATCTAAGACGTAAAGCACACCGGTGGTTTCCGTACGCAAAGTTCTACCAAGCTGAATTCGTTGCAGTTCCCCAGTAGATAAACTGTCAGCCTGTCTATCTAGACTCAGATAGTCTAGGCCTAATTTTAGCAGGGGCTTGACTTGATGCATCAATTCACCGGTTAAATTTTCTGCCAATTCTTGCATATCTTGTGGCACGGAAGCTAAAATCTCACCCATATAATGGTTCAGTTCACCTAAAGTTAGCTGTTCAGCTTCAACAATATTTTTTCCAGCAACTAACTGCTGCCAGCGGCTGGGATCAATGCGATAGCCCTGGCAGCGGGGACAGGTACTGAACTTATAAAAAGAGTTAATTCTTTGCAAGCCACGTTCGGATTTTGTAGTTTTGCGTGAATTAGCCACGGCATTATAAGCATTCTCATATAATGCATCTAAATGATATACGCGACCAGTGGAAGTTGGTAAATCAATCGGAACTTTACGCTCTTTTCCATGAAGTACAATTTCTTTTTCTTTAGCATTCAGCTCTTTATATGAAATATCGGTCCGTACCCCCAATTCCCGGGCAATACGCCACATCCAATTTCGTCCGGGAATTTGCCAAGTTGCCACTGCTCCATTTTCAAGAGATAAATTCTCATCTGCAATGATTTTACTATCATCAATTTCTTCAACTGTTCCCAATCCCTGGCATTTTTGACACGCACCATCAGAATTAAATGCAAAGTCTTCTGCACTAAAAGCATAAAATTGTATCCCGCATGTAGGACAAGTTAATCGCCCCATTGCTTCTCCAGTTAGATCCATGGCTTCAGCTATTTTAATGGTTGCTGGTACCCGGTGACCGTTTGGGCATACAGGTGAACCTAAACGGGAAAAAATCAACCGTAAGATGTTAAAAACTTCTGTTACTGTTCCTACCGTGGAACGGACTCCAGGCACAGCCGGCCTTTGCCTTAAAGCCAGTGCCGAAGGAATATGTTTCACTTCATCAACCTGTGCACGACCAACTTGACTAATACGTCTTCTGGTATAGGCTGCCAAAGAATCAAGATAGCGTCTTGCGCCCTCTGAGTACAAGATTCCCATCGCTAAGCTTGATTTGCCAGAACCACTTAATCCCGATATCGCTACAAATTTATGTAGGGGAATATCAACGTTGATGTTTTTTAAGTTATTCACCCTACCACCAATTACTTCAATTTTGGTCGGCTGTTTTTGATATTTCATTAATGATTGCCCTTTCTTTTAGCCGGCTTTAACGGCTTTTCTGGCTTCTTTAATAAGTACTGCCGAATTGCCTGAATTACTTGCTTGTTCTGCGGCAAATCAGAGTGGTCTGCCTTTTCACCCGTAACTGTTATTGCAGTATAGTTTTTTACTTGTTTTTGAAAAATAAATTTACCTGCAGCTACACTTGATTCAGGTACAATACCATCAGATTCGTAGTTTTTACCACCAGAAAGAGAATAAACTTTTAGATTGGTTGGCAATGCTGAACGTTTTTTAATAAAATCAGCCAGCATTTGCGTTCTGTTATTAATGTTATTTTCAGTAAAATTATATGGTGTACCTAAAGTCATTAATTTCTTTATTTTGATATCGTTTGAATACTCAGAATAATAGTGTTCCAGCCAGTAAGTCCAAATTAAACCACCGTTAGAATGACCAAATGCCTTAAAATTATTGAACTTATAATTTTGAATTAACGACTCAAATGCTACATTCAGCCACTTAGCTTGTTTTTTAATATTGGAATAGCCGTCTTTATTGTTATCAAATCCAATAATAATGAAGGGTTCTAGGTCATTTTTACCTATAGAGCCACTATAAGTCAATTTTGCTTCACGTGAAACTCTAATTTTTATTACACTATGCCGGTTAAGTGTCGTTTTATTAAGTTCATCAATTAACTGGTTAAAACGCTCGGTAGTAGCACTTGAACCCGGAACCATAATTACAGGTGAAAGAAGCGATTTACTGAGTTCTGCTCGTGATTTATTATCTTTTTTCATCCAAAAAAAGCTGGGGACAGCAAGCATAATGATAATAATAATAACCAGGATTAACCATTTATAGTTAGGATTTTTATGCATTTTACTATTCCATCTCCTGATTTTTAATTCTTAATTCTATCTTTTCATTAATCTTAATTACAGGTAGCAATAAAAAGATATCTAATAAAAATAACAATAGTGTAAAGAACAGCGTCGCCCAGCTACCGTTAGTGCCAAAAAAGGAAACTAATAAACCAGGAGTCCCTTTTAAATTCTGGTAAACGCAAACTGGAATAATGTGTAAACTAATAACTGCTACGGCTATTGTCATATTAATAAGAGGAATTAAAATACTAGGTAATATAAAAACAGGATTTAAAATTAAAGGTAAGCCAACTGCAAACCCCAGGCTTGAACCAAAAGCAGCAGACAACAAGTTAATTTTAGCATTTATTTCGTTTTCCCTGTTATCTCTTCTGATAAGCAGTAATACAATAACAGCCAAAACAACGCTCGCACCGCCCATTATGCCGTAACTGTTAATAAGTGAGCTGCCTAGGTATTTATACGGCACATTCCAAGAATTACCGTGTTTTAATGTATATGTTAAATTTTCTGCAGTAAAGGCGTTATTTACCATTCCTGTTAGAGAGCGCAATGGGTACCCAATTCCAAGCCAATCCAAAAAAGTAATTACGGTTGTCAATAACAGCACCTCGCCAAAGTTATTAGTAGTCTGGACCCTGCTGACAATTTCATTAAAACTGGCGGAATTAAGTAATTTAAGCTGTAATTCATAAATTAAAATGCCTAAAAAAACACCTAATAATAATGAAACAGCGCTGGGTAAAACGGCATCCCCTGCTCTTTTTTGAATTACTTTTGTGCCCTCATATTCAACGTAAGAAAAGTCTTTCCCTAATAAATGAAATATTTGGCCCACACAGTATCCTACAATTAAGGCAATAAAAACTGCATTAATTTGTAACAAACTGGCTGTAAAAGGCATACGAGCATTACGGCCACTACTGGAAGCATATGAACAAAAAAGCATTATTAAGACTGCTGTTAGACCTGCCATGGTTGAATCCTTATGGTAAAGGCGTGCGGTGTAACGAGCCATAAAATAACTGGCATAAACGCCAAATACGCCAAAAGTAATTTCTACCATTCCCCGGCACACAAAAGAGCCACCATACCAAATGTGATCTGATAAAACTTTATCCAAATTGAAAATATTATAGATTAATCCGTTAGGTGTAAAGATCAAATCACCTAAAAGCTTAAAATAGGAGCCAACTACAGCAATTGGCATTAACATTGCCATAGTTCGTCTTGTTGCACGAAAAAAAGAAAATTCCTGCAGGCGACCTATAAAATTGATAGTAAATTTTGTCATTATTTCAAACCTTATTTTTAATTATTATATTTAAAAGAAAATAATACTCTAATTTTTTAATGCGAGCCATTTTTATCACCCATTATCTTTTTTATTATTAGTTATGAATAAAATGGTATAATGAAATTGTATTTTAAGAGGCGAGAACATGAGCAGAAAGAAAATCGAATTAACTGAAAAAGTGGCAAAACTAACAGATAAATATTTAGAAACTACTGATACAGAATTTAATGACCTAATCAATAAGGCATTAAAGCTATATTTATTAGATCACTTAAGTTCCAGCCAAATCAAAGATGCGCTTAAAAAAACCGACAATTTCGATTCTGCGTATGCGGGAAAATGGTTTCAGGAAAGTATTGAGGATTTAAATAAATACTAAACTTTCTTAAAACAAAACTAAAAGAGCAAGACCTGTTGCCTTGCTCTTTTAGTTTGTTACCAATTTACTTTTTTAAATAACGATCTCCGGCCAATTGACGGTAAAAATTAGCTTTAGTTGTTTGTTCATAAGGAATCAGCCAAATAAACCCAATACCTAAAGTAATAAGACATAATAGATACCAGCCAATAAAGCTTAAATTAAGTACGAACAATTCCCACTTATGACCAGCCATCAGCTGACGGCTTGCAGTAATTGCTGTTGTGGCATGTACCTCTTGTCCACTTTCCACCAAATCATTAACAATATATGGCATCATAGCATAAGAATAGGATTTAATTAACCCGGGAATGAATAATAATAAAGTCCATAAAAATTGAAAAATAGAGCTAAAAAGAAAATTTAGAAATTCTGGAATAAAACGACCATCAGTAAAAGTAGAAAAAATTCCCTTAAAAAAGCTTAACCTTTCTCCGCGAGCAAAATGCAAAAATGTTATCACCATGCTCAACATGAAAAAACTACCAATAAAAGTTAAACCATTATCAGGTCCTATTTGTCCTGCCCAAAATGCAGGCTTAAACAGTGAATCAATTGAGCCAGTTCCCATGACATCATTTACTTTATTGACAGTCTTAAGTGAATCATTTACTACTGGTGCAGCAAAAAAGAAGCCGATAAATAGCGTCATTACGATACCAATACTAACTGCCCAGCCCCAGTTATGACGAAGCTGATTTCTAGCTTCTAGTTTCAGTTCTGCTCTGTTCATAACTTATCTCCTTAATCTAGTATATACTAATTACATTTTACTCTCGAATAATGGTACGTAGCAAAGAAAAGACAAAAAAAGCCTAGTTCCACCAACATCGGAACTAAGCTCACACAGTGTTTGTGTCACCTCTACTGACCACATATAGAAATTTACATTTTCGCTACCGGAGAAAATGATTACTTCCCTACGGCGACACAACAGAATTTTAGCATGCAATTAACCAAAAAACAAGTTTTAGCCAATTATATTTGCACTGTAAGCCTTACGGCCAAGCAGTTCCAACATAATTTGATTTATTTGCCCTTTTAGTTGGCCAAATCGACCTTCACGAGTTTTATTAGACTGAATAATCAGAATGGTTTTGGCATTATTGGTGCTACGCATGAAAGTATAATAGCCCTGTCCAGCTCCATTAGCCGTTTTGGTTTTCAGCTTAATATTGTTATAAAAGCCACCATTATAATAGGCCGGAGGAGCCGCTTGGTAAAGCAATTTGCGGCTCCTGCGGGTTAGTAAACTACCAGTCAGCAGATATCGTATTACTTTAGCTAAATCATGATTTGACATTACTACTGAGCCAGCACCTAACTCACTATGAGCATCCCTTAGGGCTGCTTTATGCTTAACTACATCATAGCGGCCTTTGCGATAAATCATACCCGGTACCAAATGACTGGCAATAATTTTGCCCGGCTTTGACCACAAAAATTCTGTTTGTTTCAACTTTAATGGTCTGACATAGGTGTCGCGGAATAACTGCTCATAGC
>NZ_CALYQV010000054.1 GCF_945290125.1 uncultured Lactobacillus sp. | reverse complement strand
TGGGCCGATTACTTGAACAACTTCACCTTCACTCAAAACATCTACCTCCTTTTCTTATTTATTTCAAAGCGTTAGCACCACTGACGATTTCAGTAATTTCAGTAGTGATTTCTGCTTGTCTTGCACGGTTTAATTTAGTAGTTAAACTCGAAACCAAATCGTCAACGTTGTCCGTAGCACTCTGCATGGCAGTCATTGAACTGGCATGTTCAGCAGTTTTGGCATCCAGAATAGCACCGTAAATAGTAGAACGGGCATATTGGGGAATTAGTGTTGTTAAAACAGCATTAACATCAGGTTCGATATCATATTCCAAATCTTGATGAGCTTCAGCTTCCTTGACACCTATATCAATGTCAACAATTGGCAACATTTTTTCAACCCGAAATGCAGATGAAAGTGAGTTGATGTGGTGAGTATAACATACATATAATTCATCATATACTCCGTTCAAGTACATTTTGATTGCAGTTGAAACAATTGGTAAAACTTCATCAAAAGTAGGTACGTCACTAATGCTATCATTTTCATAAACAACGTTCAGATTGTTTTTCTTAAAGAAATCAGCACCAACTGAGCCAACAGCCAAAACTTTAATGTCTTTGTGTTCAGCCTTCGAATCCTCAAACAATCCCATCATATTTTTGATGACAGCACTATTGTAAGAACCGACAAGGCCGCGGTCACCGGTAATGACCAAATAACCAGTAGAATTGACCTTTTTGCGAGCTTGAACCATATCGGAAACAACACCCAAACCAAAGACATTTTCATAATCGATTTTGCTAATGCTGTCTTCATCAATCACAACATTTGCCTTACGCAAATGATTGACGACTTCAGCACTCATCAAACGCGATAAAGTTTGCCGTACGTGATCATTGTAGATTGTGTAACCCTTATCCCGCTTTTCAGTTTGGTTTAACTTTGATGCCGAAACCATTCTCATGGCCTCAGTAATTTTACCAGTTTGCTTAACTGAAGCTATTTTCTTCTTCAACGCAAGTAAAGATGCAGGCATATAACTACCTCCTATTTATTACTTGGTGAAAAACTATCCGCAAATTTAGAAATTGCTTCTTGTAATTTCTTCTCATCCGGCAATTCACCAGTCTTACGAATGTGCTCTAGTAAATCTGCATGATTAGTATCGAAATTGTCATATAACTCTTTTTCAAACCTGGCAATATCATCAACTGGAACGGAATCAAGATAGCCGTGAGTTAAGACGTAAAGAATGATAACCTGTTTTTCAACCGGAATTGGTGTATGAAGTGGCTGCTTTAACACTTCAACAACCCTGCGTCCACGGTTTAACTTAGCTTGAGTTGCTTGATCCAAATCACTACCGAATTGAGCAAAACTTTCAAGTTCGTGAAAGGCTGCCAGGTCGGTACGTAAAGTACCAGCAACTTTTTTCATGGCCTTAATCTGGGCACTACCACCAACACGAGAAACTGAGTTACCAGCATCAATCGCAGGACGGGTACCTGCAAAGAACAAGTCGCTTTGCAAGAATATTTGTCCATCAGTAATTGATATCACGTTAGTTGGAATATAAGCTGAAATGTCTCCCGCTTCAGTTTGAATAAATGGGATGGCCGTCATTGAACCGCCACCAAGCTTATCACTCAACTTTGCACTACGTTCAAGTAAACGCGAATGCAAATAGAAGACATCGCCAGGATATGCTTCACGACCAGGCGGACGACGGAGAAGCAAAGAAAGTTCACGATAAGCGACAGCTTGCTTTGATAGATCATCAAAGACTACCAAAACATCTTTGCCGTTATACATGAATTCTTCACCCATAGCTGTTCCGGCATATGGTGCTATATATAGCATTGGCGCAGGCTCACTTGGCCCAGCCTCGACAACTATTGTATAGTCCATTGCGCCAAAACGCTTTAAAGTTTCTACTTGTGCTCTGACAGTTGACTCCTTCTGACCAATAAAGACATAAATACAAATTACGTCCTGACCTTTTTGGCTCAAAATAGTATCAATTGCCAAACTAGTTTTTCCAGTCTTACGGTCACCAATAATTAATTCACGCTGACCTCGACCGATTGGCACTAAGGCATCAATAGCCTTGATACCTGTTTGCAGCGGTTGATTAACTGACTGGCGTTCCATAACACCCGGTGCCGAAGCCTCGATTGGACGAGTCTTTGACGTTTTTATTTCGCCAAGTCCATCAACTGGCTGTCCCAAAGGGTTTACCACGCGACCAATTAGTGCATCACCAACCGGTACACGCATAATTTCACCGGTTCTTTTGACTTGGTCACCTTCACGAATATCATCAAAATTGCCTAGAATAATGATACCAACATCATTTGATTCAAGGTTTTGTGCAATACCATAAGAACCATTGTCAAATTCCAATAGTTCGTTGGCCAAAACATTGTTCAATCCGTGAGCCCGGGCGATACCATCACCTATGTATGTTACAACTCCAACTTCATTAATGTCGAGTTTATCATCATAGTGTTCAAGCTGCTGCTTGATTAAAGAGCTAATCTCTTCTGCTTTTATGCTCAATGGTTTCACCTCTTTTAATTTTTATTAATTAACTGCGCACGAATTTTCTTCAGTTTATTCTTGACTGATCCATCGATTACGCAATCACCAACTTTTAAAATTACGCCACCAATAATACTTTGATCAACCTCACTAGTGAGAATGACTTTGCGCAAATTAAATTTCTGAGCGTAACTAGTACCTAATTTTTGTAATTGTGTTTGATCAAGCGCTACTGCTGAAACAGCAACTCCCGTTTCAATTTTTTGATTTTTATTATACAAATCATTGAAACAATTTATAATGTCCGGCAATTCCAAAAAATGATCATAATCCAGTAACAGGTTCAAAAAATTCTGAACTTCTTCTGACAGACCTTGCTCAATCGCAGAAAGTGATTTTGCTTTTTCAGTACTATTAAAAATTGGGTCGCTAAAAACTTTCAAAATTTGCGGATAATTGGAAATAGCCTTAGCTAGTTCTTGCATATCTGCATGAACAGTATCCAAAGCAGCCATATCTTCTGCATAACCAAATAATGCAGTACCATAACGTGCAGCAATTTCTGCTTTACTTAAGGCCATTATTTATTCAGCCCCTTAATAAATTGATCAACCAAATCTTTTTGGTCATCAGCAGATAAATTCTTCGCAATTACTTTTTCAGCAATCGTAACAGAAATATCCGCAACTTGTGCACGAGCTTCATTTAAGGCATCCGCTTTAGCCTGTGCAGCATCTGCCTTTGCCTTCTCATGAATCGAAGCCGCATTATCATTAGCTTCCGCAACAATCTGCGTGCTGGTTTTTTCAGCATTTGCCTTTGCGTCAGAAAGAATTTGCGTTGCTTCTTGTCTTGAGTTCTTCAAGGCAGCTTCACGCTCATTAGCCAAAACTTCGGCTTTTTTGCGATTGTCTGCAGCTGAATCAAGATCATTGATTACCTTTTGGCGTCTTTTTTCCATCATGTCGGAAACAGGTCCCCAAGCATAATGTTTAACCAAAATAAGTAAAATTGCGAAAACAATTAAATACCAGATAGTATTACCCAGATAAATATGACCTGCCGAGGCTGCAAATAAAATTTGAAATGTCATTTACTGCCCTTCTCTCTTTTATCTAAAGAGAATCAGGAAAGCAACAACAATCGCCAAAATAGGAACGGCTTCAATCAGACCAACACCGATAAACATTGTTGACCTCAAGTTACCAGCACTTTCAGGTTGACGGGCCATGCTCTCAACTGTCTTAGTGATAACTTTACCATTACCCCAAGAAGCTGCCAATGCAGCAATACCAGCTACAATCGCTGCTGAGATATATTTAAAAGCTTGTGACATATTTAAACCTCCAATAAATTATTCTTTTGTAACTTTTTTCCCAACATAAACCATGGATAAAGTTACGAAAACATATGCCTGGATAGAGCCAATGAAGACAGAGAATCCTTGCCAGATCATAGCAAGCGGTGCTGCTAACACCAAAGTGATAACACCAAAGCTAGGAGCAAAGCTATTACCTATTAAAGTTAATAACACTTCACCAGCGTAAATATTACCATATAAACGCAAAGATAATGTCAAGAAGTTAGTAATTTCTTCAATCATATTGATTGGAAAAAGAAAACTAACAGGTTCGGCATAATTGCGCCAGTAGCTACCAGTACCGAATTTCTGCATACCGAATGTGAATGAAAGAAGCAAGGTCATCATTGCAAACGACATTGTCGTTACTGGATCCGCTGTGGGAGATTTTACAAAAATGTTGTCTCCCGCCTTAACCTCTAAGAAGAGGCCCAACTGGTTCATAAACCAAATGTAAATAAAAAGGACAAAAGCATAAAGCGAAAGGTGCTTTCGCGCATCAACATCACTGACATTGTCTTTAACAATTCCATCAGTAAAGTCAATCAAATATTCCATAATATTTTGTTTTTTATTTGGTTTCATCTCAACTTTTCTTGATAACCAGATGCAGACAAACAATACTACAGCTGCCATTAAAGTTGAGCCAATAATCCCAGAAAGATCAAATGTCAAACCCAGAAATTTAAAAACAAATGATTGCTCCAATTCTTCGTGACCTCCCTTCTCGTGCCCATATTATCGAACACTCATACAATATTAACACCATTCAATAATTTTGTGAAAAATGTAAGCGTATTTTGCAATTAATTTACATAAAAAAGATTATTTGGTACCAAATAATCTATCGCCTGCATCTCCCAAACCAGGCGTAATATAACCATTTGGTAGCAATTTTTCATCTTCGGCAGCAGCATAAATATCAACGTCAGGATTCTCTTCTTGAATAGCTTTGACACCTTCAGGAGCGGCAACAAGAACAGCTAATTTAATCACTTTAACGCCCCGCTTTTTAAGCGCACCAATTGCCATATTAGCAGAGCCGCCAGTTGCAAGCATTGGGTCAACCACAAGACATTCACGCTCCGCAACGTCTTTAGGCATTTTGCAGAAATATTCGTGAGGCATAAGAGTTTCCTCATCCCGATACATACCAATTACACCCACCTTGGCTGACGGAATCATTTCCATAACACCATTAAGCATACCGATACCAGCACGTAAAATTGGCACAATGGTCAATTTCTTGCCGGCAATCTCTTTTTGGGTAGTCTTGCCAATTGGTGTTTCAATTTCAACATCTTTCAGAGGCAAATCTCTGGTAATCTCGTAAGTCATTAGCCCACCGATTTCACCAACTATTCTCCGAAACTCGTTGGAACTTGTCTCCTTACGCCTGATAATTGTTAACTTGTGTTGAATTAACGGATGATTCAAAACCGTAAATTTGCCCATCTTTTTCCTCCTTTAAACATAAATACGTTTACGTGTATTTTAATAAAAAAAACAAAGGGTTTAAAGTCCCTTGCCATTAAAATTTTTACTCTTTGACATAATGATGACCAGCTGCAGCTTTATTAAGCCTGTTCATATATGCTAAAGTATCCTCGCTGCCATTAAATCCCTGTACAAAAATTTGCTTGATCTCTGGTTTATCATCGAAGTAGCGTAAACCACCAAATAAATTATGGTCGGCATCTAACAAATTTTTACCCAAATTAAATTTATTAGCAGCTGGCAGCTTAATTTTTTCAAGCACATCTGTTAATGCCATTACTCCTGATGTATTCGTTAAATCAATGTTTGCAAAGTCCTCTGGATCATCAACCACGACTACAGGTGCACTTGGAGCATAATGACGGTATTTCATTCCTGGGGCCTTGGGAACATCCTTATCAGCAACTTTACCACTGTTAATTAAAACTTTTTCACCCAAAACCTGGCTTAACTCTGCGGGAGTTACCGCACCAGGACGTAAAACAATTGGCGTAGCTACAGACAAGTCAATAATCGTTGATTCTAATCCAACTTGTGTAGGACCACCATCAATAATTCCCGCAATTTTTCCCTTTAAATCATGATAGACATGTTCAGCTGTCGTTGGGCTAGGTTTAGTAGAAGTGTTTGCTGAAGGCCCGACAATGGGATAACCTAATCTACTTATTAACTCATGGGTTAAGTCATCATTGGGGCAGCGGAAGGCAACAGTATCAAGGCCACCAGTTACAGCTTTAGGCAAACTGTGAGGTTTAACATAAAGCAGAAGAGTTAAAGGACCTGGCCAAAATTTTTTAATTAACTTTTGAGCACGCTCTGGCACCTCTTTGGCATAATGAGACATCATTTGAGCATCAGAAACCGTCACAATTAACGGATTATCACTAGGACGTCCCTTAGCCGCATAAACATTTTTTACAGCCTGTTCATTTGTGGCAATGGCACCTAACCCATAGACTGTTTCTGTCGGAAAAGCAACCAATTCTCCCTGAGCAAGTAATTTTACTGCATCATCTATTTGATCCTGTGAAAAAATTTTAGTTTCCATTATTTATTCCACTTTCCTTTAACCATGCGTGGTTTTCCAGCTAAATCATTTTTAAATTCAATAGTAAAATCAGGCAGCTCTCGTCCAAACAAGTCAGCCAGCTGCTCTTTTTCACTAAAGCCAAATTCTAAGAAAAATTCTCCTCCGCTATTTAAGTGATCACGCACTTGTTTGACAAATTTCTGGTAAAATTCAATACCATTTTTCCCACCGAAAAGTGCTTCTTGGGGTTCATTTTGCAACACATTTTGGTCCATCACGTCTTTTTCAGTTTCCTTTATATAGGGAGGATTAGAAATAATTTTATCGAACTTTTCCAGACCAATTAAAATGTTTGCTTTTCGAATAGTAACATCAATTTTATGAATCAAAAAATTTTCTTCACTAGTTCTTAGTGCAGCATCAGTGACATCAGAGGCATATAAATCAAGATCGGTAATCTGCTTTTTAGCAGCTTCTTTAGCTAGAGCTACAGTAATGCAGCCAGAGCCTGTTCCTAAGTCAAGCACTTTATCACCACTAGTCAGATTGGCTAAAGCCCATTCTACTAGTTCTTCAGTTTCAAAACGGGGAATTAAAACTCCGCGTTGCACTAAAATCTTGTAACCAAAAAACCAAGAATAGCCCAAAATATACTGAGGGGAGATACCCTTAGCCAACTTACGCACATCTTTTTGTGCCTGCTTAATTTGCTGGGAAGTTAGTTCCATGTCCTGTTTTAACTGAAATTCACTAGGACTCAGCTGCAGTCTTTCAGCCAGTAAAAAAGCGATATCTTCCAGTCTTTGTTCTGGTGCAGTTTCAGCTGCCCAAATTCTTAGGCTTTTTAAAGTGTCAATCTTAGACATTCTGTTCAGCCAACTCCTCCAATTGCTTTGTTTGATTATATAAAATCAAGGCATCAATAATTTCATCAAGTTCACCATTCATTACCCGGTCAAGCTTATTAAGCGTTAAACCGATACGGTGATCGGTTACACGGTTTTGCGGGTAATTATATGTTCTGATGCGTTCAGATCTGTCACCAGTGCCCACAGCATTTTTTCTTTTAGCATCATACTGGTCCCGGTTTTGACTTTCATAATAATCATAAACACGTGACTTCAAAATCTGCATGGCTTTCTCCCGGTTTTGCTGTTGACTACGCTGATCCTGCATTGCCACTACAATGCCAGTAGGCAAGTGAGTCATTCGCACAGCACTTGAAGTTTTGTTAATATGTTGTCCACCGGCACCACTTGAGCGATAAACATCAACTCTAATATCTTTGGGATCCAGGTCAAGGTCAACCTGTTCATATTCAGGCATGACGGCAACCGTAGCCGTTGAAGTATGAACGCGGCCTTGAGATTCAGTTACCGGAACACGCTGCACGCGATGAGCGCCATTTTCGTATTTTAATTTAGAATAGACTTTATTACCGGTAATCATGATGGCAACTCGTTTATAGCCACCAACTTCAGTTGGCTCACTGTCAACGATAGAAACCTGCCAATTTTGTCTTTCTGCGTATTTTTCATACATTCTAAGCAAGTCTCCGGCAAATAACGAAGCTTCATCACCACCGGCTGCCCCTCTAATTTCCATAATAATGTCTTTATCGTCATTAGGATCTTTGGGCAGCATTAATATTTTGATTTCATCTTCAAGTTTTGCAATATCCTGCTCCAACTCGTTATTTTCATCTTTGGCCATATCAACCAAATCTGAGTCACTTTCGTTTGCAATAATATCCTTATTATCTGAAATTTCTTTTTTATCAGCCTTATATTTGCGATATTTTTCAACTACATCGCGCAAATCTGCTTCTTCTTTAGAAACTTCCATGTACCTTTTAGTATCATTGATAACTTCCGGGTCAGCCATCATTTCTTGTAATTCGTCATAATGAGCAACAAGATTTTCAAGCTGTGCCATAATCTTATCCATGTTGTTCTAATCCCTTCCTATCTTGTTTGGTGCGGGTGAAAATAATGAAACCGACAAACTGGGTAATAACTTTCATCCCCGCCAATTTGAACCTGTTCACCCTCGTAAACTGGTTTACCATTGTGTATCCGTTGATTCATTGTAGCCTTTCTACCACAGTAGTGGCAAATCGTTTTGATCTCTTTTATTTTATCAGCAAAAATCAACAAATTCTTGGTTCCTTCAAATAAATTATTTTGAAAGTCGTTTTTTAAGCCGAAAGTCATTACAGGAATGCATAAGTCATCGACAATTTTGGCACATTCTACCACATGATGACGTTCCAAAAACTGAGCTTCATCGACAAAAACGCAAGCGATTGCACCATCCCCTTGTGCTTTTTCCTGTTCGTTTAATTTTTTTATATAAGCAAAAATATCAAAATCATGATCGATCGGAACTGCCTTTCGGTGAAGACCGATTCTTGAGGCCACGGTGCCAACTCCGCTACGATTATCAATTTTACTGGTTAACAAAGCAATCTTGCGACCCTGAGCCTCATAGTTATGAGCATCCTTTAGTATTTCTAAAGTTTTGCCACTGCTCATCGTGCCGTACTCAAAAAATAATTGTGCCATTTTTGCTCCTTTGTTTCATTTAAAATCACCTAACTTATCTAGTATAATGTAAAAATAAAATATGTGTAGTTAAATGGTTATAAAAACTCGTTTTCGGTTTATGGCTATGCTATAGTTGATAATGATTTTAAAGCGAGGGAAAAATATGAGTTTTAAATCTGTAATTGCAAAAAGTGCGGGTAAGTCAAGCTACTGGTTCTTACATAATGTTCTAAAAGGCGGGACTAGTTTTCCCGGCAAACTGGCAATGAATCTTGATCCGGAGATTTTAAAGACACTAGCAGAAGGTTATGAAACGGTAGTTGTTACAGGAACAAATGGCAAAACCATGACTACAGCGCTGATTGTCGCTGCATTAAGAGAAAAATACGGTGATGTCTTAACCAACCCTTCAGGTTCCAACATGCAACAAGGAATTGTGACGGCTTTTTTAGCTCATAAAAAGAAAAAATCATCCAGACCAATTGCGGTGTTAGAAGTTGACGAAGCTAATGTCAAAATGGTGACGGAACTGCTTCATCCCAGTGTGTTTGTTCTTACGAACATCTTCCGTGACCAAATGGATCGCTACGGGGAAATCTACACTACTTACGAAAAAATTGTGGATGGAATTAAATTAGCGCCCGAAGCTACTATTATAGCCAATGGTGATGCCAGCATCTTTTCTTCCGTTGATTTGCCTAATCCTAAAATTTATTATGGCTTTAAACTGCCAGATGATAATCAGCAAAATGATACTAAGGCTCCTGTCAATACCGATGACATCTTATGTCCTGATTGTGATCATATCTTACATTATCATGAGCGTATTTATGCCAACTTGGGGGATTTTTTCTGCCCTCACTGCAACTATCACAGACCCGAGTTAACTCATTCTGTTAACAAGATTATTGAACAGTCACCGAATAAACTTGAGTTTCAAATAGGCAGTAAAAACTATACTATTAACATTGGTGGTACCTACAATATTTATAATGCCTTGGCAGCTTATTCGGTGGCTCGCTATTTTGACCTCAGTGAAGATGAAATCGCTCAGGCTTTCGCCAAAAACAAGCGTATTTTTGGTAGACAAGAGTTAATTAAGTATGAAGGAAAAGAAATTGACCTGATTTTAGTTAAAAATCCGGTTGGCTTGGATGAAGTGCTGCACATGCTTAACACTGAAAAAGATGACTACTCCTTGGTGACTTTACTTAATGCCAAACACGCTGATGGTATCGACACTTCCTGGATTTGGGATGGTCAGTTTGAAGATTTAAATCACGATCAAATTAAAAAGATTCTGGTAGGCGGCGAGCGGTGGCATGATATGGGTTTTCGACTGGAAGTTGCCGGCTTTGACCCGGGCAAAATGGTTACTTGCACCGATAATGAAGAAGTAATCGCCAATATTGCTAATTTGCCGACTAAAAAAGTTTATATTTTATCTACCTATACTGCTATGCTCTCTTTACGTAAAACCATGGCTGAAAAGAAAATAATTAAGGCTGGAATGTAAAAAATAGTCAAATAATTATTGTTTTGAATATGGCAATTAAAAGCCCGCAAAATGTTTATTTGTACATTTTGCGGGTTGCTTTTATTTTGCATTTTGCGCTAAGTTAAAGATCTTAACGTTATTTTCTTGCGCAATTTTTTCATTATAATTGTGCGCCACTTCAATAACAATTGAAGGCAGTTGGTAAATTAAGCGGTGAACTTCATCCGCATTTTGATGATCCAGGCTAGATGTAATTTCATCAAGTAAAAAGATCTTCTTATGACGTAAAAGTCCTCTGGCAATAGCCAGTCTTTGTGCTTGTCCACCCGAAAGATTGCTGCCTTGCTCTTTAATTTCAAAATCCAATGCTTTGCTACCGAGCTCTTTGTCTAAACCTACCTTATTCAAAGCAGCAACTAATTCTTGGTCTGGGAAATTTTGCAACAGAGAAAGATTTTCGCGAATTGTTCCTGCAAATAACCAAATATTCTGTGAAATAAATACAAAATCTGAATATTTTAATTTACTTCCACCAAATTCTACTTCACCTTTTTTAATTGGAATGTATCCTGCTATGGCATTTAGCAAAGTTGATTTACCAACACCTGAAGGTCCAGTAATGAGCATTTTGTCGTTTCCATCTAGGCTTAAAGACAGATTTTTAAAAATTTCTCGATCACCACGTTTAACTGACAAATTGTTAACAACTAACCTGTTGTTTTCTGGTAGAACAGTCTCTTGATCCGTTTTTGTTTCAGTCCAAGAGATCTTTCTGATACCTTCTGTGCTTTGTATTTGAGTTTCAAAATTGGTTAACTGCCTAAAACCACCGACTACGTGATCCGCAGTCAGAGTCAAAGTTAAAATTGTACTTACGGTAACACCTAAGATGTTATTTTTGGCCATCCATAACCCTATGAAAATTGGAGATAGAGTTATTACAATTGCAAATAACCAAGAAATAAACTGTAGAACATATCGGAAAGCATTCAATTGGTAATATTTCTGTTCCTCATTATGCAAAGAATGATCAAATTTCTGCATAAATAATTTTTTAACACCAAAATTCGTAATTTCAAAGCGCCCTGCAAATAAGTCACGTGTGATCGCTAAAAAGTTTGAATTCGAGTGACTCCAAACTTCGGTTTTAGTCTTCATTTTTTCTTTACCCATATAACTAGGAAGAAGTGACAGGAAAGAAAGAGCTAGATAAACAAGACCTAAAACTGGATTAGTCATTAAAACTACGACTGTAGAAGATATAACTGTCATCAAACTTTGAAAAAGCAATAAAAGCGGTTCAAAATACTTTTCCTCTATCTGTTTGGAAATACTAGTCATGTTGTTCAAAACGTCAGATGAATCTAAATTCGGATTGTTAAATGAACTGGCAAAATTTGCTCTGAAATATATAGCCTTTATCTTTTCATTTAAAATTTGAATTGCTTTTTGCATTAACAGGCAAAATAAGAAAAGAGAAATATAAACGGTTAGATATGATAAAACTGCGGCAATTCCAAATAGGATTAAACTGCGACCATCCTTGACATTAAGCCTGGGAATATACCCTAAAATGTAACCATTTAATACTCCTTCAAAAGAACTAGTAACGCCAAAGATAAATAAACAAAATATCATCCATGGTTTGAGATTGCTTAAGACCCACCTTACTGTAACATTTACTTCTTTTTTATTCATGGCTTTACCTCACCCTTCAAAGTATTCTTTGTTGTTGTATATTATTAAAGCAAAATTAAAACAAGTTAACAATAAGTTTGGAGTAAGAGGTCGAATTTAGTAACTAAGTGGGCTAATAAACGGGTCTAGGTGAAAAACCAAAATTTTCCAAGAGGAAGAAATAAGCATATAAAGCATAAAACTTTCTATTGCACCATTCACAACTAATTGACAATATTTGTAGAAA
>NZ_CALYQV010000053.1 GCF_945290125.1 uncultured Lactobacillus sp. | reverse complement strand
CACCAATAGCTGCTTTAATCGCACCATCAACACCGTTTACCCCACCAAGAAGGGCACCGGCAATGGCGTGAAGAGCTGCTCGTCCTGCTCCACCTTCATCCCAAATATCATTCGGTTGCTTATGGAGCTTGTCAGCAATATCTCTGACAGTCGTTGCCATAGTGGCAGAAGCTTTTGACCAATCCTGTTGTGTCTTGAGCTGGTCGTTAAGCTTGCTTTGTAAATCAGGAAGACCTTTGATGACATCATTGGCTTTTGCAGGATCACGATTGATTTCGCTGATTGGCCTGGTTACGCCGCTTTGTTCAAGTTCTTTTTGCTTTTCTGGATCGGTAATGATGATCTGTCCAGGGGATATGGTTGCCTTGGCACTGCCTTGATCTTTCCCCTTAT
The DNA here is from genome assembly GCF_945290125.1 of uncultured Lactobacillus sp. Lineage (GTDB taxonomy): Bacteria > Bacillota > Bacilli > Lactobacillales > Lactobacillaceae > Lactobacillus > Lactobacillus rizhaonensis. The sequence continues at coordinate 12,293 of NZ_CALYQV010000053.1, read as the reverse complement.
CCGTTAAAGTTGGCTTGACCAATGGCCCGGAACCGGGAGCTCCTATACCGCCAGTGCCAATCGTTCCACCTATACCTGAGGTTGATGCTTTCCATTCTGATCCGGTTTCAGTATCTGACCAGGTAATGGTGCCCGTTTGAATTTCATTTTTCTCGGCAGGTGCACTGCTTACAATAGCTCCACCTTGACTATTGGTGTTGTCGGCGACTTTTATGTGATTGCCACCATCTCCTGCATACAGTCCTGCTTGATTTGGCACGGTGTTGCTTTTGCCATTTGCTTTTTGTTGTGTGTAGTCAAGGCTGACACCACCACTTCCAAAGCCGCCAGAGATAGTCTTGTGGTCTATATTAACCGTTTCAGTATCAGCGCGGGTGATGATGTTCAGGTTTCCATTGATATCAGCAGTAATTTTGTTTGCATGAGCCTGACTGCCGTCAAGAGTAAAATCTCCATCTTCGGTTTTTGCAGTGAAATCACCCGTCGCATTGATAATGGTGCCTTTGTGATAGGTTCTTTGAGAGGATGACTTGCCCTTATCATCATAAGCGCTGCCCGTGGGGGAGATTGCCTGATCAAAACCAACCTGTGCACCTGAAGAGTGAGAATTGCTTGAACTATTATTCGAGCCGATGGCACTGCCAAGATAGATATTATGTTTGGCTAAGAAATTAACATCGCCAGCTTTATCATCTCCACTCAGAGCCCATAGAGGATTTGTACCGGCAGTCATATCCGTGCCGGAACTATAGATACTCCCCTGCTTTGATATCACGTTGATTGATCGTCCGACATTGATGTCGTTGACCACGGGCGTGGAACTTGTGCTGGATGATTGCCATTGTTCCTTGTTAAAGCCGGCCGTTATAGAACCGTTAATCAGATTGCCGTTGTTAAGAGTATCTTTGAACTGTCCCTGCTGGATGGATTGCAGGTCTTTATAAGCTCCGATAAGCTGCCTGCCCGCTCCATAGCCATTTGCGCCTGCAATGGCTATGTTCGATAACCCCTTGCTGCCTGAACCATTCCCAAAACGATTGGCTGCATCGTTCATATCTTGCACAGCGGAAGCAGCACCACTTCCAACTGTTGCCGTTACACCAGCAAAGAGGCGTTTATGCATCTCATCATAATTGGAGACGTTATTAGCGGCAAGAAAGTTGATATCGCCTTTATCTGTAGTGAAGTTGGCATCACGACCTGCTGTATATTTACCGGCTTGAGAATTAATATCGCGCTCTGCATGCATGTTGATATCATTGCCGGCATTAAACTGAGATTGCGAATTGGTACTATGGTCTTCACTCTTCGTATCTGACCCTTTGCCATAGCCAATACCAATAGAAGCACTCGTATTACTGGTTTGTAATTGGATACCAATACCAGAGCGTGTCTTTTTTTCGCTTTCAGAGCGACTTTCATGACCCGGTGTAACGTTGATATCGCGAGCTGCATTGACATTAATATCGTGACCGGCATTTGCCGTTGAACCAATGACATTCACATCGGTATCACTAGCGTTTACATTGATGTCGTGGCCTGCTTTTAGTTGGGAGCCCTTATTATCGGTTCTTTCAGATTTTTTTTCTTGTCCTTCGGACCCATAGATCGCATAGAACCCGTCGCCAGAACCTGTACCAAAGCCAGTTGATTTTTTCTTGGTTTCAAATGAGTGATTTTCCTGTGCTCCCATAATGGTGACACTGGAACCATCCATATTGATGTCGTTACCAGCAACTGCATTCGAACCGGAGATGACCGTAAGACCATCGGAATGCGTATTAATGTTGCCTGATGCGCCTAAATTGGTAGCAACATTTTTTTCGTCATAAACATTTTTTGAGTTGGACGAGTTACCTGCAAAACCTTTGGTTTTGCTATTTGACTGGTTGCTTGCAATATCTTTTCCCGAAGCTACGACAAGATTGCCACCGACATTAATGTTTAAATCAGCTGTTTTGTCACCTGTTCCTGCCATAATGTCGGAAGCGGAAATAGTAGTGTTGTTGCCGGACTGGATATTGACGCCATTTTTGCCAAGAACGGAAGAACTATTGGTTGTTGTGGATTCTTCATGCTTTGTCTTGGAAGTCTTTTTCCCAAAGGGGCCACTGCTTTTTTCATTGAATGAGGAGTCCAGATAATGGGTATCTTCACTTGCAAGAATGTTGACATCATTGGTAGCTTTTAAACCGATTTTTCCATCGGCAGTAATTTCACTTCCCACGATATTAAGGTCATGGGCCTGCCCATCTTCTCCTGCTATAGCTGTTAAATTGCCGCCGGTAGTGATGGAGGAACCAACGGCTTTCGTGTCTTCTTTGTCAGCTTTATAGATCGACCCCGAGGTTTTTTGTTTATCAGTATCGGACATTGCAATGACATTGATGTTGCCACTAGCTTCGATGGATCCATTGCCACCGGCGTTCAAATGAGAGGCGCCAACAAGGATATCTTCACCAGCTTTAATGCCCATATCTTTGCCTGCGCTGACATTCGAGCTCTGTTGTTTTGTCGTGTCAAAGCTGTTGTTGCCATGTAAACTACCGCTTGCTTTGTCCTGTGTGGAAACAATCGCAATGTTTTTACCGGCATCAATGCCCAAGCTGCCACCGGATTTCACCTCGGAACCGGCAATGACTACATTTTCTCCTGATGACAACCTCATATTACCAACCGAACTAATGTCCGATTTCTGTTGGGTGGTGCTTTGCCCGAAACCGTCTTTGCGATTGTCCTCAGCTGATTGAATAGTAAGATTGCCTTTGTCGGCAGACATAGCAAGTTGATCACCTGCATGAACGCTGCTGCCGGTAACGGTAATATTTCGGTCCGCCTTTACTTGCAGATTTTTGCCGGCCTCAATATCAGAACCGGTAAGGTTTTCCGAACCATCGGCTGTGTTCGTTTTGGCTGTGCCGATGTTGACATTTCTACCAGACAGACCAACATCTTCTCCTGCTTTAACGCCAACACCGTTTAAATTGAGATCAGTGCCGGATGACAATAGAGCTGCACCACCAGCATCAATGGCTTGAGTTGGTACTATAACATCCTGTCCGTTGAGTTTTGTTGTTCCGGCATTTAATTCAATGCGACCTGTTGATGCTAATTGCATATTGCCTTTTGCAGCAAAGCCGCCGCCATTGGACAAAATGTCATTAGCATTCAACCTCAAATCACTATTCGACGCGATAAGACCTGAATGGGTGATATTGTCTGTTGTAATATCAACACTTCCACCCTGTATAACAGCGCCAGATGTTTTGACGCTGGCCCGATCTTTAGCCGAAACATAAAGAACAGGGGCATAGACTTCTGCACCATTGACGTTTTGTTTGACATAGACAACGATGGATTTATCAAGTGATGCAACCTGTTCAGCAGATAAAGGCTCACCAAATGCCAGGTTATGTTCAGAACTGTAATCGGCACCGGCATCAAGAAGGCTCTTCATCTGGCTGATGGGATCATTGCCGGGAACAAAAGATCCCTTACCAAATCCTTGACCCACCAATTCTCTCATTTGTTTGTCAATAAGTTGGTTTTCAAAATAGGCATCACCTAAGAACAGCAACTGATGATCGGGTTTATAGACTATATGGTTGAGATAGTAGGATGAGCCATAAAATTTACCAATATCAAGGAAATCTGCTCGTGTTTCGTAGATAAAATATTGATGGGGTAGCGTTCCACCAAAACCGCCTGAATTGGTTTTTGGGGTTGGAATATCGCCACGTGCTATCGCCGCCGTTATATTGACAGTGCCATTCTGTTTTTGCAGATGATTAAGGTCGACAGTTGTTGTGAATAACCCTCCGGGTAAAGCACCAACTGATTGAATTGGATCAACCGATTTACCGACTGCTTCATAATTTGCAACGCCGCCTTGGATGTCATCAGTTTTTGCGGTATTCTCAATTGTAGCGATGTTCATGGTTAAATGACCACCGGCTTTGATTGTAGAACCTAATACATCGACAATTTCGTTTTTTATTACGCGTCTACTATTTGCACTTAAATCCAACGCCGAATTTCGGCTGCCATCAGAATTGTAAGCATAGCAAGTTTCTCCGCTGGCCGAACAGGTAATAAACTTTGTTTTGGTAAGAGCTTGGCCTTTATTCACGAGATGGTTGCTGACTATAGACGCATTTCCACCTGCTTCAATGTCACTAAAGAAGTTATCAATATGATTGGCATCGATTATCATATTGTTATTTGCTTGAATAAGACCACGTTTGGTAGGTTTATTCGTGAAATACTGTGTCTCGACTGTTTCTAGCATGGAGGCCTGACTATTCCAGTCATACCAAACCTTGCCCTTATCATCATTGGAATCGACGTAATTCCAAGTAAAAGCCTTGTAGATTGTACCATCTGGAAGCGTTAAATGGCCGTAGGTTTGCTCTTTGGTCAACCAGATTCCGGATTGCAACCATGTAACGTCACATCCATCCCGACATCCGCCAGCTCCCCATGCAGGGCTTTTTTTAGGGTCAAAGAAGAGACGCCCTCGCATATCACTTTTACCCTCAGATTGGAGTCGTTCACCTTGCTCTGGAAGAATAAAATTATGTTTTTCTTCTTTGGTTTCAGTTGTAAATGTAGGTTCTCCATCTGCATTATTTAGAAGATATTGAGTAAGGATAGAGAGGTTTTGTCCAGCTTGGATAAAGCCGGCTTTATTGGTAACGGAGGTATTTTTACCGTTGCCATCATAGTTGGCCAATTGGAGATCAGCTTGAGACATGATGGTGCCGAAATTGTTGAGAAGGGCACCGTTAACGAAGAGAGAGCCGTTGCTGCCTGCATAAATTAGGCCTTGACTATGGTTGGTTAGATTGCCAGATGCTCTAATGAGCAGGTTGTTTTGCGACTGTAATTTGGCATAGTTGTTAACATCTGACGAAGTTATATTAAGATCATGGAAAGCTGCCAACGAGCCGTAGTTGTCGACGGTTGAGGAAGTGTTAATGGTAAGGTCATGATCAGCGATGATCTTTGTATTGGCATCTGTTATAAGGGATGGGAGTGTGAGTTTGATATCGCCATCACCACCATTGGAAGAATTTGTTGTTAAATTGGCATTTTGAACGTTGAATACATTCCATGCGTTAGCAATGAGCCCCCCATAGCTTAGCGTACTATTTGAAAAATCTATTATTCCAGCGTTGAGATTGAGTGTTTTTGCCGTTTTTAGGTTTTGTGCCCGATTGTTACTAAAGTCTAGCGTCTGTGCCGAAAGGGAAATACCTTCGACACCAATCAAAGTATTTTCTAAACTCAGTCTGCCCTGATCAGATTTTAAGATCGCATCTTTATAGGATAATAATTGATTATATTCGATGTCATTTGTTGCTAAAAGTGTTAACGTATCGGCACTGATTGCTTGACCAATTGAAATATGGCCAGAAGCAGTGACGCTTGTTTTTCCATAATTTTTGAGTTCGACTTGACCAGTCTGACCGGTTTTATCGAAATCAAGTCCACTGACAAGTCTGTTTGCGTGAACATTACCCGTGTTAATGACAATGTCATTTGCAGCCAATAAACTTTGAAGGTCAATATTTTGACCGGAGAGGTATGACGAAGCATAAGTGGTGAGATTATTTGCAGTAATTGAAGCACTGTTGATTGTAAGATTTCCTTTTACCGTTGCTTGTCCAAGGTTTGTTGTTTGTGCTTCATAAAGCGCCTCACCACCTGAATAGGATTGTCCATCAACAGTGATCGTATTTAAAGCGTTAAGATGAACGTTTGCCTCAGCATAATATTGGTTTGCAGCAATTGAACCATTTCGGGCTAATATCGTAAGATCAGCAAGCGTCTGTAATTGTTTACTGCTAATCGAACCTTTATTGGCAGTAAGCACAATTGAGCCTCCACTCAAAAGCTTTTCAAGTTGGAGGTTGCCCGACAGAGTGGTGATAGTTGTTTTTGCTTTGGAATCAAGCGGGCTATCAGTTGGATTCCCGATTAATGCTTGTCCGGCAACGACGTTATTTCCAATAAGCGCTCCAGAAAAAATAGAAATATTAGAAGAAGCTGCAAGCGTATTCCGGATGACTGTATTTTGTTGGGCAGAGAAATCAATTGTATGAGTGCTATAGACATTATCTGTTACAATGTCTCCTGCTTTAGACGAGAGTGATAAATCAGCGGTTCTGACAAAATTTAGATCGCCCGTGTTATTGAGCGCATTAAAATCAAGTCCATTTGCGAGCGTTGAGACATTGATACTTCCCTGCGAATCAAGATGAATATCTTGTCCTGCCAGAGCAGCTTGAGCTTTTGTAGAACCTAAAGCACGAGAATTAATATTTTTTGAAGCTATAGCATTTCCTGTGATATTAATATCAGATCCGGCATTCAATGATAAATTGTTAAAACTAATGAGAGTATTCGCACTAATTGTACCACTGTCGGCTGTAATATTTAAATCCCCGCCGGTCGCCTTGATGCCGTTTTTTGCCTGGATATCACCATTTTTGCTATGTAGATTAGCTTTTCCATTCGCAACTGCGACAAGAATATCAATTGCTTTATCTGCTTCAATTGATATGTCTTTACCTGAAGCCACTTGGCTTGCTTGTATAGCATCATCGGACTTTAACTCAAGTTTAGCTCCGGAAATCGCTGTATCCTGAATAGATAGCAACCCCATCCCTGAATTGACCATGAGATCGCCATCAGCACTGATTGTTTCAATTGTAACGCCTTCACGGGCTTGAACATCAACGTTTTGCTTAGATATTATCTTTTTAGCTGTGAGTTTTTTATTATGGCTAACAACTTTCACTCCGTCGTGGCCGGAAACATTATTGAGGCTCAGTTTGCCATCAGCTGATAAAGTCAACTGTCCGGCATTAGCCGCCATATCGTTGCGCATACGTACGCCAACGCCTTTTTCAGTGGCAATAACCTTGATTTTATCAGCCTGAAGGGCACCAAGTTCTGAACCATCAATGGCATATTCTGGTTTACCAGAAATGTCATAAAGCTCTTTCATCTCTCGGCTAGCATAATCATATTTCCCAGTGCCCGCTGTTATACTAATATCGTGCCCCGCAACAGGACCATTGATTGTGACCGTCCGAGAAACGATATCAAGAATGTCAACTGAGCCTGCACCGGACGCCATATTTGAGCCTTTGGGGCTAAATGTTATATTACCATTGCGGACATCAAAGCCGGTTAATCTTCCATTGCCATCAATTTGTGGTACACCTGTTGTTAATGTAGCACGTGGTGTATTTATAAAACCGCAGCCATCGCACGTAATACCATTAGGATTGGCAATAATAACATTAGCTTTTTGGCCAAATACTTCAGCTGGTCCAGAAAGGGCGGAGCGGTTACTACTTGTCACTTCATTAAGAATAACAGATGCGGGATTTGCATTCCGTAAGTTAGGGTTGCCAGGCATTACCCCACCTAATTGGGAAATTCCAACTTCACCCTTGTAATTGTTAAGAATTACACCAGGATTTTCGATGTTAAAATCTTTATATTTGTTGTGTGACAAACCCGTATTATTGGGCTTTGCAATGTCTATTGATGGTATGCCGTTAGGAGCCTTACCAATATTCGGGCCATTATTAACTCCTGCGTTTGGATCGGCAGCTAATTGTGCTCTGGCTATCGTCGGCTGAGCAACAAGCAGAGCGCTCATCACACCAGCTATGAGTTGTTTTGTTAAGTTTGCTAGAATAGGGCGTTTCGAAGGCCAATCCATATTCATTGTAGTTACTCCCGCATCTATTGTGTTCGACATTGACGCCTTTGACGGTGTCGGTTGTCCATCTACTCCGCGATTTCTTCGCAATTAATGTAGCTAAAAATTAATTGCTACTGTAACGAAGGCCATACTTCCTTTATCCTGTTTGACTGTCGTTGTGATTATTTTTGAATATCCGCTATCAAACGTGAAATGGCCGCCAGCCAGTCTAGCTCCAAGCGTCCAACTAGATAAGTTTTCATCTTCAAAGCCATAATGGGCTTGCGCAAAAACTTGTCCATAATCAAGTCCAGCATAAGGACGAAATTCACCCAAAGTTTTTACAAGGCCGGAATTATTACCCCAAGGAACAGTGCGCCAAAGAATTTCATTTCGCGAAAAAAAACCTCTATTACCATATATAAGACTTTCACGAGCACCACGAACATTAGAATAACTTCCAAGAGAAATTTGTTCAGCACCAAACAGATTATCCGCAGCATACTGGCCTACTAGAAGATTGCTGAGAATAAAATTTTGTTTGGCGACTTTGAATGGCGTCGCGGCGCTGATCGTTGCCGTGAATTTAGAAAATTCTGGATTTGCATTACCGGCTCCGGGCTCATGTTTTTTGACGGCACCAAAAATTCCCAAGCCTTGCAAATAGGTCAAATCAAATGTCCATGTACCTTTTAGCATTTGCAGCGAATGAGATAATCCCATATTACCAACCGTGTAATTACGGCTACCAACTTCTATTTTATTACCGAGAAGAAAATTATTGGTTTCTTTATAGGCTAAACCCAAATTTAGTGTTGTTATAGAATTTCCATCACGATGAATAACGCGACTTGCAGATCCATTCAATTCGCTTGAATCTCCAGATGTTCTGCTGGCACCATAATTTCCTTCTATAAAACTATGATATTTGTAATTATATCCAGAAAAGTTAAGTGTCCAGTATCCATTCGGAATACTAACACTTCCTGAATAATTATTACTTCTGCCATCAGTATCATTATCGTGCCAATAATCTTTATTTGTTTTCTGATAACTGAAGTTCCATAAATCGTTAACTTGCAAAATATTATCAAGCGCCAAACCGACGTTGTAACGTGCATATCCAGTTGAAGCCTGCCCAAGAGTGTCGTGGGAAATATTCATCTGCCACGGTTTGGTTGTTTTGTTGGTTATATTAAGTATAGTGCTTCCATCATCCTTGCCAGGTAACATTTTACTTTTTGCGTTATTGTTGGCAAGTCGGTTCATTTGATCAAGACCTTGTTCAACATCACGCATATTCAGAACGCGGTCTTTCATTCTAGGAAAAGCACTCATAATCACACCGTCATAAGGGCTTGCTTCCTTGTCATTCATATAAAAATTGGACAGTTTTCCTTCTACAACAACAAAATTTAAACGATGACTATTTTTAATGTCTTGTTCAGGAATATAAATACGGGAAGTTACATATCCATTATCTAGATATGCATTTGTTAATGACTTCATAATTGCTTGAATATCACCAAGTCCGACGCATTTTCCCCTATATGGTGCAGTAATATTCAATATGGTTTTGTCAGAGAGTTTTGTTACGCCATCAATTTTTATGCTGGTAACTTCAAAACAGGTTCCATTTTTAGGTAGTTCGACTTTCTGCATTTGTGTTTGAGGAAGATCGTTCGGAGTAAAACGTTGTAATTGATCAATTTGTTGCTTCTTCTGTTGCTCAGCTTGTCGTCTGGCAAAATCATCAGCCGGGGATTGAGCATTTGAGAAGGATAAGAGATTCCAAAAAAAAGTAACTGAGATAACTGCACAAGAACTAACCTTGGAAAAATCTTTTTTATATATATTCATGGCAGTCTCGCGCCTTGCTTAAGTGCAGCAATTGCATCAGGTAATCCCTTTAAGGAAAATTTAATATTAACATTCTGTCCATTAACTAATTGGAAGTGTCCTTCCGCGTCAGAAGCTTTTTTAAACGTCTGAAGCAATTTGTTATCTAAGTTTTGGCGTGCCCAACATCCTTCTTTATTACAATTTTGAAAATTTGTTTTTAGAATTTCCTTACCGATAATACTATAACGAAGCCCAAACGGCAAATAGACATTTAACGGTGTGACACTAGTCATCACAAAGTTTGGCTTTCGGCTATCATTGATAGGATATTTCAGTGAAATCGCAATTGATAAGATGGTAATAACATCATTTTCGTGTTTTACCTGTTGTAACTGCATTAATTCACATTTCTTGCCATTGCGCTTCGTGAGATTCTTAGTTTGCTTTGATATTGCGGAAGCATCAATACACCGATAAAACCAGTCTCCAAACCGTTGTTGTGTTGGATATTCGAGTCCAGAACCTTCACTTGTCGTTGGATTGACACCAGCTTCAGCAAAACTTTGCGGCATTTCGGTTAAAATGCATATCACAATAAAGCAAAATATGAAAAAACTGCCTCTTGACCATGACATATGACAACCCCACTCTATTTTTCATCGAAAATCAAAAATAAAAGCGGAAATATCAAAAAAATTTAAAAGTGTAAATTAATTTAAATAGGTATTCACATTAATTAAAGTAAAGATCATATTTTTAAGGATTGAGTTCATTCATTTCATCCTAACAGAAAGTAGTTTAAGATATTTTTATTCGATTAGTAATCAAGATGCAATTCACCTCCTCTGGAAGAAAGATAAAAATGCAATTTTGGAGTACTTTAAAAGCATTGCGTAAGCAGCTTTGCATGATTTCAGAAATTTCAATATCATTGAAGTGTTTGCACTCGCCAAAGAAGATTTCCAGATTGTTGATACGCTTTTATGAAATTCATAGATATTCCTAACATCATAGGCAGTGAAACTTTTCATATTTATAATGGAAAGAGTTTTATCGAGTGTCGAGTAGTCGACAATTAGCGGGATGTTTAGAATAGGAAAGTGTGAAATTTTCCAATTGGGTTTCAAAACTTGGAAGAATTTTTAACTAAATTCCGCGCCCATTGTTGCTTTTGTGAATGCAGTTGAAATGATAGATTTTATTCAAATATATATTATCCGCCAGTCAATGTGGTATTTTTCATTTGAGTTTAAAGGTAATTATTTCCCGCAGTTTATGATAAAAGAGCATGACTATTTTTCATTTGCCCTCAACAAAATGGCAGCAGAACTCATTGTTTGTGCTATCGTGAAATACTATATCAATGTGTTTCGTTTAAATTGCAAAATGCGATTTTTGCCCTAAGATCAAACAAACGAGCCAAAGCAAATTTCTCTATGTGATAATAAAAAAATTTTTTTAAATAAATTTTAAAATATAAAATATTTATAAAATAAAAATCAAATTAAAATAAAATAATTAAAAAACAATGCACAATAAAATATATTACATTATATTTTTATAGTTTATGGACCAATTCATAGCAGTCACCATTTCCATTTAGTGTTACCCCTGTAATTAAATCATCCTTATCCGTCATAATATCAAGGCTGCACGTTGTTGTTTGAAGTGTTTGTACGGGGGGTATATTGACTATTGAAGAAACATTATGCCCATTTACCATTCGGGTGCCAGCAAATTTGCGTGAAGGTAACGTGTTCTTCCAAATAGTACCACTACACATCCAACTGTACTTTTTCCCAGAAGTTGTAATATTCATACTGTGTGGCGCTCCTAAACGGTTTTCAGCTTCTTTAATTGAAAGTCCAGATAGTCGGTTTTGCGTTTCCAATGGAATGTTTCCGAATGTCGGAGAGCATCCACTCAAAATTAGAATGATGTAGAATAATTCGATTTTTCTAAAAAAAAATTTGTGCATTGTATTCAGATTAAAAAGTGTTAATTGATCTCAAAACTGAATTTGAATAAATACCACTTTTTTTCTTAATTAACAGAATTTTTGTGTAAACAATATAACGAAAGTTTCTCCGGTGTTGCTTTTTTGAACACTTCAATTTACGCTTATTATAAGCATAAAGATTGATTTCTCGGAAGGATTCTTCAAGATAAGGCACAAAGTAACAGTCTATCCGCAACAAGCGCTCCCCCAAGTCATGGATGATCCATATGCGGACACGAGCAAGCAAAGTTAGTCATGTGAAAATGAAACCAGCCATTACCGTATCACAAATAAGTTCAGAATTTAAGCTTTAGAACACAATTTACGAATAATACTGCCAATAAAACGCGTGGAACTGATTTCCGTCATTTTTAAGACACTTTCCATTTTTAATTGAGGTACCCTAAGATAGTTCATAGTGTGACATCGCTTTCGTTATGTGTGAACTTTTCCTAAAAGAGTTTAAAATGAAAGTATGCTTCTACGTTTTTGCTCTATAGTAAAAAACAGGACGCCAACGAAAAATGCCGACTACTGCAGCTTATCCACAGAAACTTAATGAAATCAATTACGTGGTGTAACCGACGTTATGATAATAATATCCCTCCACACAAAATCTTGGCTTTTTAGTTGCGCTCCATGAATTTATGAAAGCTTTTTGACCAACCATTAACTTATGCTTTCAATAAATTTGTATTGCTGTTTATAACGGAATCCTCCACCGAAATATAT
>NZ_CALYQV010000052.1 GCF_945290125.1 uncultured Lactobacillus sp. | reverse complement strand
GAGCGCTACGTTCGGGACGTAGAGGTCGCAGGTTCGAATCCTGTTTTCCCGATAATATGTAGTTACATTCTCATGCTGGTAATTTATTTTTACTAGTATGAGAATTTTTAGTTTTCTATAGTTATAACAGACCACTTGTATTCTTACACAGGTATTATGTTGAAAAAATTATTTCTAATTTAAATAATAAGGGAGGATTGGGTCGCACGAACTGCATCTCTTTGGTATAATAGTTGCAAAGTTTTTTGACATTAATAGTTCTATTGCAAACAGAATATTTTACAAATTGTCAAAAAGGTTTATAGTGTATACACGTCATTTTTTAAAGGTGGTGCAATGATGAAAAAATCTTATACAACCAGTGCAAATCAAGTATTAGAAATTGCACGTGAACAAGCACAGAATTTTCATCATCGTTTAATTGGTACTGAACATGTACTGCTTGCGATGGTAATTGAATCTGATGGTGAAGCCGGCAAAAATTTGCGGGCTTGGGGTGCAACACCGAAAGCGATTCGTGAAGAAATTGAACGTTATACAGGTTATGGTTCAGCTGGTAAAACCAGTTACATGCAAATGTCACCGCGTCTCAGCATGGTTTTGGCATATGCTGGCACTTTGGCTGAACGAGAAGGTTCTGCCAAAATTAAAACTTGCCATATTTTATTAGGAATGGTGCTCAATGAACAGATATTGGCATCCGTAATTTTGCGTAATTTAAACATTGATCTTGACGGTTTGCGTAATGACATCCTGCACAGTTTAGGTGAAGATGAACAAGATATGGATGAAAATGATCAAGATGATAATAGCTGGTCAAGCTTTAATGGTTCCGAAGAAAGTACTAGTAGAAATTCAAGCACACCAACTCTTGATCAGGTTTCAGTCAACCTCAACGAGAGAGCTGAAAATGGTGAGATCGATCCAGTCATAGGGCGTGACCGTGAAGTAGCACGAGTGGTTGAAATTTTATCTCGACGTAGTAAGAATAATCCTGTGTTGATTGGTGAACCAGGTGTAGGTAAGACGGCAGTGGCAGAAGCTATTGCGAGCGCCATTGTTGCAAAAAAAGTACCACACGATTTATTAAAGAAGCAAGTGGTATCACTTGATTTAGGAGGCCTTGTTGCTGGTACAAAATATCGTGGTGAATTTGAAGACCGGATGAAGAAAATCATCAAGGAAATTACTGAGAATGGCAATATTATTCTCTTTGTTGATGAAATGCACACTCTCATTGGAGCTGGTGGCGCTGAAGGCTCAATTGATGCTGCGAACATTTTAAAGCCATCTTTAGCTCGAGGCGATATCCAAATGATTGGAGCAACAACTTTTGATGAGTATCAAAAGTATGTCGAAAAAGACCAGGCTTTAGCTCGTCGTTTCCAAATCGTGAGGTTAAATGAACCTTCTCGTGATGAAACTTTGGCAATTTTGAATGGCTTAAAACCAAAATACGAAAAATTTCATCATGTAAAAATATCTAACTCTGCTTTAGAAAATGCAATTGATCTTTCTAGCCGTTATATTTCTGACCGGTATTTACCAGATAAGGCAATTGATTTAATTGATGAGGCAAGTGCTGCAGTTAAAATTAAGTCAGGTAAGGGTTCTAACAATCAGTTATTACAACTTAATGATCAAATTGAGAAGATCATTGGCGAAAAGAATCATGCTGCAGTTAACCAAAATTTTGCCAAAGCTGCTCAATTGCAGGAGAGACAAAATAGTCTGCAAAGAAGACAAGATGAATTAACAACAAAGCTTGATGAATCAACTAGTAAAAGTGCTATAGTTCAGCCTGAAGACGTTGCTAAGGTAGTTTCTAATTGGACCGGTGTTCCTGTTACCCAAATGAATCGGGATGAAACTAAGCAACTAGCCAATTTGGAAAAGGACTTACATAAGCGCATCATTGGTCAGGACAAAGCAGTTTCTGCTGTCAGCAGGGCGGTAAGGCGCAGCCGCAGCGGTATTAAAGATGAAAATCGGCCAATTGGCTCATTCTTATTCTTAGGTCCGACTGGAGTCGGTAAAACTGAGTTGGCAAAAGCAATTGCTGCAGCAATTTTTGGCTCTGAGAACAATCTGATTAGAATTGATATGTCTGAATATATGGATCAAATAGCCAATAGTAAATTGATTGGTTCTGCTCCAGGCTATGTTGGCTATGATGAGGGTGGCCAGCTAACTGAACAGGTTCGCCGTCATCCATATTCAGTAGTATTATTGGATGAAGTTGAAAAAGCTCACCCTGATGTATTCAACTTGTTGCTGCAGGTTCTGGAAGACGGCTTTTTAACCGATTCCAAGGGCCGTAAAGTAGACTTTAAAAATACTATTGTTATTATGACTTCCAATTTAGGTTCCCGTTCATTATTTGAAACGCAGGCTTTAGGATTTAATGCTGATAACACTAGTCAAACCAAGCTGCGTCAAGATCGCGTTCGGCAAGCACTTAAAGAGTTCTTCAGACCTGAATTCTTAAATAGGATTGATGAAACTATTATTTTTGATGAGCTTAATCAAAAGCAATTACGTCAAATTGTTACGCTTTTAACTCGTAAATTGATTGACCGCTTGCATAAACAAGGGGTTCAACTGAAAATTTCTACAGCTGCTTTAGATAAAATTGCAAAAGATGGTTATAATCCTGAAATGGGGGCAAGACCACTGCGCCGCGCAATTCAGAAGGATATTGAAGATAAAATTGCTTCAATGCTGATTAAAGGTGACCTCAAGAATGGTGACATTCTTAAAGTTGGGTGCAGTCACAATCACTTAAAATTTGATGTTTTAAAACCAAAAGATAATAATTTAGTCGGCGCAAAGTGAATTAATTGACACACCAATTTTATTTTGATATAGTAATGTGTGATTAAAAAGCTGATTTTCAGGATTTTGCTGATCTATTGTCCAGCAAAATAATAAAAGACAAAAACGACAAAGGTTGTTTTTGTCTTTTTTATGCATAAAATTCCGGCTTTTTGAAATTGTAATCAAAATGTAATATTAGCTTTCTCTGACAGAAAGGGTGTTTTCTCCTTGTTAAACGGACACGTAGTGAATTTTGGCAAACATCGGACAAGGCGCAGTTTTTCCCGCATTAAAGAAGTGCTGGATCTGCCTAACTTGACAGATGTGCAAACCGAATCATACCAATGGTTTTTGGATGAGGGTATTAAAGACGTTTTTGATGATATTATGCCAATTAGTGACTTTTCAGGTAAGCTTTCCCTGGAATATTTAGGCTATAAACTGCAAAAACCAAAATATACCGTTGATGAAGCACGTGATCATGATGCAACTTATGCTGCACCAATGCACGTTACTTTAAAACTGACTAATCAAAAAACCGGTGAAATTAAAACTCAAGATGTTTTCTTTGGCGATCTACCATTAATGACTGAGTCTGGCTCATTTATTATTAATGGTGCTGAAAGGGTCATCGTTTCTCAATTAGTTAGATCACCAAGTGTTTATTATTCTGGTGATTATGACAAGAATGGTCGGCAAATCTTTGGTACTACTGTGATACCAAACCGTGGTGCCTGGCTTGAGTATGAAACTGATGCTAAGAATGTTTCCTATGTTCGTGTTGATCGTACTCGTAAATTGCCACTAACTGTTTTAATCAGGGCACTGGGAATTAGTTCAGATGACGAAATTTTAGATGTTTTTGGTCAAAGTGATACATTGCAATTTACTTTGGATAAAGACGTCCATAAGAATCCGGCTGATTCCCGTGTAGCTGAAGCATTAAAGGATATTTATGAGCGCTTACGTCCTGGTGAGCCAAAAACGACTGATTCTTCACGTTCACTTCTTTATGCACGTTTCTTTGACCCACGTCGCTATGATTTAGCGCCTGTTGGTCGTTATAAAGTTAACAAGAAATTATCATTAAAGAGCCGTTTATATGGTCAGACTTTAGCAGAAACTTTGGCAGATCCGGATACAGGCGAGATTATTGCTAAAAAGGGTACAGTTGTGACCCATGAAGTAATGGATACTCTGGAAAAGTATCTTGATCGCGATGACTTTAAGATGGTTACTTATCAACCATCCAAAGAGGGCGTTTTACCTGATCCAATTAATGTCCAGGAGATAAAAATTTACTCCAAGGTAAATCCTGAACGTGTTGTTAAATTGATTTCTAATGGTCATATTGACAAAAAAGTTAAGTATTTAACTCCAGCTGATGTGGTTGCTTCCATTAATTATTTCTTCTTACTACAAGATGAAATTGGCAATACTGATGATATTGATCACTTAGGTAACCGTCGTATTCGTCGTGTTGGTGAATTGTTGCAAAACCAGTTTAGAATTGGTTTAGCAAGGATGGAACGTGTTGTTAGAGAAAGAATGTCAATTCAAGACCCTTCAACTGTTACACCGCAGCAATTAATTAATATCAGACCAATTGTGGCAAGCATTAAAGAGTTCTTTGGCTCATCACAATTGTCACAGTTTATGGACCAGCATAACCCGCTTGGTGAATTAACCCATAAGCGTCGTATGTCTGCTTTGGGGCCTGGTGGTTTAACACGTGATCGTGCTGGATACGAGGTGCGGGATGTTCACTATACACAATACGGTCGTTTGTGCCCAATTGAGACTCCTGAAGGTCCTAACATTGGTTTGATTAACTCTCTTGCTACATACGCAGTTATTAATAAATATGGCTTTATCGAAACGCCATATCGTCGGGTTTCCTGGACCACACACAAGGTAACTAATAAAATTGATTACCTCACTGCTGACGTTGAAGATAACTACATTATCGCTGGTGCCAATACTCCACTAAATCCGGATGGTTCATTTAAAGATGATCTTGTTTTAGCACGTCATAAGGAAGATAACGTCGAAGTTAGTCCAGATAAAATTGACTACATGGATGTTATTCCTAAACAAGTTGTTTCTGTTGCTTCAGCATGTATTCCGTTTTTGGAAAATGATGACTCTAACCGTGCATTAATGGGCGCTAACCAGCAAAGACAAGCTGCACCTTTAATTAATCCTCATAGTTGCCTTGTTGGTACAGGGATGGAATATCGTGCGGCACATGATTCCGGTGCAGCTGTTTTGGCTAAAGCTGCTGGTACAGTTGAATATGTCGATGCCAACACTATTAGAGTAAGGCGCGATGACAGTACACTGGATAAATACACTCTGGAAAAATATCGTCGTTCAAACAATTCGAAATCATACAATCAGACTCCTAACGTTAAATTAGGCGACAAAGTTGTAAAAGGTGAAGTAATTGCCAATGGACCAACAATGGATCATGGCGAATTGGCTTTGGGTCAAAATCCAGTTATCGCTTTTATGACTTGGAACATGTATAACTACGAAGATGCCATCATGCTTTCTGAGCGTCTGGTAAAAGATGATGTTTATACTTCAATCAGTATAGAAAATTATGAATCAGAAGCTCGTGACACTAAACTTGGCCCTGAAGAGATTACACGTGAATTGCCTAACGTTGGTGAGGATGCACTTAAAGATCTCGATGGTCAAGGTATTGTCCGTGTAGGTGCTGAAGTTCATGACGGAGACATTTTGGTAGGAAAAGTTACACCTAAGGGTGTTACTGAACTATCGGCTGAAGAAAGACTGCTGCATGCCATTTTTGGTGAAAAAGCTCGTGAAGTACGTGATACCTCATTACGTGTTCCTCACGGTGGTGGCGGTATTGTCCGTGATGTTAAAGTTTATACCAGAGAAAATGGTGATGAACTATCTCCTGGTGTCAATACTTTAGTCCGTGTTTATATTGCGCAAAAGAGAAAGATTCAAGTCGGCGATAAAATGTCTGGTCGTCATGGTAACAAAGGTACTGTTGCCGCAGTTGTACCAGAAGAAGATATGCCATATTTACCAGATGGTACTCCAGTTGATATTTGCTTGAACCCAATGGGTGTTCCTTCACGTATGAATATTGGTCAGCTTTTGGAATTACACCTTGGCCGTGCTGCAGATAACTTGGGTATTCATGTTGCTACACCAGTATTTGATGGAGCAAATGAAGATGATGTTTGGGATACTGTTCATAAGGCCGGTATTGATAAAGATGGTAAAACTGTTCTTTATGATGGCCGTACTGGTGAGCCTTTCCACAACCGAGTTTCTGTCGGTATCATGCACTATCTGAAATTGACCCACATGGTTGATGATAAGATTCATGCACGTTCAATTGGGCCTTACTCATTAGTAACGCAACAACCTCTTGGTGGTAAAGCACAGTTTGGTGGTCAGCGTTTTGGTGAAATGGAAGTTTGGGCACTGGAAGCATACGGTGCAGCATATACTTTGCAGGAAATTTTGACTTATAAATCAGATGATGTTGTTGGCCGTGTCAAAGCTTATGAAGCTATTGTTAAGGGTGAAAGAATTCCAAAACCAGGTGTTCCTGAATCATTCCGTGTCCTAGTTAAAGAATTGCAATCATTAGGATTGGATATTTGCGTTCTTGACATGAATCATAAAGAAATCGAATTGCGTGATATGGATGATGATTCAAATGAACATTTGAACATTGATACTCTTTCAAAGATGGCTGAAGAGCAACAAAAGAAGAAGTTGGCCGCAGAAACTGCAGATTCTGAAGATAATGAAGAAGCTGCAGAGGAATTGGATACCCCTGTAGATCAGTCTGACGATGATAATAAGATTTCTCAATAAGTAGGAGGTTAAACTTTTGATCGACGTAAATAAATTTGAAAGCATGCAAATTGGCCTTGCATCTCCGAATAAAATTCGCAGCTGGTCATACGGTGAAGTTAAAAAGCCAGAAACTATTAATTACCGTACTTTAAAGCCGGAAAAAGATGGTTTGTTTGATGAACGAATTTTCGGACCGACTAAGGACTGGTCATGTGCATGTGGTAAATATAAAGGTGTGAGATACCGCGGGATCGTCTGTGACCGCTGTGGCGTTGAAGTTACCTCCTCTAAAGTTAGAAGAGAACGGATGGGTCATATTGAATTGGCCGCACCAGTTACTCATATTTGGTATTTTAAAGGCATTCCATCAAGAATGGGACTCATTTTGGATATTTCTCCGAGACTCCTTGAAGAAGTTATCTATTTTGCGGCTTACATTGTAATTGATCCTGGTGATACCGATCTTGAATTTAAACAACTTTTAACAGAGGCAGAATACCGGGAACAGAAACAAAAATATGGTAATCGCTTTACGGCAAAAATGGGTGCCGAAGCAATCCGTGATTTGTTGCGTAAA
The DNA here is from genome assembly GCF_945290125.1 of uncultured Lactobacillus sp. Taxonomy (GTDB): domain Bacteria; phylum Bacillota; class Bacilli; order Lactobacillales; family Lactobacillaceae; genus Lactobacillus; species Lactobacillus rizhaonensis. The sequence goes on along the minus strand of NZ_CALYQV010000052.1, from coordinate 5,776 downwards.
GTTGATTTAAAAAAGGAAGTTACCGATTTAAAGAAAGAATTGGAAACTGCTACTGGTCAAAAACGTACACGTGCTATCAGAAGACTTGATATTTTGGATGCGTTTAAAGATTCTGGTAATAAACCTGAGTGGATGGTTATAGATGCTGTTCCAGTTATACCACCAGATTTAAGGCCAATGGTCCAACTTGAAGGTGGACGTTTTGCGACTTCTGACCTAAATGATTTATACAGAAGAGTAATTAACCGTAACAATCGGTTAAAGAGACTGTTAGATCTAAATGCACCTAATATTATTGTCCAAAACGAAAAACGGATGCTGCAAGAAGCGGTAGATGCTTTAATTGATAACGGCCGTCGTGGTCGTTCTGTAGTAGGACCAGGTAACCGTCCACTGAAGTCTTTATCGCATATGCTTAAAGGTAAGCAGGGACGTTTTCGTCAGAACTTGCTTGGTAAGCGTGTTGACTATTCTGGTCGTTCCGTTATCGATGTTTCACCAAAATTGAAGTTTTATCAATGTGGTGTTCCGCGTCCGATGGCTTTGGAATTGTTTAAACCGTTTGTCATGCATGAGCTTGTTAAACGTAAGATTGCAACAAATATCAAGAGCGCTAAGCGGAAAATTGATCGTGAAGACGATGATGTCTGGGATGTACTTGAGGATGTTATTAAGGAAAGAACGGTATTGCTAAACCGTGCTCCTACTTTACACCGTTTAAGTATTCAAGCCTTCGAGCCTGTTTTGGTACCTGGAAAGTCAATCCGTCTGCACCCACTTGCTTGTGAGGCTTACAACGCTGACTTTGATGGTGACCAGATGGCGATTCACGTGCCTCTGTCAGATGAGGCTGTTGCTGAATCAAGAATGTTAATGTTGGCTGCTCATCATATTCTTGCTCCTAAGGATGGTAAACCAATTGTTACTCCATCACAGGATATAGTTTTGGGTAACTACTGGTTGACTCAGGCTGAAAAGGGTCGTGAAGGTGAAGGATTGATTTTCAATTCACCTGATGAAGCGACAGTTGCTTACACCAACGGAGACATTCATTATCACACTATTATCGGTATGTCTGCTGATTCAATGCCGAAGAAAGCATGGCCTAAAGGTTATGAACATGGCATTTTTGTTACTACATACGGTAGAATCATTTTTAATCAAATTTTCCCAGAAGACTATTTCTACGTTAACGAACCAACTGAAGAAAACTTGAATAATCCTCTTGCTTCCAAGTACTTCTTGGAGCCTGGCGAAGATATTCATGAGAAAATTGATAGCGTGGCAAATGACTTGATTTCTACTCCATTTAAGAAGTCCTTCTTGTCTGATTCTATTGCTACAATTTACAAGTATTACAAGGTTCAAAGAACTTCAGAATATCTTGATGATTTGAAGACTTTAGGCTATACCAGTTCAACTACTTCTGGTATTACAATTGGTATGACCGACGTTCCGGAAATTCAGGATAAAGATGAAAAAGTTGCAAAAGCCCACAAACAAGTTGATGTGGTGTCTAAGCAGTTTAGGCGTGGTTTAATCACCGAGCAGGAACGTCACGATCGTGTAATTAGCATTTGGAATGATTGTAAGGATCAAGTCCAAGATGAAATTGCTCAGATTTATGATCCGCGTAATCCTATTACCATCATGGCTGACTCTGGTGCGCGTGGTAATATTTCAAACTTTACCCAGCTTGCTGGTATGCGTGGCTTAATGGCTACTCCAAACGGTGGATTGTTCGAAATTCCAGTTACTTCAAACTTTAAGGAAGGCTTGTCAGTTCTAGAACTGTTCATGTCAACTCACGGTGCACGTAAGGGTATGACGGATACTGCTTTAAAGACTGCACAATCTGGTTATTTAACTCGTAGGTTAGTCGATGTTGCTCAAGACGTTATCATTCGTGAAGATGATTGTGGTACCGATCGCGGTATTGATGTTCACGCAATCATGGAAGGTGACGAATTAATTGAGCCGCTTTACGATCGTTTATTAGGACGTTTTACTGCCGAAACGGTTAAAGATCCTAGAACCGGCGCGACAATTATCGGTTGTAACGTCATGATGGATGAAAATTTGGCCCATCAAATTTGCGATGCAGGTGTAACTAACGTAAAGATTAGATCAATCTTAACTTGTGATACGCCACACGGTGTCTGTCGCAAGTGTTATGGTATGAACTTAGCTACAGGTGAAGAAGTTGAAGTTGGTGAAGCAGTTGGTACTGTTGCCGCCCAATCAATTGGTGAACCTGGTACACAGCTGACTTTGCGTACTTTCCACAATGGTGGTGTTGCCGGGGCTGAAGATATTACTCAGGGTCTTCCTCGTGTACAAGAGTTGTTTGAAGCTCGTAACCCTAAGGGTCGTGCGATAATTTCTGAAGTTGATGGTGTAGTTGATTCAATCCAGGAAAATCCTGCTGAACACACTCGTGAAATCACTGTTAAAGGTAAAATCGATACCAGAAGTTACAGTGTTCCTTATACTGCATCAGTAGCAGTTGCCGAGGGCGATGAAGTTCAACGTGGTGATAAGTTAACTCTTGGTTCAATTGATCCGAAAGAGTTGATTCAAGTTACCGATACTTTAACTACTGAAGAGTACATTCTGGTTGAAGTCCAAAAAGCATATAGAATGCAGGGTGTTGATATTTCTGACAAGCACGTCGAAGTATTAACCAGACAGATGTTACAAAAAGTTCGCGTGCTTGATCCTGGTGAAACCGACTTATTGCCGGGCGAGATTATGGATATTGGTCAATTTAAAGATCGCAACAGATCTGTAATTATTTCTGGTGGTATACCTGCAACTGCCCAAAGTGTAATTCTGGGTATTACCAAAGCTGCCCTTGAAACTAACAGTTTCTTATCAGCTGCTTCATTCCAAGAAACAACTCGTGTCCTAACAGATGCTTCTATTCGCGGCAAGAATGATCCATTACTTGGATTAAAGGAAAATGTTATTATCGGTAAGATCATACCAGCTGGTACTGGTCTTCCAATTTATCGTGATATGGAACCTGAGTCAGATGTAAAAAAGCCTAAATCTGTTTACTCAATCGCAGATATTGAGAAGAAGATGAAGGAAGCCGATCAGGCTAGAGAATCATAAACTCATTTAATCAAAAAACTGTTCCGTTAGAAATTCCTAACGGAGCAGTTTTTTTGTTTGTTCAAATTCATTACTTCAAAATTTTGCCAAATAAAATATATGACACGGTCCATAAAACAATGCCAACTACTTGAAAGAGTGCAAATATTTTTGCTAAGTCTATTATTGTTTTATTAGGGAACCAGTTGCTAAGTACAAGACAAGGATATACGGTTATTAGCATTATTAAAAAATGAATAAGAGATTGTTTAGTTAATGACCAACCTTTAACGTCATAAATAACAGAGGTGGCTGCCACTGCCGTTATTATTAATCCGGTAAGAAAAGTCGATTGAACGCTATAATTGTCAATGTGCTGTAATTTCATAATCCCGGAAAGTATACTCATAATAGCAAAAGGTATACCTCCGCGGATTATTGCAGATAAAATATAGTGCATGTTTTTTTTCTCAATTAATTTAGAATTATAAAAATAATTTTAGCATAGGTTAAATCATAAAAGAAGACACGAGTTATATCTAAATGATTTTTAAAGTTAAATTCCAGCGAAAAAATTTATAATTTGTAATTTTATGAATAATTAGTGATAATTTTATTAAATAATGTTATAATCAAAAAAGTCACAAGGGAGATGTTAATGGTGAAAGAAGACAATTTTTCTTTAAAACGATTGGTATTATTAGCGTTACTAACTGCAATTAACGTAGTTGTTAGTCGTATTTTCATAATTCCTATGCCTTTGACTCACGGTAATATCAATTTATGTGATGCAATTATTTATTTAGTAGCATTATTATATGGGCCAGTTGCCGGCGGTATAGTTGGCGGACTTTCAGGATTTTTACTTGATCTTCTGGGTGGGTACAGACAGTTTATGCTATTTTCCCTTGTTGTCCACAGTTTAGAAGGTTTCTTTGTAGGATTAGTCTTTAGATACTGGAACTTAGGAAATCAAATAGTTAAGGGAGCTGTTGCCGGAGTTATAGGAGTATTTTTGATGGTTGCCGGGTATTTTGTAACTAACACAGTCCTTTATACTTGGGCTGCAGGCTTTGCCAGTCTTTTTACCAATACCATTCAAGGGGTTGCTGGTGTGGTCATAGCCATTGTTTTGTTGCCAAGCTTTCAACATTTAATGGCAAGATACGGTTAGCATATATCAGAAAAATATTTTAGATTATTAAAGTACTGCATTCTCAATTGTGGGGATGCAGCTTTTTTAGTTGCTCAAAAGCTGTATAATTAATCCAATATAAATGAATGGAATAAATGCTACAGGTTCTTTTTTGCTTACCTCATCCCCAATAAAAAAGCTGAGTAAAATAATTGAGGCAGTTAAAAAAGTTAAATTGGCAAATTTAGGGTCAAAACAAAAAGTTAAGACAAGATAGATTATTAAATCTCCTTTGCCAATTTTATTTTTTATTGTTTCATAAAGAAAAAGTAAAAAAATGGGACAAAACTCCACTAAATCTGTGATATTGATTTGATGGAAAGTTTTAATTATACGCAAAGCTGAAATAAAAAGGGTAGGAATAACGAACGCAATATCGAACTCTTTTGACTGATAGTCACTAATAGCAGCTAGAAGTATGTTAAACAAGACAATTGCTGTGATTGCATCATGAGGATTACTAAAATCGATCTTAAGAAAAGCAGCTCCTCCTAAAAATTCTGTGACAAAATATTCAGCAGGAATCTGAATTTTGCAATAACGACACCGACCTTTGAGTAATAAATAAGAAATCAATGGTATCTCATCAAATATGTTCAGTTGCTGATTGCAGTTAGTGCATTTTGAACGGCTAAAAATAAAGTCTTCTTTTCCAACTCTTTCGACAATAACGCAGGCATGAGAAGCTAGACAACTTCCAATTAAAAAATTACTAATTTCAAAAATCCAATCCATTTTATTACCTCACTAGAACTAAATACGAAAAAACTGGTATGAATTTTTTATCTAATAAAAATAATTTGCATTTTTAATTCAAGCGAGTACAATAGTCATTGTGTATTTTGAAGATTTATCTGGGACCAAAAAAAGAAACTCCTGGATGTGTGAACAAAATAATATTTTTTAGGAGGAAAATTTAATGCCAACCATTAACCAATTGGTAAGAAAAGGCCGTCACACTAAGACGACTAAATCAAAGTCACCTGCTTTAAGCTATGGCTACAACAGTATGAAGAAAGAACTAGTAGCTAACCCAGCACCTCAAATGCGTGGTGTAGCTACTCGTGTCGGTACCATGACACCAAAGAAGCCAAACTCAGCTTTACGGAAATATGCTCGTGTTCGTCTTTCAAATTTAATCGAAGTAACTGCATACATTCCAGGTGAAGGCCATAATTTACAGGAGCACTCAGTTGTTTTAATTCGTGGTGGTCGTGTAAAGGACCTTCCTGGTGTTCGTTATCACATTATCCGCGGCGCGTTAGATACTGCGGGCGTTGATGGTAGAAAACAAGGCCGTTCCAAGTACGGTGCCAAGAAAGATTAAGGAGGAGTTAAATTATGCCTAGAAAAGGACATGTTGCTAAAAGAGATATTTTAGCGGATCCAGTATATAATTCAAAGCTCGTAACCAAGTTAATCAACCACTTAATGATTGATGGTAAGAGAGCTAAGGCATCTTCAATCCTTTATGATGCTTTTGAC
>NZ_CALYQV010000051.1 GCF_945290125.1 uncultured Lactobacillus sp. | reverse complement strand
CACTTTAGTTTTTTTGGTGATATCTGTGATTGTGATTTGTTCATAATCTTTATCATTCAACAAGCTAAATAACGCGTTACTTAGGCGTAACTCTAAACTGTGATTTTGTTTTTCCATTAAGTAATGCCTTCTTCTGACTCGACAAAATTTAAATATTTGTCATTACACCTTAACGAAAGAATCGTTATGCTAATTTTAGCAAATTTATAAGTGATGGAGGTAAAAACTAAATGGTTAATAGAGTAAAAGAAGTATTAGGAATTGCAAAGCCCGTAATTCAGGGTGCAATGGCGTTTACTTCACTTTCTCCTTTAGTGTCTGCGGTCTCAAATGCTGGTGGTTTGGGAGTATTGGGCTTAGGTTATATGCCTAAAGATGCCAGCATTGCAGAAATTAACAAAACTAAAAAATTGACTGAAAAGCCTTTTGCCATTAACGCAATCATGCAAGAGGGAATTGTTCAGCAAGCAGATGAAGTATTGACAGCAACTAAACCGCCGGTCGTTTATGCTGATGCTATGCGGCTTAATGGTGCTTTGTGCCAAAAATATTTTCCCCGCTGGCATAAACTGGGCATGAAAATAATTGTCAAGGCCAGTTATTTGGCCGATGCGGTCACTGCAGAAAAAGCAGGAGCTGATTTGGTAGTCGTCAAAGGCTAGGAAGGAGGCGGTCATGTTTCTTTTGAGTCCACGATGGCTTTAGTGCCACAAGTGGTAGCAGTACTTAATATTCCTGTAGTAGCTGCCGGTGGTATTGTAGATGGTCACAGTGGTGCTGCAGCATTTGCTTTAGGAGCCGAAGGGATAGAAATGGGCACTGCTTTTTTAGTAGCAGATGAGTTACCGATTAATGATAAAGCAAAACAAGCAATTATTGTTGCAGGAGATATGGCCACTGCCGAAGTTTCTTATGCTAATGACGCGCCTTTTAGAATGATTGCTAATAACCTTTCTGATCAAATCAAAGATTTAGAAGCTACTCATTTGAAGGCTGAAGCTGCATAAAAAGAAGCTGGTCTTGATGCTAAAACTATCAAAATGGGCATGTATCAAGGTGATACGCAAAATGGCGCAATTATGGTTGGCCAGGATTTAAGTCTAATTAAAGAAACAAAATCTGTTAAACAGATTATTGTTGATGTGCTACAAGATACCAAAAAAGTTCTGCAATCATTACAAAATGTCGAGTTGTAATTTATCTGCTAATTATCCCCGCAGAAATGAGGAAATGATTGCGGTACAGGATGATGACGCTGTTAAGTACATTGCGAATTTAATAAAAGTTGAAATATAACTAGCCGTGACGCTGCTCTTGTGCTTTTTTCTCAATAGATCAAGCCAAAAAAATCTTAATAAAGTTGCTGATTAAGAACTATAGTTTTAAAAATTGGTAATTTTCTTTTTGGAAAAATTTTATGCTAAAATATAAATGTGTGAATAGTTTAGCTATTCCATTGGAATCACATAAAAAGCTCTATCCCAACAATAGAGCTTTTTTGCGTGCTAAAAATAAGTTAGTTGCTAATAAAGAGAAGTCCCTTTGTTTTTATATATTAAACGTTTTTGTGAATTAAGTATGAACAAGCTGCTATATCGAGAGTTATCCAAAAAGCACTTTTGGAGAGATTTTCTTAAAAAACAAGAAAATGTTTTTTCGTTACTAGTTTTTCTTGTTAAAAAGTATATATTTGTTAATAGTTAGAAAGCTAAAATTGTAATAAAGTGTGAAATTAATTACTTAAGGTTAATGAAAGTAGAAGGTCAAAAGAATGTTTAAGTGGTTTGGTAAGAAACAAGAGAAGCAGGAAAATTTTACTGTCACTGCACCGATTAGTGGCAAACTTGAAAAGATTGAAAAAGTAAACGATCCGGCTTTTGCACAAAAAATGCTGGGAGATGGTTTTGCCATTATTCCTGATGAGGATAAAGTAACCGTTTATGCGCCTGTAGCAGGTAAAATTGAGGCTCTTCCCAAGACAAAACATGCCGTAGGTATTAAAACTGCGCAAGGTGTCGAAATTCTTATTCATATTGGTATTGATACTGTGAACTTAAAAGGAGAGGGCTTTGAAGTGGTAGTAAACCAAGATGACGAAGTAACTCAAGGCCAAAAATTAGAAGTATTTGATAAGAATGTTGTAACTGATAACAAGTTGGACCCTACTGTCATTGTTGTGTTCACCAGTGGATATGAAAAAGAAATTAAACTGAACCAAGATGATGGTGCAGAAGTTAAAGCCAATGATTTACTTATTGGCTAGACGTTTTTGATAAACAAAAACAGATTAAGTTTTTTAAAGATAACACCTCCAAATTTGTCCTAAATTTGGAGGTGTTTTTGCGTTAATCTATATTAACAAGGCCAGTGATTCATAAGGATGTAACTCTACAGTTTTTGGTACCTTTTGTAAGTTTTTATGATAATTGCTAATCAATGTTTGTGCTTGTCGTCCTTGATAAGTGTCGGGTAAGCTATAAGTAATTTTTTTACCATAAAAGTTATTAATTACCAGTAAAGTTTGTCCCTGATAAAGTCTGCAATAAGCAAAAATTTGTGGGTGATCCAAGTCAATTGCTTCATAACTTCCCTTGGCGATAATGGGATAATGTTTTCTCAAGTAAATCAGTTTTTGATAATAAGGGAAAATTTCACCATGATCCAATTCAGCTGCAACATTAATTTTATCTTGATCTTTAGGCTTAAGCCAAGGAATTCCTGTAGTAAAACCGGCATTAGCAGTATTATCCCAGTGCATTGGGGTTCTGCTATTATCACGAGATTTAGCCTGAATAATTGCCAGAGCCTTTGCGTCACTTAAGCCTTCTTTTTTAAGCTCGTCATAAGCGTTAAGCGTTTCTACATCTACATAGTCAGTGATTGTCTGGTAATTAGGATTGATCATGCCGATTTCTTCGCCTTGATAAATATAAGGTGTACCACGTAATAAATGCATTACGGTAGCCAGCATTTCTGCAGATTTTTCGCGAAAATTAACAGGATCACCAAAACGACTTAAGGCCCAAGGTTGATCATGGTTGTTCCAAAAGAGAGCATTCCAGCCGCCACCTTGACTCATGCCAATCTGCCACTCGTTAAGAGCATTTTTTAAAGCGGAAAAGTTAAAAGGTATCCTGGTCCATTTTTGGCCATTTTGGTAATCAACTTTTAGATGATGAAAAGTGAAAACCATTGATAGCTCATGATTATCTTTTCTAGTGTAAGCAACAGAATTAGCAATAGTCGTTGATGACATTTCCCCGACAGTAATTGTATCTGGCTGCTGACCAAAAGTTTTTTGATTTAATTCTTTTAGATATTGATGCACTATGGGTTGATCAGTATACATTAACTTGCTGGCGGTGTTCTGTGGTGCATCAGTAAGTTTTTCATCTTTACCAATAACATTAATCACATCAAAGCGAAAGCCTTTGACACCTTTATCGCGCCAAAAGTTAACTACTTTAAACAGTTCTTTTCTGACTTCAGGATTGTGCCAGTCCAAATCAGCTTGAGTTTTGTCGTATAAATGAAGATAATATTTACCGCTATTTCCAAAAGGTGCCCAAGCTGAGCCACCGAATTTAGATGTCCAATTGTTGGGCATACTGCCATCTGGTTTAGGATTTCTAATGTAGAAAAACTTTTGATAATGCTTATCTCCGGCTAAGGCTTTTTTAAACCAAATGTGGTCAGTAGAACAATGGTTTAAAACCATATCAAGCATCACACCAATATGATTTTGCCCAAGCTTTGTGACTAATTCTTCAAAGTCAGCCATTGTACCAAATAACGGATCAATACCATAATAATCGGCTATATCATAACCATTATCATTTTGGGGAGATACAAAAAAAGGATTGAACCAAATCATATCAATATTTAATTTCTTTAAGTAAGGAATTTTTTCAATAATCCCCCTTAAGTCTCCGATACCATCACCATTGCTGTCATAAAATGATTTGGGATATATTTGATAAATCACTTTGTCAGCTAAACTCATAATATAAGTCCTCCATTTTGTGCTTATCTATGTGCGAAGTCTACAAACTTAAATTTATCAGGCCGGTGTTGAGAAATAGTATATTGAAAAAAAGATGTATCTTTTAAATAGGTTAAACTGCGCACTACTACAACTAAATTGGTATTGGTAAGTTGCAACTGCTGCATTACGTTTTGACTAGCTGGTTCTACGGTAATGGTTTTAGTTGCATAATCAATTTCAAGTCCTAAATTATGTTCAAAATACTGATATAAAGAGCTTTGAGCTTGCTCAACCGAGATTTTAGGTACATATTTTTTCAAAATATAATCTTCATCAACCACAATTGGTTCATTATTGATTAATCGTAAACGGGACACATAAGTTGCAGCAGTTTCTGTTAAGGATAAATGTTTACTAATAGTCAAAGGCACCTGCGTGTCTTTTAATTCCAATATTTTGGTTGCAGCATGCATTTGTTTTTGTTTATTAAGTTCATCAAAGGATTCAATATTAGAAATTGGGAAGGCGATACGCGCTGCATTAATAACTACTGAGCCTTTACCTTTTATTTTTTGAATTAGGCCAGCATCTAAAAGTTCATTTAAAGATTTTCTTACTGTTTCACGTGAAACATTATATAGTTCTGATAATGCTGGTTCACTTGGCAAAAAATCACCGGCAGCATATTGTTCGTGCTTAATTTTATTTGTTAAATCTGCCGCAATTTGTAAATATTTAGCTCTCATTATTTGTTATCCACCTTTTAACATTAATCATACCACCTTAAGTTAAATTTTAACCTGTCTAGTCTGGAAAAATAATATATAATTATTTATTACAACAATATAATAAGCAATTTGTTGACACTTGTCTATACAAGAACTATAATCTTAAGGAAAGCGTTATCAATATATATGACGACCTTTTGTGTGGTAGTTTCATGGAGGCGTAATTATGAGTAATACGATAAAAATACTGGCACCTGTTGCTGGTGAGGTCATTAACCTCGAGGATGTTAATGACCCGGTTTTTTCTCAGAAGAAGTTAGGTGAAGGTTTTGCCGTTAAACCTAGCTCTGGGAAAATTGTCTCGCCTGTAACAGGTAAAGTGATAATGGTGGCCGAAACTAAGCACGCACTTGGCCTGCAGACTGCAGACGGTGTGGAAGTTATGCTTCACTTGGGCATAGATACTGTCGAACTTGACGGTAAACCATTTGATTTGCAAGTAACAGCAAACTCTGAGGTGAAAGCAGGACAGCAATTAGGGACAATGGATCTTCAAGCTATTAAAGATGCTCAAAAGGATGATACCGTCATCTTGGCAATTACAAATACTCAAGATGTTTTAGCTGGTATTGACCTTTCCCTTGGCACTAAAGCTGCTGGCGAATCAGCTGCTACTATTACTTTAAAACAGACTAAATCAGCACCAGCTGCAACTAACAAAAATGAAAATAAATACCAAACTACGGCGCGTGAAATTGTTAAGGCTGTTGGTGGCGCTGATAATGTTAAAAACGTTATGCACTGTTTTACTCGTCTGCGGTTTACTTTAAACGATAATAGCATTCCGAATGATGATGAAGTTAATAACATTAAAGGAGTAATAGATGTTACTCGTGCTAATAACCAATATCAGATAGTAATTGGGCAAACGGTAGAGGACGTTTATGACGAGCTAATTAAACTACTCGGACCTGAATATGCTGGGCAAGGAGAAGCTGCACCTGCAACTCCGGCTCCAGAGGCTAACCAAACTATTGGTGGCAAGATTAAAAATGGTTTCTTCCAGTTAATAGGCGTAATTACTGGCTCTATGATGCCTGTAATTGGTTTACTGGCCGCCAGTGGTATGTTAAAAGGTATTCTTAACATTTTAACCAACTTTTGCCACATGTCTACGGCTTCTCCAACATACACCATTATTAATGCAATGGGAGATGCATCTTTTTATTTCCTACCATTAATTGTTGGCTTTACGGCTGCTCAAAGGTTAGGTTCTAATCCTGTAATTGTTTCTATTATTGGCGGTTTTCTAATTTATCCTGACTTAGTAAAGATTTATGCCAGTGGTAAATTTAGTTACTACTTAGCTGGTGTTGGTATTAACGCCAACTTCTTCGGTATTCCAATTCATATTCCGCAATATACTTATTCAATTTTCCCTATGATTTTCGCAGCATGGATGGCTGCTAAAATTGAACCGTGGATTAAAAAGTGGATGCCAGTCACATTAAGACAAATTTTTACTCCTCTAGTAGAAATCTTTTTAGTAGGGATGACAGTTTTAATTATTGTTGGTCCTGTAATTTCATTTATATCTACTGGAATTGCTAAAGTATTGCAATGGCTGTTAACTGTCAACACTGCACTTTCCGGTCTCATTATCGGTGGTCTTTACCAGATACTGGTTATCTTCGGACTGCACTGGGCAGTAGTACCAATTATTGCGAATGATATTGCTGCAACGGGACACAGTATTTTAAACGGTATCGTTTCAGTAACAATGATTGCACAAGGTGCTGGCGCACTTGCAGTTTGGTTTAAGACTAAGCATAACCCTGACTTAAAGGGCTTGTCCCTCAGTGCTGCTATTTCTGCAGCCGTAGGTATTACTGAACCGGCAATGTATGGTGTTAACTTGAAGTATGGGCGCGTATTTATAACTTCTAGTCTTGGTGCTGCTATCGGTGGCTTGGTAAATGGTTTGCTTAAAGTTGATATGTATGGCTTTACTGGCAGTTTGATTGGCTTTCCATCCTTTGTCCCTAAAGCAGGACAAGGTAATCCTAATAACCTACTGAACTTCTGGATTGCTTCTATTGTTACCATTATTGCGGCATTTGCTTTGACCTACTTCTTTGGCTATAAGGAGAATGACGCTGATAGTCCTAAGGATGCTCCCAAGAAGAAGAATTTAGCTAATTTATAATAAAAGACTTTAAAGATAAATATATTTCTATAAATAAAATGCTCCTAACAATCAGATTACGTGTCTGGTTGTTAGGAGCATTTTTAATGACTAAGTCTTTTAAAAAACTATATTCCATTTGCATAATAATATGAGATCATTTCAGCAAATACATAAAATATTGCCCGGCTGTCTACTCTGTGAAGAGTGCTATCAGAGTTTTCAACATGAGTTGAAGGTAAAATTATAAAGCGACTAGCATATTTAAGTAATTTGCTTTCTTGGTTCATAGTAATTAAATAAGTTTTAACTTTCTTTTTATGCGCTGTTGAAAAAAGTTTTTTATAAGTATTAGTTGATCCTGTAATTGAAAATACGATTAGTAAGTCGTTTTTATTAATAGAGTTAGCCAAATAATTGATTTTGATACTAGTATCAACGGGGATAATAAATTTATCTTCTGAATACATTGAGTAAACCAGTTGTTTGGCAGAAAGTGCGGTATTACCATTTCCGATTGACTCAATTCTTTTATACTGCTTGAGGTCTTTTACAAGTGGTTTTATAAAAGATTTCAAATCAATGTTTTCTAGTATTTTTAAAGACCTAATATATGCTTGGATTATGGGATTGGAGCTTTGAGTTTTGGCAAAATTTATCTGTTTACTATTTTCTTGGCTAGTTAATGCTAGTTTAAATTCAGTATAACCACTGTAACCAATTTTATTAATAAATCGCTGTATTGAAGCTACTGATACTCTTAATAATTGTGCAGCTTTCTGGATAGGATTTTCAATTATATATTTCGGATGCTTAAGTACAGCTTGATATACTTTTTTCTCACTTTTAGTTAAAGAAGTATAATACAGGCTTATTTTGTCTTCAAGGTTCATTATTTATTATAATTCTTAGTTTTTTGAAGACATTTTATCTTCTTCTATTAGTTGATTATCATACATCTTCATAAATGGAATTATGATTGCTAAATCAAGAAAGAATTCAACTAGCCAAACCAAACCTGCTCGCCAATCGAGAGTAGAAATTATAGCATACAATGGTGCGGGCATAGTCCATGGTAAACTTAAAACCGTTTTGTTCATTAAGTTAAATTTAGTTGCAAAATATGCAATAGGTAAATCTAAAAATAAACAAATAAAGCTTGGAATAAAAGTTAATAGGTTCATCACTGTAGGTATCCCAAAAACTTGGGGTTCATTAATATTAAATAAATTAGCGGGCAGAGCGAATCTAGATAATGTATGTAGTTGTGGCGATTTAGCAAAAATAAGCATGCTCCAAAGAAGAGCGCAATAAACAACTGCTTCACCAAAGATAAAATGGAAATTGTTAGCAAAAATATTAGTAATTTGTTTTCCAGCAGCATATTCTTGCATGTTCTGAGCAATATTTGCTGTAACAATTGGAGTAATCACTGCTCCTATCATATTATCACCATGAATACCAAAAAACCAAAAAATTAATGCTAATTCTGATAGAAACATCATGGCAGGAAGGGATGCTCCTACATGAAGAATAGGTTCAAACAGTTTGAAGATTAGATTTGAAAGACTAACATTGAACATGGTCTTAGAAAGATTGTCTAAAATTATCCAGAATAAAATATTAAAGACTAACGGTAGCATAGCTTCGAATGGAGCAGTTACATTTGGTGGAACGGAACTTGGCAATTTTATCGTCATTTTATGTTTATTCATAAAATGAGTGATTTGAACACTAACTAAAGCTACTATAATTGCTGCAAACATAGAGTTAGACGATAAGTCTGATAGAGCTATGTGCCATTGACCAGTTTTGTCAGGAGCTAAAGTAGATGAAATACTCAAAAAAGACATTAATGAAATTAGGCTCGTTGGAAATGCAGCCAGCTTATAATGTTTTGCTAACTGATAAGCAATGCCCAATACAACATAAACCGATATAATTCCAATTGATAAATTATAAGGTATTAATAAAGCTTTACTGTTTGCTTTTGCCCAATAATACCAGCCAAGCAACAACTTGAAGAACCAATTTGATGGTTTTATCAGTTTAGGATCAACAGGTGGACTGGCAATTAAAGTTGAAAACCCACCAAGTACAGTATATGGGACTAAATTGACTAATCCGTCTCGCAAAGCTGCCAAATGTGGCTCATTTGAAATTCTATTAGAAATAGGGGCAACTTTTTCAACCATAAATTTTTGCATTTTTTGTGTAGTAGCATTTGAGCTTTTCATTGTAAACCTCCTTTAGATATTTTGTGTCTATACCAGAATATTATCATCATTAGATAAAAATATCAATTATATTTTTTAATTTGATATTTTTATCAAAAGCAATATAATATAATAAAAGTAATGAATAGGAGGATTATAAAAATGAAAGTTGGTACTGCGATTAAGAAAATAAATCCCGAAGTAGGTTGCCAAATGGAAGGGTATACACCACGCAATTCTACGGGACAACATGATGATCTAACAGTTTCTGTATTAGCAATAAACCATGACTTTTTAATAATATCAGTTGATTTAATTGCACTTCCAGGGTATAGAGTAGATCGTATTAAAAGAAAAATACAAAAAGACTTTGCCATTGATCCTCAACAAATAATTATAAGTGCTGTTCATACTCACTCTGGCCCAACTGTTACAGATTTATTAATAGATTATCCTAAAATTGATGAAAAATATTGGTCGCAAATTGATACACAAGTAATCCTAGCAGTAAAAGAAGCTCTTCTTAATTTAACAGTAAGTGAATTGAAACTAATTCAATATCAAGTCAAGGATGGGATATATTCCAATAGAAATAATAAAAACTTTCCATATAATAGAAATATATTCGAATTAAGATTTTCTGATGACTGTGGAATATTGGCCAGCTATTTATTAGTAGCCTCTCACCCTACTGTTATGAATTTTAAAAATACTTTATTATCTGCAGATTTAATTCATGAAATAAGATCAAGATATGAAGAAGTAAATGGAGTTACACCAGTTGTTGCCTTATCTGATTGCGGTGATACTAGTACAAGATTTACAAGACAAGAAAGTAGTTTCAAAGAAATAAAGCGCTTAGGTTCATTAATTAAAGCCACTTTAAAAAAACCTGTATACACTAAAGAACTAAATTGGAATTTAAAATCAATTAAAACTATAGAACAAAGATGCGATTATAATCCTGTTAATGAAGAAAAAGTGAAAGCTATTTATAACATATGTAAGGCTGAATATAAATCTGACAAAGAAGCCCAAAAGCATTTGCTAAATACATATCAACACGTACTTTATTACGGTCATACTCATTTTGAAACTCAAGCTTATGTTTATGATTTTGATAATTTTAGAATTGTAACGTATCCTGGAGAACTTGTTTATAATTTAGGAAATAAAATAAGAACTTATGACAAGAAATCAACTTTACTTGTTACATTAGCAAATGATTATCGTGGATATTCGGTAGATAAAACCGAATTTGGCAAATACTTTGAGAGCTACAATAGTGTATTTTTAATTGGAATGGCTGATCAATTTGTGAATAACATAATTGCTACATTTTGATTTGATATTAAATTACATAATTGATTATTATTTAGTTTTAAAGGTAATTTTGAAATCTCCAAGGCAGATTAAACACTATAACAAATAAAGGTGGAGTGATTACAAAATGAAAGTTCTAATAATTGGTGCTCACGGACAGATTGGGCAATTATTGGTAAAAATTCTACAAGAAAGTACGAATTGCCAGGTCATTGCAGGCTTGCGCTCCCATGAGCAGGAAAAAGCATATCAAGAAAAGGGAATTACTACTGCTTTTGTTGATCTATCAGGGCCGCAAGGGCAATTGGCAAAGGCTATGCAGACGGCCGATACAGTAGTGTTTGCGGCCGGTTCAGGTGGCAAAACAGGTGCTGATGCAACAATGATGATTGACCTTGACGGTGCGGTCAAAGCAATTAACGCAGCAAAAGAAACTGACATTAAGCGTTTTATCATGATTAGTGCGATTAAATCTGACGATCGCAGTTTTTGGTCGGATAATGTACCAGCAGCAGGACCACAAAATTATTACTATGCGGCGAAATATTATGCTGATCAGTGGTTACTGCGCAGTTCACTGGACTACACAATTTTGCGGCCAGTGGCACTTACTAATCAAAAAGCAACAGGAAAAATTAAAATAGCACAGCATTTTACTGAATCTGTTGCAGATATGTCAATTACTCGTCAAGATGTAGCCCAGACAATTGCAGATATTATTTTAACGGGAAAATTACACCAAAAAGAATTTGATATTGCTAGTGGCACAGTACCTATTAAACAGGCAATTACAAACTTCCACTAAAAGTATTTGATCATAAACTGTAACAGGCTAATAAATTAATGTTTCATTAACATGATTTATTAGCCTGTTATTTTGGGCTAAACCCCAGTAAAAGATGAATGACAGAGTACAGCAATTATTGTTACTTTAAGTTTGATTAAATTAAAAAAGTATTGTTTTTACATGAATGCATATAGTAAAATTAACTTATGTTATTATTAGAATAAAGGAGGGAGCTATGCTAAAAGTAGAACATTTAAGTAAGCGCTTTGGTGATTTTCAGGCTCTTAAAGATGTTAACTTTACCATTCAGCCTGGTGAAATCATGGGTTTGATTGGTCAAAATGGAGCGGGGAAAACTACCACTTTTCACAGTATTTTAAACTTTCTGCACTATGAAGGAAAAATCACCTGGGAAGACCAGCCCATTACTGAAAAAACTTTTGATACTATCGGCTATTTGCCGGAAGAACGCAGTTTACTACCCAAAATGACTATTGAACAGCAAATTGTTTATTTGGCGGAGCTAAAAAGCCGTCCAGCAAAAGAAATAAAGCCGCAAATTGATGACTGGCTAAAACGCTTTGATGTGCAGGGTAAGAAAAGCGACAAAATAAAAACACTTTCGAAGGGTAATCAGCAGAAGGTGCAGTTAATTTGTACTTTGATTCACCAGCCAAAATTAATTATTTTGGATGAACCATTTAGTGGTTTGGATCCGGTAAATGCAGATTTGCTTAAAAACGCAGTTTTATATGCTAAAAAGCGTAATGCGGCAATTATTTTTTCCAGTCATGATATGTCAAATGTTGAAGAAATCTGCGATAGTTTGATCATGTTGAAAAAGGGACAAGTTGTTTTAAGTGGCACAGTTGACGCTGTTCGTGACTCATTTGGTAAAACGGAAATTTACTGCAAAACTACCAAGTCGCTTGCAGAATTACAGCAGCTCTCTCACGTTAAAAAAGTGGAAAAGAAAGCTCATGGCCAATATCTCTTGCGGATTGACGATGAAAACAGCGGTCCGGAAGTCTTTGACGCTTTGACCAACGGCGAATATGTTGAGGAGTTCCGGCAACAATCACCAACACTTGACGAAATATTTAGAATGGAAGCTGGTGAACAACATGAATAAGTTATGGACCGTAACGCTGCAAACTTATTGGCATCAAGTTAAATCTTGGTCTTTTCTGCTTTTGATTTTGGGACCGTTTTTCATAATTGGCTGTAGTGCTTTAGGAGGAGCTATCGGTGCTAGTTCTGGTTCAGATAGTCAGATTGCAGTTATCAGTTCCAATGAGCAAGTTCGCCAAAATTTTATTAAAAGCAATGGTAAATATGTTGATGCTAAAATTAAAACCGCTGAATCTGCTAAAAAAGCTGTCAAAAAAGAAAAAGTTGATGGCTACTTGGTATTTGAAACACAAAAAAACCAGGTTAAGGCAGTTTATCACGGAGCGTCACCTATTGATGATGAATTGAAACCCAAAGTAAAAAGCTATTTACAAGTCTTGCAGAGTCAGCTTAATTTGCAGCAGGCGCAATTAGCACCACACCAACTCAAGGCCTTACAGCAGCAACCGCAATATACCGAGATACTCCAGAAAAATCATCAGGATGATAAATTGGTGAAAATGTTGTCTTTAATTATTGTGATTATGGTTGTTTATATGATTTTGATTTCCTACAGTGGCATTACCGCTCAAGAAATAGCTTCTGAAAAGGGTACGAAGATTATGGAGATAATTTTTTCCAGTACAACTGCCGCAAAATATTTTTTAGGCAAAATTCTGGGTATTTTCGGTGTAATTGTCACTCAACTCATAATCTATATTGTTGGCGGCTGGGCAACTTACCGTTGGGCATTGCATGCAAAAATTACGGCTTCTTT
>NZ_CALYQV010000050.1 GCF_945290125.1 uncultured Lactobacillus sp. | reverse complement strand
ACAGTTTTTTTATTGAGGAGTGGAGGAGGAATACTTTTGTCAGAAAAAAGAAGAAACGATATTAGAAATATAGCTATCATAGCGCACGTTGACCATGGTAAAACTACCTTGGTTAATCAATTATTGAAGCAATCCGACACTCTCCCTGAACATATGGCTCTGGAAGATCGGGCAATGGACTCCAACGATATTGAGCGTGAACGTGGTATTACTATTTTATCTAAAAATACAGCGGTTAAGTATGGTGACACTACCATCAATATTTTGGATACTCCAGGGCATGCCGATTTTGGTGGTGAAGTTGAACGAATCATGCATATGGTCGATGGTGCTTTATTGCTGGTTGATGCTTATGAAGGAACTATGCCGCAAACTCGTTTCGTACTAAAAAAGGCATTAGAGGCTGGAGTTAAGCCCATTGTGGTTATCAATAAAATTGATCGTCCAGGTGCTCGTCCCAAAGAAGTTCTTGACGAAGTTTTGGAATTATTTATTGAACTTGGCGCTAACGATGAACAACTTGATTTTCCAGTAGTATATGCATCTGCCTTGAATGGTACCTCATCCTATGATCCAGATCCTGCTAAGCAGGAAGAAACGATGAATCCTATTTTTGACACTATTATTAAGGCTATTCCTGCGCCTATTGACAATGCTGATGAGCCTCTGCAGTTCCAAATTACAATGCTTGACTGGGATGATTATGTTGGTCGAATTGGCGTTGGCCGTATTTATCGCGGTAAAGTTGAAGTTGGCGATAATATCACTGTGATGAAGCGTGACGGTTCTACCCAAAACTTTAGGGTTACCAAATTATTTGGTTTCTTCGGTTTGAAGCGTAATGAAATTACTGAAGCTAAAGCAGGGGATATCATTGCCATTAGCGGTATTAACGATATTTTTGTTGGTGAGACTATTGCTTCTGCCGAAAATCCGGAAGCATTGCCACTTCTTAAAATAGATCCGCCAACTTTGCAAATGGATTTTGTTGCCAATGACTCACCATTTTCTGGTCGTGAAGGTGATAAAGTTACGCCTAAGAAGTTAGAGGATCGACTAATAAAGCAAACACGTACCGATGTGTCGTTAAGAGTTGAGCCGACAGACCAATTGAATGCCTGGACTGTATCTGGTCGTGGTGAATTGCACCTTTCAATTTTAGTTGAAGAAATGCGACGGGAAGGTTTTGAATTACAATTATCAAGACCAAAGGTAATTTATCGTGAAATTGACGGCAAAATGTGTGAACCATTTGAAGCTGTCCAGGTTGATACTCCTGATGAATATGTTGGCTCTGTCATTGATTCTCTTTCACAAAGAAAAGGTGAGATGAAGAATATGACTTCAACTGGCAATAATCAAACCCGTTTAGACTTTTTGGTTCCTTCTCGTGGCTTAATTGGTTACAATAATGAATTTATGTCCCAAACCGGTGGCTACGGCATTATGAACCACAGTTTTGATTCATATAAGCCAATTGTCAAAAATTGGGAACCGGGCCGGCAAAATGGTGCTTTGGTGTCAATTAGCCAGGGCAAATCAACTACATATTCTCTACAAACTGTTGAACAACGTGGTGAATTATTTATTGGTGCTGGAGTAGAAGTTTATGAAGGGATGATTGTTGGCCAATCTTCTCGTGATCGTGATATTGCGGTCAACGTTATTAAAGGTAAGAACTTAACAAACACTCGTGCTGCCGGTAAAGACCATGCCGCTGCAATCAGAACTCCTAAGACCTTAACTCTAGAAGAGGCTATTGAATTTTTAAATGACGATGAGTACTGTGAAGTAACTCCTGATTCAATTAGATTAAGAAAGAAAATTCTCAATACTTCAGAAAGACAAAAAGCTGATAAGAAACGTAATAAAAAATAAATAAATGTTTTAGAAGGGCACTCACTGATGAAGTGGTGCTCTTTTTGTTTTATAATGCTTATAATAGATTAAGTTACAGAAGGAGAGGTCGGCTAGTGCGGCAAAAACTTCACCATTTAAATTACAATATTTTCATACCTTATATTCTCTTAGTCGTTTTTGGAATAGTAATGGTTTATTCGGCTAGTTCGGACATATTATTAGTTAATGGCTTTAACCCGGCAATATATGGTATTCGCCAGGCTCTGTATGCCGTCTTTGCCGTTTTTGTCTGCTGTGCTCTGTGCTTTTTCTTAAAACTAGAAATTTTTAAGAGTCGCAAATTTGTTATCTGGTTTTTAGGTCTTAGTTTTTTGCTGCTCATTTACCTAATTCTCTTGAAAATTTTTAAGGGATCTGCCGCAGCTGTAAATGGTTCTGTTGGCTGGATTGATTTAAAGATAATAAAGATTCAACCATTAGAAATTGCCAAACTCTCGCTGATAATTTATTTAGCATATTTTTTAGACCGTCATGATGGAGCTTTTAAAAAAGGCCAAATTATTCATAATTTGTATAGGCCAGCAATCTTAGCTGCTTTTATGATGTTTTTGGTTATACTTGAACCGGATTTTGGCGGTACTGCTATTTTAGCCATGATTGTGATTATCATGTTTTCTGTTTCTGGTGTTCCTGCTAAAAATGCAGTATTATGCTTAATTGGTATTGCAGTTGGAATATATTTGTTTATCTTCCTGGTTATCAAATTGAATCCTGCTTTCTTACAAAATAAGTATCAGTATCACCGTTTTATGTCTTTTCTGCACCCTTTTGAACTTGAGCAAAAGGGTGGTGCGCAGCTAGTTAATTCGTATTATGCTATTCATAATGGTGGTTTGCTCGGAGTAGGATTAGGCAATAGCATGCAAAAACGGGGATATCTTCCGGAACCATACACAGACTTCATTTTAGCCATAATTGCGGAAGAAATTGGTGTTATTGGTGCATTAATCGTACTAAGTCTCATGTTTTATCTTATATGGAGTATCATGGAAGTTGGTATCCATGCCAGTTCTCAATTTAATGCTCTGGTATGTTTTGGAGTTACTACAATTATCTTTATTCAAACTCTGTTTAATGTAGGGGCCGTGCTTGGTCTATTGCCTATAACCGGGGTCACGTTACCTTTTATCTCTTATGGTGGCTCTTCTTTAATTATCTTATCGGCTGCTATTGGGATTGTACTGAATATATCAGCAAATGAACGAATCGAAAAAGAAGGAAGTTTTAAATGAGCATCAAGCAAGACTTAACCAATAAAAATATTAGCCAAAGACTGAGCATTATTGTTTATTTAAATTCAGTCAGCAATCAATATAAGCTAAGGCATTATGGTGATATAGTATATTTTTCTAAAAAATTAGGTTATTGTATTTTATATGTAAATCAAAATGAGATCGAGCAAGTTATGCGGAATCTGAATGCACTTGATTTTGTCGACAGGGTTGAAAAATCAAAATGGGATCAAATTGATCTTTCAAGTGATCATATTGAAAAACAAATTACGGCTTTAGCAGCAGATGCTGAAAGAAAGTTACAAGAACGTCAGGAAAATACAGAACAACTATTATGAGAATTATTTTTGGAAAATATGCTAAAAGAAATTTATTTACTTTAAAGAGTCAAAAGACAAGACCGACTAGTGATAAAGTTAAAGAGTCACTGTTTAATTCATTAGGTCAATCTTTTTCTGGTGGTGAAGTTCTTGATCTATATGGTGGAAGTGGTGCTTTAGCAATAGAAGCCGTGTCGCGGGGTTGTCAGCATGCTGTGATAATAGACATTAATTACCAGGCCGTAGCAATTATTCGCAAAAATGTTGCCTTGACCAAAGAGCCAAACCTTTTCTCTGTATATAAAATGTCCAGTAAAGCCGCCTTGAGTAAATTGGCTGAAGATCAACAGAAATTTGACTTAGTTTTTTTGGATCCACCATATGCTAAGCAAAAAATTGCGTCTGATATGGCAAAAATGCGTGATTTAGCTTTGCTACATCATGGAGCAATAATAGTAGCTGAAACAGATGATCGGACTGATTTAGCAGCAGTTGCGGGTTTTGAGCTTATTAAAGAAAAGCACCTGGGTAAAACTATTATCCGTTTTTATCAAAAGGAATAAAAAAATAATGAGTGTAGCAATTTTTCCGGGCAGTTTTGATCCTGTTACTAATGGACATGTTGATGTTATTGAGCAGGCAGCTGCAATTTTTGATCAAGTTTATGTTGTAGTAATGGTTAATACGGCCAAAAAATATCTTTTTAAAGATAAAGAAAGGCAAAAATTATGTCAGGCTGCTGTTAAAAACTTGCCAAATGTTGAAGTCCTGCTAAAGCCTGATCAGCTGACAGTTAAGGTAGCACGAGATTTACACGCAAATGCCATTGTGCGCGGGGTCAGAAACACGACAGATTTTTTATTTGAACAACAGATTGCAGAAATGAATAGAAAAATGGCAAATGATATTAGTACAGTCTTGCTTTTTACTAAACCGGAAAATAGTTATGTTGCCTCTAGTATTATTAAAGAAATTGCCCAATTTAATGGTGATTTTAATAGTTTCTTGCCCAGCGAGGCTGCAAAGGCTTTAAAGGAAAAATTTTTATGAACAAAGTAAAAAAACATGCTAAAAAAAATAGTAAGACACGAAAATGGCTGCTTTTTATTCTAACTATTTTTCTGTTTTTTATTGGGTTGAACTGGCCGACAAATTATTATATTGAAATGCCGGGAAGCGCAGTACCAGTAGGACAATTTGTGAAAAGTAAGGCTAAGGCTCCCAATAATTTCTATCTTGTTACAGTTAGTGAAACTAGCCAGCCGGCATCTGTCTGGGAATATCTTTTTAGTTATACGCAAAAATATGCCAGTCGCATTCCCAAGTCTGAATTACTGGGTAATTCAAGTAACAGTCAGTATCAGGAACTACAAAATTGGTATATGCAAACAAGTCAGCAAAATGCACTTTATTGTGCGGCTAAAAAGGCAGGCCTTAAGCCTAAACTGCATTATAAAGGCGTATATGTGATGCAGGTGCAAAAGGGTTCCAGTTTTAGAAATAAGTTGCAAATAGGAGATACCGTGTTAGGTGCGAATGGTCATAAATTTCGCTCTACTGAAGAAATGATCAATTACTTTCAAAAAAAAAAGATTGGCTCTGAAGTTGTGATTAATGCTTTGCGTGAACAAAAAAGAATAGATTTTAAAGGCAAAATCGTTAAAATTGCAGGAACTGGGAAGCCAGGTATTGGCATTCAATTGGTCGAACATTTACAGGTAGAAACCAATCCTCAAGTAACGATTAATGCTGGCGCAATTGGCGGTCCTTCAGCTGGTTTAATGTTTACCTTGACCAGTTACGAAGTCTTTTCAGGTAAACACTTAGCTCCAGGACATAAAATAGCTGGGACTGGAACTATCAGTCCTACTGGCAAAGTTGGCATGATTGGCGGTGTAGATAAAAAAGTAGTAGCTGCTGACAAGGCTGGTGCTGAAGTATTTTTTGCCCCAACTGATACGGCAGGAATGAAAAAAGTCACCAGCAATTATTTATTAGCTAAAAAAACAGCTAAGCAAATTGGAACTAGAATGAAAATTGTTCCTGTTCGTACTTTTGATGATGCTCTACATTATTTACAACGAAATTATCATTAAATACTAAAAGCCCAAGTTTTTGGGCTTTTTTTGCGTACTTATAAATGGGAGTTGAAAAGATGAACTGGGAAAAAATTAAAGCTCTTATTGAGGAACACAAACAATATTTTTTGATTGGAATGGTTCTTTTAGTCATTGTTCTAGCAGTTTGGTCTAAAAGGCCAAACTCAAATGACACTTTTGACGAATTTGATTACAAAAATGAGAACACAGTGCAAAATAAAAATCAGTCCGGCAGTGACGCAAGTAAACAGTTGTCAAATACTGAATCTGTTACCAAAAAGGTAGCCGCGACTAAGCCTAAAGATGTGACCTGTGATATATCAGGCGCGATTAATCACCAAGGCGTCTATACTTTAAAAAGTGGAGCACGTTTAAACGATTTAATTGCGGCCGCAGGGGGAATTAAGAACAATGCTCAACTGAAAAATGTTAATCGAGCATTGATATTGAAAGATCAAGACAAAATTCACATTCCATACAAAGGTGAAAAAATCAAAGCAGAGCAAGTTGTTGAGTCGGTTTCTGCCAATGGTTCTACTTCTGTATCTGCGGGAGCAAGTGACCAAACTAATGCCGGTAACAAGGTGAATATTAATACTGCAAACGTAAGTCAACTGCAACAACTAAATGGTATTGGTGAAAAAAAGGCTCAGCAAATTATTGCTTACCGTCAAAAAAGCGGAGAATTTAAATCTATTGAAGATTTGATGCAGGTATCAGGAATTGGAGAAAAGACTTTTGCTGCACTTAAAGACCAATTGGAAATTTGATATTTTGCGACCTGGTTTTTTCCTACTACTGGCCTTATTACTAGTTAATTTAAGTTTTTTGAAATATCAATGTTATACCTTTGTGCAAAAATTTACTTGCTTTTTAATAGCTCTTTATTTAGTTTTTTTACTTTTATGTAAATTTAATTCTTTAAAATGGCAAATTCTTATTATTCTTTTGGCAACTATTCTTGGGTTTCACTTTGATATGAGTAAAACTGACTTTGCACTTAAATCCAATACAGCTATTACCTTTTTTCCAGACAAAATGAAGATTTCCGAAGATTGGTTTACGGCTGAAGGGCATACAGCTGGAAGTAAGATTTTAGTTTCTGGTAAATTGAGCTCAAGTCAGCTAAAACAATTAAGTTATGGCTATAAAGTCATACTATATGATTTGTCTGGCGATGTTAATCCGATTGAACCAGCTTCGAATTATGGTGAATTTGACCAGCAAAAATATTATCGCAGTAAAAAGATTACTCAGCAAGTTAAATTAACGAACTTTAAAATCCAGATTAAGAAAGGAGGATTATTAAATTACCTGCATTACAGGCGTTTTCAGTTAAAGAAATTTTTACAAAAATTACCACCAATTTTATCTTTTTTTAGTAATGAACTTATATTAGGAGAAAGCCCCGACCAGAAGTTTCAGGCCATACTCAGTAATTATCGTGACCTCGGTGTAATTCACATCCTAAGCATTTCCGGTTTGCATGTTGGAATTTACACGCTGGTAATAAGCACAATGTGTTATTACTTTAAATTAACTGAAAAAGAAACTTTCATTTTTTGCTTGTTGATCTTATTAGTCGGTATTTTTTTGAGTAATGGTCAAGCTGGATTTATTAGAGCGAGTTTAACCTATATCTTGGGGCAAATTTTTTCGTTGCATAAGCTAAAAATTAATAAAGCTGATCTGCTGGGATTAACGGCTGTTTTGCACTTGGCTGTCAATCCTCGGCTCATGATGAGTACTGGAGCTCTTTTAAGTTACACTTTGGCCATGGGCCTTGAAATGACTAAAAGCCTGAGTAAGTTTAGACTGTCCTGGGCTTTAAACATTTTATTATTGCCACTTCTTTTATTTCATTTTTTTCAGTTTAATCTTCTAACGGTCTTTTTTAATTTGTTGGTTGTGCCATATTTTAACTGGGTTGTTATGCCTTTGACTTTTTTTAATTTAATTATCTATAGCATTAGTTCACGAAGCAGTTACTTTCTTGAAAAGATACTTGAACAGGGAGAGAAAGTGATTGCGAAAGTTTCAAATAGTAAAATTGGTCTTTTAACATTCGGAAAAATTAATTGGTGGCAATGTCTGTTTTTATTACTGTTAACTGCTATATTATTAGTGTTAATAAATGAAAAGTCTAAAAATCAAAAACTGATCAGACATCTTTTTAAGCTTGCATTCATTATGTATGGATTAATCTTCTTAACGATTCATTTTCCCCTCAAAGGTCAAGTAACTTTTATTGATGTAGGACAGGGAGATAGTATCTTAATTTCTACGCCCATTTTTAGGCGTGTTTATCTCATTGACGTTGGTGGAAAATTAAATTTTAACGGTAAAAAAATAACCCCACAGATCAATAAAATCACTGTACCTTTTTTAAAAGCACAGGGAATAAATAAAATTGATGGAATTTTTCTTAGCCATCAGGATGCTGATCACGTAGGGGACTTAAGGCCACTTTTGAGTCAAATACGAGTAAAGAAATTGTATATGGCGGAGGGATTGATCAGAAATCCGTCATTTCGCAAAAGAATAATAGGCCGAATTCAAAAAGAACAGATTGTACAGCTGCTAGCCGGTGAAACAATAAATGAGCCACAAATTTCTTTCAAAGTTGTATACCCCTTTAAGCCAGGTATTGGTAAAAATGAGGATTCACTTTCGTTACTATTTAGATTAGCAAACAAAAGCTGGCTTTTTACCGGAGACCTGGGCCAAAAAGGGGAACTGGAAATATTGAGCCGTTATCATTTACGTGCTGATTATTTTAAGTTAGGACATCATGGAAGTCGAACCGCTTCCAATAAAGAATTTTTGCAAGCTTTGCAACCAGAAAGAGTCTTTATTTCTGCTGGCCGCAAGAATCGCTTTGGGCACCCTCATCCAGAAACTATTGCTACTCTTCGAAGCCAACATATTCCATGGGCTTCGACTCAGGACTGTGGTATGATAACTTGGAACTATGGTGTTTTAAAAAAACCCAAATTTAAAAGATTTTTGCCGGTGATTAAAAAATGACATTACTTTCTTTATTTAAAAACTCAAATAAAAAAATTTTGCATACTTTAATTAATGGAAATGATAGTTTTTTAAATGAATATCTTACTAGCTCGTATATACATGATGAGATTTTCGCAGATTATGAAAAAGTGTCCGTTGATTGCGAAGCAGAGGGTCTAGATGAATTAATTGCTGATCTCACTGAATCAAGTCTTTTTAGCCAGAAAAAAGTAATAACAATTAAAAACCCATTTTTCTTAACGTCAAAGGTTCCCAAAAAATATCAAAAGCAGGTCACTCAACTGCAAAATATTTTTATAAATACAGCAAAACTTGATGATGTCATAGTTATTGTCGCCTCTTATGAAAAATTAGATCGGCGCAAAAAAATAACGAAGAGCATTACGCAAAATTTTAACGTTGTTGGTACTCAAGTTCGACCGTATGATTTGAATAAAATAGTTAGAGAAATTATAACGACTGAAGGCTATCATATTACCAATACTGCTGCCACATTGTTGCTTGAACGCAGTGACCAAGTTTTAGATATTGTTTTAAGTAATTATAATAAGCTGAAGATGGTAGCTGTTGACAGAAATATTACTAGTGAATTAGTTGAAAAGAATGTTGATTTATCAATGGCACAAAATATTTTTGCAATTTTAGATTCAGCTTTAGCTCAAAATTACCAAGAAGCTGTTGCTCGGTTAAATAACCAGCTTCAAAATGGGAATAATCCAGTTCAAATACTTGCCGTTTTTGAAAATCAATTAGAAATGATTTTGATAGTTAAAATACTTAAAGCAAGAGGAAGAAGTGAAGCTGAAATTGTAAGAAAACTAGGTGTTCATCCTTATCGTGTTAAGTTGGCCCTTAAAAATAAGTTAGCAAAAGAAAAAGTAGCACAGTTATTAGAGCAAGCAATTAAGCTGGATTATAAGTATAAAAACGGTCAATATCGAGCCGATAATTTTTTGAAGCTCTTTATTCTTAATGTCTGATTGTGTAAAAATTCTGGTAAATAAAAAGACAGAAATGATTTTCACTTCTGTCTTTTTGATTATCATTTAATCAAAGTTATTATTTTGCAAGTTTAGCTAAACGACTCTTATCACGGCTAGCTTTATTCTTGTGAATAAGTCCTTTTGAAGCTGCCTTGTCAATAGCACGAGCAGCAGCTACATGTAATTCGGAGGCGTTATCAGCACCAGCAGCTTGAGCAGTCTTAAACTTCTTAACGGCAGTTCTTAACTTGTTCATTTGAGCAGCATTGCGCTTTCTAGCAGCATCTTGAGTCTTAACACGCTTAATAGCTGATTTGATTTGTGGCATAAAATTCACCTCCATTGATCGTAATTCTACTTTATAGATTATACTGAAAGATAATTGCAGATGCAAGATAAATTATACTTGCATTTTAAAAAAATTGTCTGTATTATACTATTGTTGTGAACCGTTAACGCTGTTTGCTCGCTCACACCTGACGGTTAACGTTGTTAACGGCAATTATTTTAGTGAAAGGTGAAAATAATATGGCAATTTCAAAAGCTGAAAAAGATGAAATCATTCAAAAATTTGCGACTCACGAAGGTGATACAGGTTCAACTGAGGTTCAAGTGGCAATCTTGACTACAGATATTAACAATCTGACTGAGCATATGAGAAACCACTCACATGACCACCATTCTTATGTTGGTCTGCTGAAGAAAATCGGTCACCGTCGTAACTTGCTTCGTTATTTACAAAACAAAGACATTAATCGCTATCGTGAATTAATTAAGAAGTTAGGCTTACGTCGTTAATTTTAATTGAAATCTAAAAAAGCTGGTTCGAGTATTGAATCGGCTTTTTTATTTTTGTCATAATACCATTTTATGCTAGAATAAAAAAAGATACTTTTTACGTTGTGATCATCTGATCCATAAATAACAACTGAATAGCAATTAAAGAAAAGGAAATATAATGACTGATCAAGTTAAAATTATGATTCTGAGCGGTGTTCGTGAGCAAGGAAAAGACATGTTCGCTGTTCAAGTTAATGATGAAATTTTTGTTCTTGATGCCGGCCTTAAATATCCCGACAGTACGTTGTTTGGAATAGATCTGGTTATTCCAGATCTTGATTTTTTCGAGCAATATGGTGATCAGGTAGTCGGCATCTTTTTAACACATGGACATGCAGATTCAATTGGTGCTTTGCCTTATATTTTAAGAAAATATGATATTCCGGTTTTTGGCTCCCAATTAACAATTGAATTGGCCAAAATAACAGTAAGACGTGAGAATAAGCGGTGTAAAAACAGTCTCTTTCATGTGATTGATGCGGAAACAGAGATTGAATTTAAAAACGCTAATATCTCTTTTTTCCCAACTACGCATTCCATACCTGATTCTCTTGGCATTGATGTGCATACTCCAGCTGGAGAGATAGTATACACAGGCGACTTTAAGTTTGACCCTTCCGCTGCTCCCAAATACCGGACTGATCTAGATCGATTAGCTGAAATTGGTCAAAAAAAGGTATTGGCTTTATTAAGTGACTCTTCAAATGCAGAGGCAGCTTTACCAAATGTTGCTGAACAGGACATTGGAGACTATGTTACAAATGTTTTTCGTAATGCAAATGGTCGGGTAATTGTTGCTGCAAAAGCCTCCAATCTAATTAGAATTCAAGAAGTTTTAAACGCGGCCTATCAAACGGGTAGGCATGTTTTACTAACAGGTAGAGATTTAGCTAAAATAGTTCGTACTGCAATGAATCTGGGTTATTTAAATGTCCCTAAAGGTTTACTAATGAGGGTTAAGAATTTAAAAGAAACTCCAGATGAAAAGACCGTTATTTTGGAAACTGGTCAAATGGGTGAGCCCTTAAATTCATTGCAAAAAATGGCTAAGAACCGTCACAGCATGATCACAATTCATAAGGGAG
This sequence comes from uncultured Lactobacillus sp., assembly GCF_945290125.1. Lineage (GTDB taxonomy): Bacteria > Bacillota > Bacilli > Lactobacillales > Lactobacillaceae > Lactobacillus > Lactobacillus rizhaonensis. Next base: position 1,752 of record NZ_CALYQV010000050.1, on the reverse strand, counting down.
ACCTAGTTTTTATTGCGACTACACCTTCTCATTCTGTGGAAACGGTTGTGGCACAAACCAGTGATCTGGTTTATCGTGCTGGTGGAACCGTTATTCAATTAGGTAAGGCAAAGCATACGAGTGGACACGCAACAGGTCGTGACTTACAACTACTTATTGATATTTTGAAGCCGCAATTTTTAATTCCCGTTATTGGTGAATATCGACTGCTTGAAGTACACAAAGACTTAGCTATTAGAGCAGGACTGGATAAAGATAATATTTTTATTACCAAGAATGGTGATTGCTTAAACTACGATTTCAATCAAAAGCGCCTGTATTTAACAGATCCAGTACCAGGTGAGGATACGATGATTGATGGTTCTGGCATCGGGGATGTTGGTAATATTGTTTTACGAGACCGAGAAGTATTATCAGATGATGGTATCTTTATTGCTGTTGTCACAATTGATCGCCGTAAGAAAAAGATTATTGCTCAACCACAAGTTACCAGTAGAGGCTTTGTTTACATTAAGGCCAATCAGCAACTGATGCGTGACAGCATTGAACTGATTAAAAAAACTATCACTAATAACTTTGAACATAAAAAATTTGATTGGACTGAAATTAAGCAGGATGTTCGAAATGATTTGGAAAAGTTTCTCTACCGCAAAACGAATAGACGCCCAGTAGTTTTACCAGTAGTAATGGAAGTTAACCAAAACCGCCATCGTGCTATGCAGAAGAGAAACAGCAAGAGCGAGTTGCCCAAGAAAGAAACTCATCATCCTGTTGATGTCAATAAAACCGGTCAAAGAATTATCAAGAAAGATAAATAAATGACCTCATTAAGTCAAGAAAATCTGCTTAGTTTAGCCCAAAAATCCGCAGCAAAAGGAGATTTTGCTCAAGCAATACAAAATCTTGAAGAAGCACTAAGAGGCGGACCAAGTAATGAAGTCATACTTAGTCTTTGCGAGCTTTATCTCGAAGATAAACAAAATTATTCAGCTTATGAGCTAATTAAAGAAGAAAAAGACTTGTTTACTAATCCTAAAATTTTTCGCGAATACAGTAGAATTCTGAAAATGAATCACTTTTCTATTGAAGCATTAGAGGTAAAAAATATTACCGCATACGAGTTACCGGATTTAGTTGAACCTGTTAGTAAGACGAAGCAGCAGCAAATAATGGTTACTTTCAAGCAAAAAAGCAAGCCGACAAAATTTGATTACGAACAATTATTTAAGTTAAATTTACTAAATTTTAAAAATTTTGCTCAGAGTTTGTTGCTAGATCCCAGTTTAAACTTTGCAATTCGTCTGGTTTTAATTGAGGATTTGTTTCGACTGGGACTTCAGGAAACATTTAGGGTTTTGGTATTGGGGCAGGAAGAGCAATTTATTCCTCAAAAAATAAATTTACTCGAAAAAGATGCGATATATCGAGAAGTTGTATCAGGCATCGGCTCTCGGTATTATCATAAACCAAGCCAAATTCCGGCAGTTTTAGGTGAAGTAAATTTGATTTTAGGCAGTCTTTATCCTAAACTATATAAGTATGTTGATAATCCCGACAGTTTTGCCAGCGATATTGCTTCTTATATTGAAAATCATGATGGCCGAAGCAATCAAAAACTGTTTGAGAAAATCGATAATAATATATCCGAATAAAATTGGATAAAATGTCTTTACTTTTTCAAAGTATTTAGTATAATAGCAAAGGACGTTTTCATTAGGCATGGCTCTATGCATTAAAATACTAGGCATTTGC
>NZ_CALYQV010000049.1 GCF_945290125.1 uncultured Lactobacillus sp. | reverse complement strand
AAAAATCAGAATCACATAAAGAACAATAAAATGTTAAAAAATCAATGAAAATTCTACAAATATTATATATACATGGAAACCTTTCTGCTAACCTTATAATTAAGGACATGAATTTCTTAATAAGTTAGTCTAAGTGATAAAAAATATAGTCACATAATGCTTAAAACTTTGATTTCTTTTTATTAAAATTAATGACTAAATAGGACTGACTTTTAGCGATTAAACATCAAGGATTTATGTTAAACATGTGAGTAATTGACGCATTCTAAAAAAACTAAAAGTGGGAGAGCTTTTTATGGAAATTATGATCTGCTATGCAATTGTTATAATATTCATACCTGTTGGAGCTGTAAGTTTGTTATATATGATTTATATCGTCTCAAAAGCTTGGCATAAACGTAGTCTGGAATTACGAAAAGAAATCGCAGCGTTTACAGTTGAGCTTTCAGCACAGCCTGGAATTAAAAAAGAATTGATAATGATAAATGTCTGCCCGTTTATTGCAATTATTGCTCTAGGATTAAGTTGGGTTTGTTTTACATCAAATGTTGTTATTCTGTGTATAGGAAATTTGATTTTTATTGCCGCCTTATTAGCAGAAATATATATGAGTGCAGATATAATTAAAAAAATAAGAAAGCAGTTTACAAGTACTTCCTATGTTCATAATGCAAAACGGACAAAATTAGTATGGCGATTATATGTCACTAGCCGCGTTTCTTTTATAGTTGGTTTTACTGCAGGTACTTTCTTTATCTATTCAGTATATGGCTGGTAGACGAAACTGAATTGTGAAAAGCTTTAAGCAGAAGATACAAGTTCTGCTATTTTTTCAGATTGCTAAAAATTCAATTTATTGCCAATTTGACCGACTGCTCAAATTAAAAATATGAACCATGATTAGATTAATAAAATGATAGACGAATCTACTACTAAAAAAGCAATATAAATTTTGGCTAACAATTAGTGATAGAACGGGTTAATTATGGCAGAAAAAGATAATCAATCAAAACGACTTTATCAGATGAACACCGCTCAGTTCTTTACAAATTTGCCAGAATTCACAACACCGAAATTTTAATTTTATCTGGTTTAGATAATTTAGTCATAAAAATAACCCCAAAATTTGTCCTAAATTTGGGAGGCACTTCATTTAAACTTTTGAGACTTACTTTTTTAATATGCCCTAATTCTATTAAGTGGCCAGTAGCGATACTTGACTACACCTTGTATTTTGTTTCTGGGGATAGCTCCTATATAGCGACTGTCCTTTGAAACACTTCTATGGTCACCCATTACGAAATATGAATCTTTAGGAACCTCATTAGTTTTTTTCATTTTTTTCAGTTGCGCAGAGGAATAGATATTTTTGTATTCTTTAGTTTTAGCCAAAGACCGAATTGAAAAATTTTCCGTATAAGAATATTTCGTACCATAAAAGCCATCTTCATTATCTGTAAGCTTAAAGCCGGGCTTTAAAAAATCCTGATTTATTTTTTTACCGTTAACATAAATTTTATTATCTTTTGCAGTTATAGTGTCACCTGGCAATCCAATAATTCTTTTGATATAAAAAGAATTGCGTTCATCAGGAGCTTTTAAAATAACAACTTCGTTTCTTCTCAATTCGCTATTTCGATCGGCTATAACTTTTTCCTGATTTTCAAAAGTGGGTTGCATTGAGATCCCAGATACAGAACACTTAACTATTAAATATTTTGTTAGTAAAAAGTTACATAAAACAAAAATAGCAAAAAAAACTATTACATATCTTAGAAATTCGTAGATCTGTTTTGATTTTTCTTTTGTTTCGTTATTTTGATCGCTTTTCATTATTCAGTCCCACTGTTTAAATTAATATTAATGTAAAAATTATAAACTTATAAATAATAAAAAGTCAAAAATTTTTTTCAATTATTATTAGCTTAAGTAATGTTAATTGAAATAGCTTTTCCTAATTTTATATAGTCATTCACACTGAATCTTTAATATTACTTTTTCATAAATAGGAAGACTATTTTTGCATAAGTGATCAAGCAAACCAGTTCTATCCTTTAATGCTCTTATTTAACAATAAAATTAGCTATTTTTATTTTGTTGATAAAAACCAATAAAAAACTGAATTTATCTATAATGCATAAATTGGGCGCAGTGGATAGAAAATTTGTCTGCGATTACCTCTGTGAATAAGCTTGTCAGTCATAATCTGTACATCTGAAAATAGCTTATGAAATACTCCATAATAGTTAAATTACTTCTTAACTATTGTGGAGTATTTTTAGTATCTAATAATAACCACTTAGTAAATACTTATATATTTTAAAACTAGATTATGGTTAAATTAAATAATAAATAAGAATTAAGAATATTTTAGAAGAAAGAAGTTGTATTGCTTCTCTAAAATGAGGGTATTTTAGCAAAGATAGGTTAAATATTAATGAAAGGTAAAATCAATTATGAAAAAATATTTTGATAACAAAAGCATAATTCTATGCTTCTTGCTAACCCTGATCGTAGGTCTTGATACTCCTTTTAATACGTGGTCTTATTCACAAATCTTTGCCATGATTGAAGCCGATGATAAAAGGCGAGTAGTTCTTGAAGTTTGTTTGATTGTTCTGGTTGTTTTCTTATTAACCGTTGCCCGCTACTTTTACGAGCGAACACTAAATCGGAATATCTACCTCTTCAACAAGAACGTGCGTAGTGATCTGCTATCTTCCGATTTCGTTAAACAGAAGGGACCAGTGTCTGATAAGCTGTCATTTGTCACTAACGATTTAGAGTTGGTAGAAAATAATTACGTTAAAGAAGTATTTAACCTAATTACTTGTATTGTTAACCTGCTACTTTGTTTAGCCATGGCAATAAATGCAAACTTCATTCTAACTTTTGTTTTCATGCTTTTCTCAGTTATTTCGGCAATTGCTCCAGAAATTATGGCTAGACGGGTTATGGAAAGTTCTAAAGCTTGGAGTGCTAGTGTCGGTAAATACACAGGATTTATGTCGGATTACCTCAAGCACATTGACTTGATTCTACATTATAATGCAATGCCTTTCTTTTTACTGAAAGGTAAGAAGGCAATTACCGAAACCGCTGCAGCCAAACAAAAACGAGAAAATACGATAGCCATGAGCAATTTACTGGCAGGTATTTTGGCTTACACTCTATCATTTCTGCCCATTGGAATTGGTATTTTATTTGTTTTAGACAAGCGCTTGCCCCTTTCTTCCTTTATCATGGTTCAGTATTCCAGTTCTTGGATCGTGAATTCTATCTTGGCAATCAACCAGTCAATGACAACGATTAACTCGGCCAAACCCTTGTTAACAAAACTGGCTAATATCAAGGAATTACCACAGTCCGCTCTCAGTGACGAGATGACCACAATAGACTTCAAAGACTTGCAGCTCAATGATGTGAGTTTTGGCTATCAAAATAAGACTATTATTCAAAATGCCAGCTTGACGGTTAATCGCGGCGATAAAATTCTGCTAACTGGTCGTAGCGGGCAGGGTAAGAGTACACTGCTCAAATTAATGGCCAATATAATCCATCCAAATAAAGGAACCGTTGAACTCGTTGAACCAGATGGCAAAGCTATTACTCCACAGCCTGACTACTTTGGAGAAGTCAATCAGGATTCCAATATTTTTCACGACACTCTGCGCTTTAACTTGACTTTGGGACGCAACTTTTCTGACCAAGAGATTGAACGTGCTATTCAAAAAGCGGGTTTAACACCATTAATGCAAAAGATTGGTCTTGATGCCGTAATTAAAGAAGACGGAACTAACTTGTCGGGTGGAGAAAAGAAACGAATAGAAATTGCTCGTGCCTTTTTATACAATCGCAACTTTTTACTGATTGATGAGGGTACTGCATCTCTTGATCCACAAACTGCACATGAAATTCATGAATTGATTTTGTCTTCCAACTTAACCGTAGTTGAAATTGATCACCATATTCCGGAAGATTTGCGAAGTAAGTTTACGCGTTCTTACAAGTTGGAAGATAAGAAGCTGAGCCTGATTAGTTAAAAGTATAGGGATAAAACTCTTGGGAATAAATTATTCTATGTTTAACTGAAGATAATAAAATACCTAATTATTTTACTGCATACTTTAGAAAATTCAGCCAACATAATAGCTAACCTTTTTATTAAAATGCCCTAGAAAATTAATCAGTTGATTAACGCCTAGAGCATTTTTGCTTTAACTAAAGGAATTTAATATTTTAATTCTACTGATCGTATTTTTTAAATCCTATACAAGTGGTAGTATTGGTGTAAGCTATTTCATTTTTAAGAAGTGCGTGTGTAAACGAGTAAGGAGAAAAAAGTTGCACTATAAAGCAGTAGACTCAAAAGCATCTCTTGTAAATTTATTTTGGGACCAATTTTTATTTTTGTGGCAACTAATAGAAGCACGCTTTCTTTTTTGGTTAGGGTTAATAAGCTTTGTAATACTGATGTTGAAACTAATGCCTAATTCTGCTATAGTTCCTCTATGTGGTACTAACAGAGGGAATCATGACTTTAATGACTGACTTTTCTTGGCTAAGAAATTTTAAGCTATTACAATTTCACGGATTACCAGCTTTATTAGTATTGTTTATTATCAATTTTTTAGGAATATTTCTGTTGCTGATAATTCAAACCACTATCTGCCAGTTTAATGCTCCATTGGGTATAATTATTCCTTTTAGCCTGTGTATTATCACCATTTATACCACTTGGAAATATAATCCGTTCAATAGTTTAATGTTGCTGCGGGTCAATAAGAACAATATTCTGTTGTTACTAGTTACAACGCTATTAATGATAATCGTCTATTTAATTACTAATCGTTATAGTGAGCTGGATTATTAAAAGTTTAATTCTACTATTTTTAACAATACTAAAATGATACTATTAATGTATAGAATTAAACGATAATTAAAAAATAAGAAATAAAAATTGGCTATCTATAAAAGTCAAATTAATTGTACTTATTGTGCGGCTACCCTCACTCTTAAAAAGAAGGTCTTTATGAAACGTTTGTTTTGGAATCAATTACTATATTTATGGCAAATAATCCGCTTCCGTTTTATTTGCTGGCTAAGTTTGATTTGCTTTTCAATTATTTTTCTCAGTGTGCAGCTAATTAACAGTCCACATACTTCTATATTTAATCTTTTCTTTGCCGATACCAGTCAAGATACATCTTTTAATTTTATTTTGTGGCTGGTCTATTTCTTAATACCGCTGCTTATTGTGCTAAATAGCTTTAAACTGCTTTGGCAAACTACCATTATGCACCTAAGAGGATTACAAATTCCACCGAAAAATTTTACTGTTGTCATTATGTTATTAATGGGAGTAATAGCTTTTGTCTATGTGTTTGTTACACTTTTAGTTATGTTGCTTGTTACGGCTTTATTTAAATTGCCCTCTTTGTCTTTTTTTAATTTAGCTGACTGGCAGGCGATCCCATTACTTTTCATCAACAATTTTTTAGGAATATATCTGACGCTTCTTTTGCAAGGTACAATTGGAAAGTTTAATTCAGCCTTGGGTCTGATTATTCCAGCTTCACTTTTGATAATGACATCTCTTTTAAAATGGCAATTAAATCCTTTGAATTGCTTGATAATCATGAGATTTAATTTCCCCGGTTTTTTATTATTATTGCTGGCAACTTTGATTATGGTGATTGTTTATGGGATTATTGATCATTTCTTTAGTGTAGAGTAAGGAGCAAAAAATGAGTTTTATTGAATTGAAGCAAGTAGGAAAAATAGTGAAAAGACGGCCACTATTGCATGATGTTAGTGCAGAGATTCCGGTAGGCAGTATTACTGTTTTAGAAGGAATAAATGGTTCCGGTAAAACATTAATCTTAAAGGCAATTTTAGGCTTAATAAATACCAGTGGGGAAGTCATAGTTAATGGTAAGAAGATGAAGGTCCAAGATCCTTATCCTATTAAAGCGGGAATTTTAATTGAAAATCCCAGTTTAATAGAAGAATTTACTGCTCATAAAAATTTAGAACTACTAGCGAAATTAGATCCAGATATTCAAGAAAAGCAGATTAATGATTTATTGACATACTTTGATTTAACCAGGTTCCCTAAACAAAAAGTTAAGAAATTTTCACTGGGGATGAAGCAGAAATTGGGAATCGCACAGGCTTTTCTCGGAGCCTATCCGTTAATTGTTCTGGATGAACCCACCAATGCGCTGGATCATGAAAGTATAGGTAAATTAATCAGATTGATTGACGGTTATAACCATAAAGGTTCAACCTTTGTTATTGCTTCGCATGATCATGAATTTGTGAACAAAGTCGCCACGCAAAAGCTATATGTACAAGAAGGAACAATTAATCATGAAAAATAAAAAATTATTATGGAGTTTCTTCGTGGTAATAATAATTGTAGCTGGCTGCGTGGGCTTTTATCGCTACCGCGAGGTAAACGCCCATCCTCAGCAGCATGGTGTGACTAAAGAACAGCTTTTTCACAAAAATGAATTGGTAAAAGCCTATCACGTTAACTTTATTGTTCATGAAGCTGCAGTTAAGAAAAGTAAGGACGCTGTACAAGCCAAAGTCAAATTTAATATACGTCAAACTGGCCAGCCATTCTATGGCGAGAAAAAGAACAATCCTAATTTTAGTGAAAATATGTATCTAAATAATCCTTATGGTATAAGCAATCCCTCAATAAAATTGTATGACAAAAGTCACCACAGTATTAATTCTGATAAAGCATTAGCGCACGGCAAGCAGCATTTTACAATATTTTTTACCATTCCGCGTTATTCATATGACATGCGCAATCAAAAATTACGTTTCAGTTTCTTGGTACCAACTAAGAAGCACTATGTCAAATATTCGCTTCTGCTAGAATAGGGAGAATAAAATGAAATTTTTGTGGTCACGTTTAAATAAATTATGGTTGTTTTTGGCATTGGTTATAGGAATAAGTATTAGCGTTGTACAATGTGCTGTTTCTACGTCTAAAAATATTTTTGTGGCAAACTCACCTTATACTATGTGGATGTCAATAGATGAATTTACTTTTGTTCCTACTATATTTTTTATCTTATTACCGTTAATTGCAAGTTTACCTGCCAGTACATTGCTAAAAGAAGATTTTACCAATGGCTATTTTTATAAATTAAAGATGGAGAAGTCCATTAAACAAATCTTGTTAGGATACCTAGAAATCGCATTTATGACAGGTTTTATTGTGATCGCTGTTCCTTTACTGTTTAACTTCTTATCTTGGTTTATGATATTACCTAATGTTAAGCCCGATAACTTACTTAATATTAATATTGGTGCTATGAATTTTACTATGCTGTTTGTCTCCCTTTATTATTCCCATCCATTTGTCCACGCTATTTTGTCAATTATATTTTCTTCTCTTTGGGGTGGATTGTTCGCTGTATTCGCAATGGTTACTTCTTTGTGGATTAAAAATAAGTTTGCTGCCATGTGTACAGGTTTAGTTTTGCAAATAGTTTTATTATTAATGAATGCAACTATCCATTTGCCATATTTCATAAGTTATTCACCGGCTGATTTCTTACGTGAACTCCCTGGAACTACTAACATCTATGTGGTGGTGTTTATGACTGTACTATTATTACTTTATTGTATGATTATGTTTTATTTAGATAAAAAGCGTTTGATGGAACTGTGAAAGTAGCAACAAACAAAAAAGGATTGACTCTAAATGTTAAAGAGTTAATCCTTTTTATTATGCTTTGATTCCATTTAATGCTTACTGCTGATATTTAACTGTATCTTCAATCTTGCTTCTGGAGATATTTTTATATCATTTTTGATCTTTGGCATACATGTACTGTACAAAAGATTTTAGAAAGAAAAGCATGTTTCTACAATAGAGCATCTTACAAAGCCTAGCAACCCAAAATTAATTAAAACTTGTGTAAGCCTAGCGCATGTTGTGCGGCTAAGTTCAAGATATTCCATTGCCGATCAAAACTTGGTGAGAAGAAGAAGTCTTGCTCAGCTAAATCTTCTAACGTTAATTTATGACCAATTGCTAAACTTAAAACATTTCCTTGAGCGGTGATGTCATATTTAGACATAACTGCACCCCCAAGAATTTGGTGAGTATCCTTATTATATGTTAAGGAGACATATCCTAGTGGATTATCTTCTGCAGGAATAAAATCTGGACGCAAATGATCAATATAGATGCTGGTTGCAGCGTTGATACCAGCAAATTCGGCAGATTTTTGTGGGAAGCCGCTAACTACTGCATGTACATCACCGAACTCTAATAATTGGCCACCAACTAAACCTGGGAATGGCCGGCTTGGCTTTTTCTCAAACAAATGTTGTACTAAATAATTTGCTTCATGGCGAGCAGCAACGGCCGATGGAATCGGCATTCTTTTATTAGCTGGGATTGATAGTGGCCAAATAGCGTCGCCCAAAGCATAAACGTCTTTTTGATTAGTCCTCAAATATTCGTCTGTTTCAATATAACCACGTTGGTTTAAATTAATAGTATCTTTAAGCCAGTCAGTATTAGCAACAATGCCTGCAGCAACGATAACTAAATCAGCTTTAATATTCACCATGATCAGTTTGAACTAGGTGATCATTGGTAAAGCCAGTAACTTTTGTATTAAGCTTTAAATCGACATCCTTGTCACGCATTTCTTGTTCAAAAACATCGGTAAAGTCTTTTGAAAAATAATTAGCTAAAATATGGTTGCTGGCATCAACCAAGGTCATGTGTTTACCAGCTAAAACACCTGCTTCAACGGCAGCAATTCCGTTACCAGCACCTACAACAACGATATTTTTGATCTCATCATTATGAAGAGCTTCATTGATCTTTTTAGCCCAACTATAGCCCCGCATTAAATAAACATAGTCTAAATCTGCCCCTGGAACAGGTAATTGGAGTGGATCAACTCCTGGAGACAAGATTAATTTGTCATAATTAACTTCTTCAGTCTGACCAGTTTGGGTATTTTTAATTGCAACTTGCTTATTCGCCGGATTTAAGGCAACTGCTTGCGAATTATTGACAATTTTACCACCTAATTTTTCTAAATCAGAAGGTGAAAAGTTACGTACATTGTCCTGACCGGTAGTTTTTTCTTCTAAAAAGAGCTTCATTCCGCAAGACATAAATGAAACAAAGTCACTTGCTTCATAAATAGTGACATCAAGATCTTGATATCTGTCTAATAATTCGATGGCTGCTTCATGACCTGGATGAGAAGCACCAACGATGACTACTTTTTGATTCATTGAGAAAATCCCCTTTTTATCAATATCTGAAAGCGCTTGTAGCACTTTCGTTGTCTTCTATGGTAACACAAGAAATACATTAGTTATACAAAGATGCACTAGTATAGTTAATTCGTTTATATATTAAAACTTATAAAACAACAAAAAATTATGACTGTATAAATTGACTTTGCAAATTTCACTAAATATCAAATTTGCTGATAATTTCTGAGTAAAATACGGCCAAGTAAATTATTTAAAAAGAACCTAAGAAGTAGAATTGATACTCAAATAGTAGTACAAATAGAGTATCATTTGAGAAAGAGAAGTATTCATTTAAGCATGCGAGATCAAAATGAAATTACGACTTTTGCTATTGCTTTGAAATCCAAAAGAAAAGGCAAAAACAGTCCTTTGCTAAATCATGTTGATAAGAAGTAATAAAACAGAATCAAGTAGCTAATAAACTGCTTGATTCTGTTCGTTTTGCCTTATTTTCTGACAATCTGATTTTAGTTAGCAGATTGTGGAAATTGGTGTAGCCAAGTGTTGTACGTTCAATTTATTTGATTTTGCGGAGGAATATGTCCTTCTTTTTGTGCAATAAAAAACCTATTAACAGGATAAATTTTAGAGCCACCTTTTTGGTAAGGAATCACCGAAAGCAAGACAATTTCGTTAGTATCTTGATATGTAATAAGGCAATTTTTTGTAAGCGATTGCTATGGCTTATATTTAGTGCTACTATTATCATAGGGTAGTATATAAATTAGTAAAATACTATCAATCGTTACTATAGGTACTTCCTTCCATCTTTGCTGGTGCAGCTACACCAGCAAAGATGGAAAGTCGCGGCATATAGAACTATGGAATAGGCTGAAATGGATTTTTTGGCTATTCCGATTATCTTCACACTGCTCATAGGCATGGGTTCAGCAGTTGACCTAGTACATCAGATCGGAGTAAGGATATTGCTGTTGCTAGAAATTGGTCTCAAGCAAAGTATGGTAAATTCCAGCCTACAGGGCTAAATTATTGGTGGAGTTATGAATAACAATAAATAATTAATTTCTTTTATTGTCTACTACTCTTGCATACACTATTAATTTAGAAAAAGACTTCTTTTCTAATGGTATGCAAGAGTTTTTGTCTATGTATCTGATAGTCCACGCGTCGCAGACGAGACGCTGCCATTCTTCAAGCACATGGCTGGCAAATATGGTTTGACGCTAATTAAGACCGATTATGGCGGGGAAACCGTAATCAAGTCGGCTGTGGCCAGCAAGGATAGCTTTCCCTATTATGAATTCTTTGCCCGAAATAGGAAGTTCGACCTGTTTCCAAACAAGAGAACCATGTATTTACAGGGCAGGGATATCCCCGTGTTCTTGAAAAGCGAGCGTATAAGATTGCAGAGCCTTGACAAGTTTTGACAAGTCCGTGAATGGCGTCTACACGGTTATCGGCAATCTAAAGTACCGCAAAACAGTTGTGCGCAAATTGGCTGCATTTTTTAATACAAGCGAGAAGGATCTATTAACCCCCAAAGTGTTTTCTAAAAAAGAATACATTAATAGAACGCTGATGATTTATCTGGTTTTGTTCTTAACACTGGCTATACTAACAGTCCTTGCCACCTTTTCAATACCACTGACAAACGTTAAGCAAATTGGCGTGTACAAGCTGTTAGGTCTGTCTAACTTGGACGTGGTAAGCAAATTGTTCATGTTGCCACTTGCGTCCCTACTTGGCGCCAGCTTACTTTTCGACATCGGAATCAGGTTGTTTTTCGCCTACTGGCCAGCGGGCTTTGCCAAGTGGGTGTTGATCAGTCAACTGATTGTAGTCATGATTTTTGCCTTGTGTGTTCTTATCGCACTTGCTCTGATTAGGAGTATTCGAATTATCACGCTGCTAAAGCAGGGCATCAACTTCAACCTGGGCATGGCTATCACACTAGTCATCAAAGTTGCTACGGTAGTGTTAGCCACAGTGTTGCTAATAGGTGGTTTGGCTAACGTTAAGGAAGCCAATGAAAATAGCAGGCAATCCGAAAAAGTAGCCCGTTTGGGCAGCTACTTGACTGCAGAACGAACTAGTCTTGTTTCAACCGAAGCTATTAAAAATGACGAAGTTCATAATGGCAAGAATGAGGCCAAGATAGGACACTTCTTTAATGACTTGGAAAAAGAGAGTAATGCCTATTTTGTGTCCGGTTCAATCACTAACCCGCAAAGGAACCTGGCCCGCTTCAAAGCTTCTGATAGCTTCACCTCCAAGGACCGCTACCCGGTAGTGCGGATTAACCGAAACTATCTTAAACATTTGGGTCTGAATGCATCTACAGGACTAAAAAATAGATTTTACGTACCAATTGAAATGAAGAAGGATCATGATAAGGTAACTAAACTGACCCAGTTGCTTGTCCTTGACCGTTCAGACAAGTCAAGAAAAGACTTGACAAAAACACGGGTAAACATTGTGTACTATCGGTCTGCACCAGCAACACCGATTTACATCAATGAAAAACTTAAGCTTTTTAAGCGGCCAATCTATGAATTGATTGATTCGAGCCACTTAGATCACTGGAGCAAGCTGCAGCTGTCGACTTCGGGTCTTAGTAATCCCATCAGAATTAAAATTAACCGGCATAACCGGGCGCAGATTAAACGTTTAGGCCGAGCTAAATACATGCGAGGCATCCGGATAAAGTTTGCAACGGCAACTTCGCTTGCCAATAATCTTACTACTATATACCGCTGGGGTCTGCTGATTTCACTAATTTTGCTGGGTGTTACCTTTACGATTTCACTGGTCGTTTCGGCTTTCAGCGCGGTCCTCTATTTCAGAACCAATGAGCAGAAGCTATCAATTTTACGCCTGCTAGGTTTAAAGTCATTGACCGATACGGCATGGCCATCACCCTCTTGCTAAGCCTATATGCAGTTCAAATCGGTGTAGCCCTCTTCTGGGGCAGAAGCATTGGGGCACTGATGGTCGGTGTGCTGTTAGCAGGGGTCGACCTATTGGTAACGCTGACCATCTTTATCAGCCAGGAGAACCGAAATATTGTTCAAGTATTGAAGGGCGGGTGAGACAATGATTAAGATACACAATTTGACCAAATCCTTTGGACGCAAGCTTGTCTTTCAGAATTTAAATTTAGACATCAAAGACAAAGAGATGGTAGCCATTATGGGTGCCAGTGGCAGTGGCAAGTCGACTTTATTAAACATCCTAGGGTTGATTGATGGCTTTGATTCCGGCAACTATATTTTTGACGGGCAAAGTAACATTAAACCCAACAGCAGGCAGGCCAATCGGCAAATTCGTAATAAGATAAATTACATCTTTCAAAATTTTGCCCTAATTGATAATCTGACTGTTGCCCAAAATCTGACCTTGGCGCAAAAATATGTCAAGAAGGACAAAGCGGCTAAAATAAGGCAGATTGATGAAACGCTTAGGCGGGTTGGTCTTGAAAACTATAAAGGCAGTAAGGTTTATGAACTTTCTGGCGGCCAGCAGCAGCGGGTTGCTGTTGCCCGTGCCATGATTAAGCCCAGCCAGTTGATTCTGGCGGATGAGCCGACTGGGTCGCTAGACGAGCAGAACCGGGACGTTATTATGAAGGAATTAAAGCAGCTAAACATGATGGGCAAAACGCTGGTAATTGTTACCCATGACCCTGTGGTAGCAAGCTATTGTTCCAAAATTATTAAGCTATAAAAATATCATCCGTATCTGAACCTGATGTGAACTTCAAAATTAAAACAGTTTAATAAATTCGTATCTTTGTTAAATCATGTTGATAAAAAGTAATAGAACAGAATCAAGTAGCTAATAAACTGCTTGATTCTGTTTGTTTTACTTATTTTCTGACAATCTGATTTTAGTTAGCAGATTGTGGAAATTGGCGTAGCCAAATGCAGTGCGCTCAATTTATTTAATTTTGCGATAGAAGTTTTCTAAGTATCCGTTGGAATTACTCCGATACTATCTCTTTGATTACCGCATAAGCGGTGCATGAATTTCTTTAGCAGTCATTAGAAAAAGCATGTCACTTTAGGGTAAAAGTTCGAGA
>NZ_CALYQV010000048.1 GCF_945290125.1 uncultured Lactobacillus sp. | reverse complement strand
AAGTTGTATTCGGCTTAACTGGTATTTTAATTGTTCTAGCATACTTTTCTGTCGTTACTTTATTTCCAAGCGGAGCATTTTTACTGTCACTGCCATCTACGTAACAATCAGGTTCATTGGATTCAATCATTGAAGTATTAAAAAGGTTAGGTCCTAAACCTTCTTTAGAACCTTCTACAGAGTCTGTGGGTATTTTAATGTGATTATAGTATGTTAACTTATTGCGTGAAATAACATTATCGGCAATCTGATTACCAAAAATTTGATTAATAGAATTGCCATTATCGTCAACTAAAAATCTGTCCTGAATGTTAATTAGAATATAATTATTATTTAAATCAAAATAACCTAAAACGACTTCATTTGGGGTTAACGTAACTAAATCTTTGATTTCAATTTGCAGTGTTTCTATATTAAAGATTACAAATTGTACTAATTTGTTAAAAGTAATGGTTTGATTGGCATTAGCACAGGCAAAACTATTGTTACCAATTGTTACTGTTAAATTAGGCGGCAAAGTTAAAGTTTTATTTTTTTGGCTTAAAACTAATTTTCCATTATTAGTATAAATATAATTATTACGTGCACTGCCAAGATAGGTTTTAAATTTATCAATTTCTTCCTGGCTTGCATTAGTCATAGACTTAATAATTTGTTGAATTTCTGAATCATAATTATCACTCTAAAAAATTGGTGATATTGCTTCTTCAACATTAATCTGAAAGTTTTGTGTTGAAACAACGCCGTTAATTTGAAAATAAGCTGTCTTAATAATTCCTGGACAAGTGCCTACCTCGTTATTCAATGTATAAGTTATAATGTTACCGATTACACTAGCGTTTTCTCTGACATATTTATAATCAGGTTTTATGCACATAAATACAGCGCTCTTAATATCCGAAACTGTTTGACCATGATCCGTAATTGTTGCAATGATTTGTGTGCTCCCCAAACCACCGTCTTTGCGGCGAAAGGTAACCGGCTCATTGATAACAGGACGGGTTTTATCCAGTTCTAAATTTAACCGGAATACATCCAATTTACTTCACCACCTCATCGACCATTTTTTTGAAGTCAGCTAAATCAGAATTAATCTGCTCACTATCTGTATCAGCACTATAATTGACGCTGATATTAATATTCTTAGTATCTAAATAAACACTGGCATTAAATTGAGCTAGCTGTTTACCATTACTATCAGTTGATTGGCCATTTAAATTAATTGTTTTTCTGGTTGTTAGTGCCATCTTTCTTTGCCTCCGTAATTAATAAATCCTCAGGAAATGCTTCAGGAACGTTTTTAAATAAGATTTTAATGATCGCTATTAATTTTTTGTTTTTGGCTCGTTCCATAAGCAGTAATTTATCTTTGTTAGCAGATTCAGCAGCGAATTCCGTTAATAAATCTGTGGCTTCAATTGAATTTAATTTCTGTTCATTTAATTTAGGCAAAAGCTAATTTTCTCCCTCCATAATAAAGTGAATTACCTTGAGCTGTTATTTTATAATCTCCTATCCATATCCAGGCGTCGCGCAACATTCCAAGTGCGTATACACCATTAATCTGTCCATCAACCGTTAAAGCCGGTGTGGAAATCCCATATGATGATATGTGAACGCCTTGCATATCAATATTTGTATCTCCACGAATTTTCACACCTTCTATATAACCACCACGAATATTGCTTCCATTAATATCAGCAGCATTTATTTGACCAGCATTAACAATTACACTGTTTAATGTCCCGGAATTAATAGTTGTACCATTAAGAACATTCCCATAAATATTATTAGCAATGAAATTGCCACGAGCATCCATACCAGTCATTACCGTGCCATCTTTAGCATGAAATCCCACGCCATGGTCATCAATTAAAAGGTAACCATAATCAGTGTGAATTTCCATTTGAGTAGCTTCGGCTAAAGTTGGAATCCAGCGAATAACATTAGTGCCACCGGAATTCATAAAGTTTGTCATATCCGCGCGAGCATCATCAATTTTCTTTTGAAATTCGGCAGCTTTCATCTTCCATTGCAAATCACGCTGTTCCTGTTCATCTGATAAATGAGTATCTCCGGCAATACGGTTGTCGGTTTCTTCCTGCAATTTTTCATCAGACTTGTCATCAGCGGTCTTACGATTATCTGTTTCATCTTTAATCCTTTTTTCCAATTTTCGAAATAAGTTTGCTGGCTGGGTACCAGCCTTGATTGTTGTATTAGTATTCTTTAAAGGATTAAATTCTCGTTCCACGATTGGTAGTTCAATATCCAAATTAAAATCAGGATCATGGATTCTGGCCAAGTCACCAATGTTGATTCTTTGCATTCGCTTAGAACCATATTCAGAGATATTAATCGAAACAACATAATCAGGAATGTCAATTCCGGGATTTTCCTCAAAATATTTGGCGGATAAGTCATCCATATCAATTAAATTATCTACTCTATCGGAATAATCTACGTATTTACGATAAACTCTGGAATAATTATCAAGATACTTAGAATTAACAGCCTGTCCATACTGCAAGTGATTTTCAGGGACGTGAGTAACATTATCGGGAGTGCCTTTTGCATCCTTCATTTTAAAATATGGAACCATCTGAGTAACTTTGCCGTCAAAACTCCTATTAATGGTTAAACCAGCAATATTTTTACCCTTGCGCACATTAACGATATTGCTTGACTGTTTAGGTGCTAAATTAATCTGGTTGTACCATCGCTCAATGCGGCCATCAACTATCTGGCATAAAGAATTGCTTTCTCCTACCAAAATTGCATTAGGGTTGCTATTGGTATAAATAACACCTGTATCTTTAATCGTGGTATTAACGGTAGAGCTAAACATAAACCCGTGGTGCGGCAAGTCTAGCATAGACTGCATTTCAGATAAAATCTGACTAGGAGTTTTGCCATCAACACTTAATTCACCACGTGCATAAGCATCGTTTGAAAGCATTGAATAGTGATTACAGTTAACTGTCATAATACTAGGATTACTTTTTACATCCGTGCTTTTTATCCAAAAAATATCCCAATCACGTTGCTGTGAAGAGTTAATTTTAATAAACATTTCAGGCTTAATTAATTCATAATATTTACTAGATACTGGCACATCAAATGTTAAAGTATATTCACCGTTAAACTTCTCTACTATGGAGTTGTCACTCAATATTGCATCGGAAATAATCCCTAATCCTGTTTGGGAAAAGTCTGTATCAGTTTTATAAAGAATAGGTTTCATTAAATCAGCCTCCAGCGAGGATATAAATTAATTTTTAAATTAGAATTAATATTTATATCCCCTGTTGGCAATTCAGGAAATTCTTGAGTAGCGTCAAACGTACTGTTGTATAACTGATTATTAGCATAAACATCTTGTTGTAATTCATCACAATCAATCGTGGCATTTGTTGGTAAACCAGTAAATTTATAGCTTTTATTATTAATTTGCAAATTTAAGTCACCTCCTGCTGGAACCTCTATTAGAGGTTTTGAAGAAAAAGGAAACTGATTATTAATGGTTAACTGATTGATATTTAAATACTTATTGGGAGGTACATAATATTTAAAAGCATCAGCTGTTACTTTTAATTTAAGCTCTTGCCAATTAGATAGCCTGGATAATCTAGATACATCAAGAGCATCAGATATTTTTATATGATAGGCAAAATTAGGTTCTAGATAACTAATAAACTCTATATAATCTGGCGTATCGAACAGTTTATAAAGCTTAGATAAATATAAAGTTTTTTCAAATTCATTATCGGCCTTAACGATTATTGTTAAATTACCTGTACGATTTTCGTATGAATTTTCATCAGAAAATTTTTGACGACTGGCACCAGGGATTTCAATAGTTGAAAACTTTCTTTTAGGCATACTAAAAACGGGCGCTGTCTCTAAAAAAGAATGCAGCTCCCGATTTGAAATATTATTAACTATAAATTCAGCTTCTCTAATAATAAATACCTCCTCCCATAGCAGCAGCATCAGAATTAAGTAGTTTCTTAAGTTCTGATTGAACAGATTCAGCTACTTTTCTGCCTATATTTTGACTATCTTTATTACCACTAGCGTTAACAGTAACATTGATATTAAATGAATTATTTGTACTTTGATTGTTAATAACGCTTGTAATATTGGTTGCACTAGGTAATTTTTCAAACTCCGCAACTACATGGCTGAATTTTGGGGTTCCATTGGAAAATTGTGGAATATTAAAAAGCTTCTGTGTTTGCCGTGCAGGCACAATTTCTGTATGTTTTGGTAAGTTAAGCAATACATTGCGCCCGTGTGGTATAAACATTTCTCCTGAATTAAGTTTAATTAATTCTCGGAAAACTGGTCCTTGTTCGTCGTTAACAATGGTTGGACCACCTTCGAAATCAGTAGTTCCACCTGCATGACCGGTAATTCTTTGAACAAAAGTTTTGAAAAAATGTGTTACAGGATTGGTATGATTCCAACGTAAGATGGAATTAATAGCACTGTTGGCAGGGCCACTAGTATTGTCTTGGCCTTTTAAATGATGCAAAACGGGTATTTTACCATTAAAAAATCCAATTGCGCTTCCACCCCTAGACGATTCGTATCTAATACTGTTAGAGTCACCTTTAAACGGTTTGGTTAACACTCTATAATCATTATGAAACTTTTGTGCGTTTTGACTACGTCTTGAATTATCTTCAATATCTGTCGAATTGCCTTTAAAATGTTTAACATTTACTGGTTTATTATTATGATTATCAATAGCTTTTCCAGCCGCACTAATATTACCTAACAGTTGAACATTATTTCCGTTGAGTTTCTTAACTAAGACTTGTTTGCCATTGTAATTTATAATTCCATTTTCCCCAACTTTTAATTTATTAATAATATCCTGATTATGAGCTGTTAGGCTTTTAGGCGCAATAAAAGTATGATTGTAATTTTGGACTAAAATACCAGCATCTTTTAATTTTTGAACGGCCGTGGCACTATTAATTATTAAATTCTTTTTTGAATCAGGTAAACTGTCAAAATTACCATAAGCAGCAACTAAATTTGCTAAGTCTAAAGCAGAATTTCCTGTATGCACAATGGCCTGTTTATCTTGATAATTAAGGCCATTCCATTGGCCATTTTTAATCATTGCAGCTATGATAGGTGCACTTGCTTTATCATTAACAATAGCATCATGAGCAATTGTATCTATACCATTCCATTTACCCACTTGATTAAGTTCATTAACTATAGTTGCTGTACCCTTATCGTGGATAATGGCATCTTTATCTCTTAAAGGCATTTTATTCCAAGTACCGGTTTGTGTCATTGCAGCGATTAAAGTCGCTGTCGCTTTATCGCGAACGATTGCTTGTTGCTCTTTCAAGGTTAAACTATTCCAAATACCAGCTTTTACTAAACTATTAACAATTTCACGTTGGGCATTGCCACCGACTAATAATTTTTGTTCTTTAGGACTCAGCTGATTCCATTTGCCTAAATTAATAAGCATATTTGTAACTTCGGCGTTACCTTTTCCTTCAACCACAGCCTTTTGAGCCTTAGGCGAAATATTGTTCCATTGTCCAATTTTTGTTAATAGATTAATTAAATCACGGGAACCTTGTTGTCTAACTAAAAATTTTTGCTGCTTTGGAGATAATTTATTCCACTCATTAGCGGATATTAAAGCTTGAGCCAATTCCTCGCGACCCTTAGCATGAACGATTGCAGTTTGTTGTTTAGGAGTTAGTTTATCCCAGTCATTAATTCCTGCAATCATTTCTTGCATTTCTTTTTTACCTTTGCCTTGAATTGCAAGTAAAGCTTTTTTATCTTCCCAAGGTAAATCTTTCCAACGGTTACTTTGAATAGCAGCTTCGGCAATCATTGATTTTGCATTGGAGTCAATCTTTGCATGCTTACCTATAAATTTTAGCTTTTCCCAGCCTTGACCAGTCTTTGCAATATCGTTTAAAGTTTGCTGAGCATTAGTGTTAATTTTCCCTGTTTTAGGGTTTAACACAATGGAGTTCCACATATCACCGGCCTTTTTAGCTGTTTGACTAACATTTCCATATGTTTGAGCCACCGAGCTGAGTTTATCCTTATGTTTATCTAATAAAGTACCGACTTGACCCCAAGTAGTTTTATTTAGTTTAAGAATTTCATTTAGACGGTAACCGTGTTCAGTACCATATTGTTTTTCTAAACCAGCGATTACCCCTAAATTATCGTTGACTTTTTGAGAGTGGTCCTTGTCTAAGGCTGACATCATTTTGTTATATTGCTGTTTACTGATTAAACCATCTTTATAAAGATTTTTAATTTTATCAGCATTTTTGATATAAGCCCGCTGTTCATTTTCTAAAGCATTTGTGATTTGATTTTCAGTGTCTTGCGCTTGCTGCTTAGTCAAGTTTTTAACGTCACCATTTAAGGCTTTTAAAACAGTTTTCTTTTTACTGTTGGAAATACCTAAGATTTTAATCTCATCTTCGCCCAATTTTTTTTGAGCATTAAGAACATAGGTTCTCTGTTCAGCTGACAGCTTATTCATATTGCCGTTATGAGATTTTAAAATATTAGAAATATTATTGCTTAAGCTTTTAGCATTGCTAATAGTTTTATTGTTTGCCTTGACTTGTTCTGTGACCGATTTTTCAGAAACATCCCGAACACTTTCGGGCAAATCTTTAAGCGTATTTTTTAGCCGCCTCTTAATATCTTTACCAGTTGCTTATACTTGATCGCCCATAGATTTAAAGGCAGCAGCTGCTTTTTTACCATCACCTGTGCTGCTTTGTGCAAAGGCATCTAATTGAGCTGAGGCTTGATTGTTGAAGTTTTTAAATTTACCTAAGGCGTGGTCTGCATAACTTCCAACATCAGTCCCCCAACGTCTAGTACGTTCTTTAGAACGATCTACCATGGCTTGATAAGTAGCCCAGCCGGCTAAACCTGTGCCTAAAGCTAAAGTAACAGCTGCAATTGCTGCAGGCATTAATCCCAAACTTGTAGTGGCCACGGTACTGGAAACCGCAGCACCTTTAAGGGCTGTTCCAGCAGCACCAGCACCAGTAGTTAAAGCCGCAGTTGAACCTTTAGCAATATTAGCTGCTTTACCAAAATTGCCTAAATTAAAGGCTGTTTGACTAACACTTGTGTGTAATAACTTAAATCCTGAGGCACCAGCCTCGCTAGCAGCTTTAAAACGACTAATCGTTAAAGCAGTACCGCCAAAGGCCTTGGATAATCCACTAATGACACTAACTCCGCCACCTAATAATTTAAAGGCTGGAGCAGATACTGCTACCAGGGCAGCCCATTTAATAATATTCTGCTGTGTAGCCTTATCTAAATCGCCGAATTTTTTGACCATTTCAGTTAAATCTTTGATTAGTGGCATAATTGCTGGTATTAAATTTTGACCCATATTAATGGCTAAAACATGCAATGATTCCTTAAAGCGGTCAATTTTAGCTGATGCTGTGTTATTCATCGTGTCAGCAATCTTTTTAGTTGAGCCCGTTGCTTGTTCCGTTTTAGTTGTTAAATCTTGCAAAGCATCTCCGCCTTGGCTTACTAAAGCGTTCATTCCCGCTTGTGCCTCAGTTCCAAAAGCCATGGCAATGGCAGCTGCTCTTTGTTCT
This sequence comes from uncultured Lactobacillus sp., assembly GCF_945290125.1. Taxonomy (GTDB): domain Bacteria; phylum Bacillota; class Bacilli; order Lactobacillales; family Lactobacillaceae; genus Lactobacillus; species Lactobacillus rizhaonensis. Next base: position 6,040 of record NZ_CALYQV010000048.1, on the reverse strand, counting down.
TTAGTCCAACCAGCAGTATTATTTTTTATCTGATTCAAAATTTGCGGTAAAGTTAATGAATGATTCTTAAATGCTGATACATTAATACCTAATTCTTTAAAGCCTTGAATATTTTGTTTAGTAGGCTTCATTAAACGAGTTAATGCTGAACGTAATGCAGTACCAGCAACGCTACCTTCTATACCTTGATTACTCATTAGGCCGATGGCAGCCGCTGTTTGTTCAAGACTAATTCCAGCAGCATGAGCGGTAGGGCCTACATAGGTCATAGCATCGCCCATATCTTGGAAACCAGCAGCAGTTGCGTTTGCTGTATAGGTTAAACTATCAGTAACGCGCTTTGTGTTTTTTAACATTCCAGCAGTAGTATTTGATTTCAGTCCAAACTGCTCCAATGTTGAAGTTGAAACACGCATTACATCATTAAAATCATCACCTGAAGCTCTTGTGGCGGCCAAAATTGACGGCATAGCTCCCAAGGCTTGTTTAGCAGAATATCCACGCTTGACTAACTCTTCAAGGCCTGCATTAATCTTGGTAGTAGAAACTCCATACTCTACCGCCCAACGCTTGGAGGCTGAAGCCATTTGGTCTAATTCACGGCGAACAGAGGCCGTAATTTTACCGTTTTTGCTGAGCAAAGGACCAATCTTATCGATTTGAGAATTAAAGTCAATGGCAGATTTAGCAGCATAGCCAAAGCCCGCAACAATAGGAGCAGTAACATAAGTGGTCATAGTACTACCTAAATTTCTCATTTTTCGCCCAGCAGCTAATCCCGCATCGCCAAAAGCCGTTGTGGCTTTACCTGCTTTATACCATGCAGAGCTTTGCTGATTAATTTGAAGTCCTAATCTGTTCATTTCTCCTGCAAGTTTTGTTGCTTGAGCTTGAGTGCGATTAAAAGCAGCAGCAGCGTTTGCTTGACGGGAGGTTAATTTCTTTTGCTCCTCAGAGGTAGCAGCTGTTTTACTGATTAACTGGTCATATTTAGCTCTTTGCGCATCCAATTTAGCATTATAATTATTAATCTGTTGCTGCATAGAAGCATAAGTAGACCTCATACCGTTTAAGCTGCCGCCAAAGGCTTTAACGGTTCTCTCTTGAGCAGTTAAAGCAGCTCCAGTAGCACGAATAGTAGCATTTAAAGCATTTGCACTTTGTTTAAATGGATCAATATTAAGAGTAACAACACCAGCTAAATGTCCTATACTTCCAGCCATGTTTAACCTCCTTTCCTATTTATTTTTGGAAAACAAAAGCGGAAAGGCCTTATCGATAGGGACTTCCCGCTCTTCGTAAATTTTATTAATATGTTCGATATCGTACATAGTCATCTTGTCAATCTCAAACAGTTTATAACCTTGTTTCATCAAGGACTTATAAAAATCATTTAAATTATCTATTGATTTTTGGATTGACTGTTCGGTAATTTTTTTAAATTTGCACCATTATCATCATCTTCATCAGTTGAACCCAAACAATCATTAGCCACCTTACTAATTACTGCCATGGCCTTCTGATTGGCACCATTTAATACATCTTCTTTATTAAATTGCTTATTCCAAAAATTAACGGCAAATTGTGCCACCTCGTCTGAATTTTTTCTATAATCCTGATCGGTTGGGCCATCTTTTTTGTCATACATTTTCGTTTGGTGCTGTGTTAAAATCAGAACCTGAGTAATGTCTTTCAAGAATGGCTCATCGGTGCGCTTAAAAGTTTGATTTTTGCCATCAATCTTTAATGTTATTTCATACATAATTTATCCTCCAACTCGTTTCACCTTTGATCGTCTCTGTTCTTTTGGTACTAGCCAGCAGTATTATTGCCAGTTACTTTTTGGACTAATTTGGCTTCATCATCCGTGGCTGGAAAAACTGCTTTTTCAAACTCAGAATAAACAAAATCTGGATTATCTTCACGGCCAATTAGCATTACTAAAGCATCTTCATCATCTCCACGAGGAGAGAAGTTACCGGTAGTATCATCCGTGGCCACATCTGGGGTGCTATCAATAGTTTTTGCGTCTAAGCTTGGAATAGAAAATTTACCCTTTAATAAAGCTACATAAACCCCTTTATTATCATCCATATGAGATTTAAACATTACAGCAATATCATTAGGCATTAAATTTTTACGATATGCTTCAATTCCATTAATTAAATCAATACCAAAGAAATCCTTACGTGCTTTCGAAGTCATATCTGCTAACTTAACATCTAAGGTTGCGCTAGAAATACCACTTGATAATTGAACGTAAGGACCATCATCGGCAGCAAAAGATTTGATTTCATTTTTAATTTCCAGTTTTGCTTCAGTTAATCCAGGTATTCGTTGAATTCCGTCTGTACATAAATTATTTTTTACTACTGCATATTTAAAATCTCGTGCACCTATCTTTACTTTTCCCATTACAACCTCTTCTTTCGTATAAAAAAAGGACTCTTTAGAGTCCTAAATATTGAAAATTAGCGGTAAACATTAATAAATCTGAAATATCAACATCAACATAATGGTTTTCATAATAACGTTCATAACCACTATCTCGCATTAATTGATAAATCAGTTGCTCAATATCAGCCGCTAACTGTAACTTATATTTATTTATCCAAAAATCTACTTGTACTTTTGGATATTCTATTAAGCGCTGATCATCAGCGTAATCAGCTTCATCACATGGAATATTAGTTACTCTAATCCAAGGAGCATTAATACTTTTTAAAAAATCATTTTCAGGCGTTCCAAGATAAACGGGATTAACTGCTAAAGGCTGGTCTCGGGCTTTATCCATGAGCTCCGTTAACTTTTGACTTTTGTCCAAAATTTTAGAAACTTCGACATCAGCTAGTTTCATAATTTTAAATCCTCAAGAAATTTATCTAGAATTGGCTGTTTAGTTTGTTCTTGTGCTTTTTCAATGAAATGCTGGGGGTCTTGCTTGGAAGTACCTGAATTAGGGAAGTGGGCAATACGGCCTTTAATATTGTCATAACCAACCTGAGCCTCATATTCGCCGGTTCTTGTGGAATTAATAACTTTGGTGTGTTCCTTTAAAGGGCCTAAGCCCGAGTGGTCTTGCACACTTTGAGGCGTGTCTTCCATCAACTTTTCTTTAAAAATATTGCCTCCATCTCGGACAGCTTTCCGGGCTTTTTTATCAAACCCATCTTCCAAAATTTGAACATTATTTAACATTTCTTCTAAACCACTGACTGCCATTATTTCACCGCCTTACACTCAATTTTGGTAATATCACGTTTATCGTAGTCCTCATCAACTCCAGTAATTTCGTAATCTTTATCCCGCCAAACCACAATCCAGGTTGAATCTATTGGTTGGTGAACATTAAAACGAATTGCAAAATTAGGTGATTCTCGGCGATAACCAACTTTTGTTGTGGGATTGCGGAATTCTCTAATCGGAGTATTTAATAGTTCAGCCCAGCAGGAATACACGCATTTACTTTTTCCATTAACGGGTACATTATTTTCATCTTTACTATAACTAGTTTCCCAAAATTCAATACGTTCAGTCATTCTAGTAGTTCTCATTCACTATCACCTTCTGTAATTTCAGAACGTAGTTGATTAATGATATTTACTACCGACTGGTTAGCTAGCGGAAAACGCATGACCTCTGAGCCCATACCACGATAATCGTAATCTTCTTTAACAATTTTCATAATTGCTACAAAAAAGCGAGGCTCATCTTTAAAATCATCAGGTTTAGACTGGTCTTTAATAGCAGCACATAGCTCTAAAGCTGCAGATTCAATAAGTTCATGTAAAACATCATCATCAAAATTTTGATCAATTTTGCAATAATTCTTAAGGGTGGCGAATTGTTCCGGTGTGAGTTCATACATTTAATTACGCTCCTTTACTAGGACTTTTTAGTACTTGAACCACTTCCAGATGATTGTGTTACAAAATAACCAGCTTTCTCATCAGCAACTTCCACATCAAACCGAGTTGCAGCCTGTAAATATTGGCCAAAGATTTCATTATCAACCCAGCGAACTTGGATATCTAACCGATCCGCCATCACAACAGCACGTTGGATATCACCAATAAAGGCATTAGCATCCCCAGCTTTGCCTAATAATTCATCTTCAATTACATAAATAGGGATGCCAATAACCCGAACTGGAGAACCATCAACGATTGGCTGCTGTAATAAGTAGCGACCATCTTTGTCTTTTAAAGTATCTAACCAGTTATAAAAGCTTTGAGATGCAATGATGACTTTTTGGTAAGCAGGATCTAAATCTACATTGACAATGTGTTTTAAATCATCAACTGCATCACCAGCAATAGATTTAGCAGTAAAACCTTTGATTTTATCGGCAATTGCAGCATTAGTAGTATTAATTTTTTGTTCTAAAGCATTACGGGAAACGATACCCAATAAATCAACAGCAGAATCTGCAATAGCTTCATTTGAAACTGGAATAGCACCACGATAAGTCTTAACTTCCCAAGAAACCTTTTTAAATTCAGGTTTAGCTAAATCAGGATTCTTTTCCAATTCATCAACTGGAATTAAACCAGCTGTGGCACGTTTCAAAATCGGATATTTTCCAGCTGCGGTATTAGCTTTGAAATGCTGTACTAATTTAGATAAATCAGTAACAGTTTTAACTTCATTTTCAGGATTATATACAATATCTTCTGGAATTGTTACATCTGCATCAGGACTCTTTAAACCATCACGAGTAGCTCCTTTTGTGTGTAAATAAGCATTTAAAGCGTCTCGTAATTCAGTATTTCCGCCATCTAATTTACGAATTTTAGTTGGTTTTGGTTCTGGTTTCGGGTCATTACCCCGTTTTGCAGCTTCATAATCCTTAATTTTCTTATTATTGGCTTCAATTTCATCAACTAATTTACGAACTTCAGCAGCTTGTTTGTCTGCACGTTCCATCTCTTCATCAGTTGCCTTGTCATTTTCTAAAATTGAACGCATTTCAGTTTGTAGCTTAGTTTTACGTTCTAATTTTTCTTTATTTTTCGCTTGTAATGAGCGAATCATTTCATCAATAGTCATATATTTACCCCTTTTTGGTATTAAAATAGCCACCGACTAATAATCGATGGCTTCTAAAATGTTTAATTTTTTTAGTAAATCCTTGCGTTTTTGGCTACGTGCCTCAATTAATGGGCCTTCTTTAATCTGTTTAGCTCGCTCTAACGATCGAGCTCCGACTGTGGTATCCAAATATGCCGGAGTCGTTACTACACTTACATCATATAAATGGTCAATCTTACGGATTGTCCGCACATAATCAATACCTTCTTCATCAGACTTTTGCCAGTCATCAGCAGAATCATCATCTGGCAAGGTAAAGGCAAATGAACACTTATTTAAGATGCCAGCGCGAATATTTTCTAAAACGTCATGAGCAATTGTTGTATCTGGCATTGTAATAGCAAATCTTAACCCTACATCATCAATATTTAACGTCATATTTGCATCCACCCGACCAATAATCTGGGATTGATCATGGTTAAAAGTAGCTACTGTACTGCGCATATCAGCACCGTTTAAACAATTTCTATCTAAGGTTTCCACAAAAGTAGTAAACACACCTAAAACTTGCGAACGTGTATTAAATTTCAGCGCATAACCTTCAATAACATTTCCACCGCTTTCAGCTTCACGAGTTTCAACTGCTGTTTGAATTGTTCTGATTTCCTTGTCCAAAGCTTCCACCTCCTTTCAGGGCTTGATATTTGGATTTATCATCTAAATTAACCGTATTAAGAGTTGATTGGAATTTCTCCATATCTTCATTTTTAGATGCTTTCTTACCAATTTCTTGACGTGCTTCGTTTGGTGTCATAATTGCATTATTAATTGCGATTTGGGCATCCTGTATACTCATACCAACTTCTTTGCGGATATCAAACTCAAAATGATATTTGTGACGGTCAGAATCATTTAATAATTTCATCTGAAATTCGTTGATAATCGGCTCAAAATAAAAAGGCAAATCATATCTGACATAGCCTTCTTGAAGTTGTTTAACCGACTGATT
>NZ_CALYQV010000047.1 GCF_945290125.1 uncultured Lactobacillus sp. | reverse complement strand
AGCTCACCTTCTTTTTTAGTTATATTTTACCGCAATTAAAAATCTTGGACGTAAGCTAAAAGAGTTAATAAAATTTGCTTTCTGATTTAATAAAGAAGAAGTCTACACATTGAAAAATTATTTTATCTTCTTTTTAATTGTTGATATTAGTTTAATTTGACAATATGTTTTTTGTTTTTATTTAAAGAGCTATCAAATACAGTTATCTAATTACTAGTTTCTTATCAAAAGCCTAAATGTTTAATGGCTTTCATTAAAACCTTGGAACTTAAATAATAGTTTAATTGGTTTATTTGCATTAATTTGGTATTGTGAATGAACTGGTGCACCCCAAGAATCATCTCCGCCAACACCCATTTGTTTGGCCAAAATTCGTACTCTGGTGCAGTAAGGACTGGGTAATTCATAATAATGATGAGCGTTTTGAATTTCATATTCACTATAAGGAAGAACACTTTGCTCAAACGACTTATTGAGTGCAGTAAATTTTAACCCTTGTCCATTGTTGTCAGTTACTGTGAGCCAACGTGTTTCACCATGATTTCCTGCCTCTTGTGGTACTAAATATGGAGTGAAATTGTCTTGAGCACTACCTTTAAAAATTCCGAGTTTAACACCGTTATTACGATCACTATAATTCTCGTCTAGTCCTAAACCGTAAAACTCATAGTTGTTAAATTGTAATGGCAACTTAAAATCCATCCCGATAGCAGGAATATTAGGTAAATGTTTATGTCCTGGATAAGAAAGAGTAATTGTTACAGCTCCATCTTGAGTTATCGTGTAGGTGATAATGTTATACACTTTTTCGGGCAGAGCTAATTGATACTTAAAACTCATCGTAACTGTTGTCTCAGTTTGAGAAATATTACTATCAATTAATTTTTGATATTTACCAGCAATTAACCACATACCAAGCTTAAAGCCGCCATTGTAACCATCGTCATTATTGGTTAATGCACGCCAATAGCTAGACTTAGGAATTTCGGAAATATATTCTTGTCCGTCGTATTTATATGAACTTAAGCCGCCTTTGGCCTTTGATAGTTCTAAGCTAAAGTGTTCCCCACTGACACCAATGTTGGTACTGCCAATAACAACGTTAATTTTATCTTTTTGAACTATTGATTTGTCAATGTGCTTGATTAGCTTTTGGGCAAAGCAGATTTCATAATTTTTCTGAGCCCATAGAGTATTATTTTTAAGTTTAGCCGAAACTTCTGCAACATACTCCCCTGACTTTGTATCGGTTGACCAATCCAAAGATTGATGAAAGCTTTTACCAGGTTTAACAACTAGGTTAAAGTCTTGGTGCTTCAAAAGCTTGCCATCTTTTAACATTTTAGCAGTAAAAACTAAATTAGAAGTGTTAACAAACAAATTTTTATTTTCAATGGCAAAACCTTCCTGATCAATTTTTATTTTAATATTAGAATAGTCTTGCTTAACTTCAACTGCTTTAGGAGAAGGGGTACGATCAGATAACAGAATACCGTCACCACAAAATTCATAGTCACTTGGTCGATCTGTCCAATCACCGCCATACGAAATACATTTATGTCCGCGTGGGTCATTTGCTAAAAGGCCTTGGTCAATAAAGTCCCAAATAAATGCCCCTTGATAGTTAGGATACATGTCCTCAAGGTCAGTGTCTAATTTCATGCCACCAGTTGAATTACCCATTGAATGCATATATTCGCATTGAATAAAAGGCCTGTCGGTGTGTTTTTCCAATTGATTAATAATATCTTGAGGTTTCCAGTACATATGTGTATCCATGTCAGAATATTCCTGATTTGCACCACCCCTAAAGAATCCTTCATAATGAACTAATCTTGATTGGTCATGTTGATGAAACCAATTGGCACTTGCGACTAAATCTTCGCCGGTATATGATTCATTTCCTAAAGACCAAATTAAGATTGCTGGATGATTTTTGTCTCTTTGAAAAATAGAATTGTCACGGTCAATAATAGCGGGGAGCCATTCAGGATGATCACCAGGAATATTCCAAGATTTTCCTAAAGAATCAATTTGTAACCAGCATCCATGAGTTTCTAAGTTAACTTCATCAATCATATAGATACCATATTGATCACAAAGCTTATACCACAAAGGATGATTGGGATAGTGAGATGTTCTTACGGCATTAATGTTATACCGTTTCATAAATTTTATGTCGAATATCATATCTTCTTTAGTGACACTGTGTCCAAAACGATAATCAAACTCGTGACGGTCAATGCCCTTAAAGACAATTCTTTTTCCGTTTAGCAACATAATGCCGTTCTTTTTTTCGAATTTTCTAAAGCCAATTTGAGTAGACGTGATTTCAATAAGATTTTTTTGATTAATAATACTAAGAACAGCTTTGTATAAATTAGGTTCTTCTGCACTCCACAACTTAGGTTGAGTTATCTTAAATACTGCCTGGGATAATTCTTTATAAGGTAAAGTTCGCTCTAACACTTTGTTATTGCATGGATCGAATAATTCAAAGCAAAACTTGGTTTGATCATTCTTATTTTCCACTTCAGCAGTAATGCTAACTTTTCCTTCTGAAAAGTCGGTGTTAAGAACAGGCTGATAATGCAGGTCTTTGACATAAATAGAGGGTACAGCATAAAGATAGACATCACGGAATATCCCAGACAATCTAATCATATCTTGATCTTCCAGCCAACTGGCACTGGAGTATTTGAATACTTCCACTGCCAAACGATTGATACCAGGTAGTAAATAATCACTGATATCAAATTCACTAGGAGTAAATGAATCTTCACTATATCCTATAAAACAACCATTTAACCAAACATAAAAAGCCGTTTGTACGCCTTGAAAAGAAAGAAAAACTTTTTTGTTTTTAAAATTATCATTAACTTTAAACCTCTTAACATAACTTGCTACTGGATTAAATTTTTGCGGAATAGCGGGAGGCATCAACTGTTCATGTCCATCCCACGGATATTGCGTATTAACATATTTAGGGCAATTAAATCCTTGTAATTCTAATTGGCCGGGGACTTTAACGTATGAAAAACTATTATCATTAAAATCATTTTTGTAAAAATTTAATGGTGCAGTAGACAGATTTTGAGCAACATGCACTTTCCACATACCGTTTAAACTTTGCTTTAAACTGGTTTTTTTATTCTTAAATTCTACTTGATTTTGATAAAAATCAAAATCCGCATGTGCCGGTATACGATTAACTTGAAAAACTTCCGGATCACTTAACCAATTTAGTACAGGATTCTTAATTTTTACCATTACTTTATAACACTTTCTTTATTCTATAAAAAATAAGAGACGGAAATATTTTTCCGATCTCTTAAGCAATTAAATCTAGTTATTTGAGTTTTTAGCTTCTGGCCATACATTATCGTAATCAACGCCGATAATTTCTTTTGTGGTACGTCTTACTTCATCAGTAGCATCAGCTTTAGAGCCGCCGGCACGAAGTCTGGCAATTTCATTAATTATTATTGTATGATTCTTCTTGTTTAATTTATAACCTAATGAAATGAGTAGTGCTAAGAAAATCAATATACCCGAGCCAAATAAAATAACATTTAAAATTGCATTTTGGGTTGCAATTGGTTGAGTCGGTGCATTTTTTACAAAGCCATTGTTATCAAGATACATACCAACGAAAATGCCAGATAGTCCAGAAGTTAAACCACGGACAAAACTGACAACTGCTTGGAAAGTACCAGCTTTATTTTCGCCAGTGAGAAGTTCGCCCAAGTCTGGCATAAATGGGTACATGTTCCATGGCAGGAACCAGTCAATAGCCCTCGAAATTATAAAGAGCATCATGATAATAAATAATAATACAAATGTGTTCTTGGGTTGCAATTTGCCTAGAGCATAAAGAATAATAAATGTAGCCAAATCAATTGTTAAAGTTACACCATAAATTTTTCTAGGTCCAAATTTAACAACTGCCCAGCCGCCAATTAAAGTACCAATAAAGCCGAAACCAGCGAATGACATGATATACCCAGCAGTAGAAGCAGTGCCATGTAGACAAAAAATAACATAATATGTCCATACCATACTCATAACATCAAAGCCGGTAAATGACAGTAGATAAATTAAAATTTGTTGTGTATATGATTTTACCCGGAATACGCGAAGATAATCCAATAACTGTCTTCCCAATATTTTCCAGAAAGAACCGTGAACTTTTTGGTTCTTTTTTTGGTTATTTTCTTTCGCTTCTTTGTCAGCAACATTTTCAACTTGGTCAACAGGCATTTCCCAAGTATTAAAGGCTGTCAGCCAAAGACCAAGCAAATATACTATACCAAAGAACACGGCATTAAGCGTTAGCGCCATAGCACTGTGTTGTCCGAACACCTTAAAAAGTTGTGCTGGAATAAAATTGGCAAAAAAGTTAGAAAACGCAGCAAAAACTAACCTAGTAGTGGAAAGTAGCGTACGTTCATTAAAATCAGTAGTCATTTCGTTAGGTAATGTTGAATACGGCACCGTAATCATCTGCTGAATTAGCAAAAATGCTAAATAAACAAAGAAGTAGTACCAGTAGTTTAAACCACCAAACCACAGACAAATGTAGGAAAGAATTAATGGGGAACCAAAAATTAAAAAGAAATGACGCCTACCAAATATTTTTCCTAGTTTAGTATGGTAAAAGTTGTCGGTAATACCACCAGCAACCAAACCAAAAACTGCAGTTACCCAACTGCCGATAGCAATAATTGAAGTACCTTGTGTAGCCGACAAATTACAAAATGATGTAAAGAAGTAGAGCATCCACGCTGATTGCACAGCTTGCGCCCCACCACTACTGAAATCAGTTAAACCATAACATATAGCAGTCCAGAGAGTGACTTTTCGCTTAGTATAAATCCTTTTTGAAAGTTTATTCATTTTAAATTATTACCCCCCTAAGTATAAATTAAATCTAATCCTTTTATCCTCTAGAAAGCGGTTCCAATGAAAATTGTATACATATTTCATCAAAAAAACCAGTTTTTTTTAAAAGTTGTTTTAGTTAAATTACTATGCTAAATTAAAAACATGGAAGCGGTCACAAAAAATAAAAAGTTAGGAGAAATATTTAAATGGATTCTAAGAAATTTACTGCTTCACAAAATGAATCTTTAACTAATTTTTTGCTTTCACCAATTACCTACGAACGACAGACTACAGTTCCACCACGAAAATTTCGTAGTGGACTTCGTCCTAGTCCATATGAGTATGAGATGAACGGCATTGATAATGAGTATCCGGGAAGAGCTTATTTTTTAACTCATAAAGTAATTGATCATCAAGATTTAGATAAGAATATTAAATATACCAAAGTGTATTCTGGATTTGAAGATGATTTTATTACTTTATCTACTGAGGTTCCGGTGCCTACAATCTTAAGATGTTGGGCTAAAACTTATATTGATTTGGATGAAGATGCTAAAATTCCATTCCAAATTTCAACACCTGGTGGCATGAAGATATGGGTTAATGATGAGTTGGAAGTAACTTATAAAAATTATACGCGGAATACAACTAAGGCTAAAAATTGCGAATTGTTTTTAGCAAAAGGTACTAATGAAATAGTTGTTTATTTTGATGACTTAGCAGAAAGAGACGCCGATTTTATCTTTTCTATGGTCAATTTAAGCACTAAAAAGCTCTATGGCCACATTCCAGTTAAAGATGCTTCTGCTCTTGACAATGCGCAACATTTATTGGCTTCCATTCATTTCCTGAAAGATTATTATGCTCAAGGTGACATAAAGTTTTTTGCAGATTCAACAATAGATACTGTTTTAAGAATTAGATTTAATCCACCTACCGATGATCCATATAGTGATATGCAGAACGGAAATATTACCGAATTTAAACAGGATGAGCGCAAAATAACAATTAACACAGGTGCTCATGAATATGTAATGGGCAATACATATGATTTCCAATTTGCTTCTTTAACCAATGTTGAATTTGGGGTAAAATTGCCAGACGATTCATGGGTTACAAGAATTATTACGCTAACAATTTATAATACTAAAAATTATGAAAATGTAATTACTGGTAAAACCTTGGCAGAGCGCAAAAAACAGGCTTTAGAATATTATGCTCAGCAAAATCTTGATGATATTAATGTTGCTATGGCAAAGATGTATCTGAATAAGCCTCTTACTTATAAAAAAGGACACAAGCTGCCTTTTGAATTAGAAAGTGCTCTTAATTTAGTTAATAACCATGGGGATTGTTCAGACTTTATTTTGGCACCTTTGTTAAGCTTTATGATTAAATATCCGGACAAGATGCCCCTAGAAATCAAGCAGACGCTTAAAGAAACTTCACTAAAATTTAGATATTGGATAGATGAGCCGGGTAATGATGTTATGTGGTATTTCAGTGAAAATCACGCATTTTTATTTCATATTGCACGTTATTTTGCTGGTCATCTTTATCCTAATGAACTATTTGCTGTAAGTGGTCATAAAGGCAGAGAACAATATGAACTGGGTAAAAAGCAAATTGAAGACTGGTTTGATGAGTTTTTTAAGTATGGTCTAGCTGAATGGAATTCATTAACTTACATGCCAATTGATTTAATTGGTCTATTTAGTTTATACAATGCAGCACCAGATGAAAGTATTAGGAATCTAGCGAAAAAAGGACTAGATTTTTGTTTCCAAATTATTGCTATTAATTCATTTGGTAAAAATTATGCTTCAACTTATGGGCGCGTTTATGAACATAATTTGAAAAATATCTCTTTAAGTGAAATTGCAAGTTTATCTAAAGTGGCGTTTAATATTGGCTGTTTTAATGATGCCTTAAGGGATGTTGCCATATTTTCACTCTCTGATTATGTACCGCAAAGTAAGCTCAAAAAATACTTTATACCGACTGAACCATATAAATTTGAATATCTTCAAGGGATTAATCAGGCTCATTCATATATCTATAAAGCCCCTAAATACGCAATGGCCAGTGTAATTAACTACCAAGTTGGTCAGCATGGAGTCCAGCAACATAATATGAATATTACTTTGAAAGATATGATTACTAATGTATGGATTACTAATCCAGGTGAGCGTAAGTATAGCGGTGATCATAAGCCGAGTTACTGGGCAGGTAATAATAGAGAACCTCAAATTAATCAGTATAAAAATTATATGTTTATGACATATAATTTAACTAAAGATGACTTACCCTTTATTCATATGTATTATCCATTCTGGGAGTTTGATGAAGAATTAAGTGGTAAAAATTGGTTAGCCTTTCGTAAAGGTAATGCTGCTTGCTTTATTCATTTTTCAAATTCAATTGTAAAAACTAAGTTTGGTCCCGAAACGAACCGTGAATTTATCAGTAACGGTACTAATCACTTTATTTTTATTACCTGTTTTACAGTAAATGGTAAGTTACCCTCTCGTACTAATTTACTCCAACGCTTTAAAATAGATGATGTAAAAAGAGAAGTAGTAGCTGACGGACGAAACTTCAAAGTAAGACCTGAAAAATTAACTATTAATAATAAAGAAGTATCGGCTAATACTGCCAACTATTTAAAAATTGATGATTTAACAAATTAAAATTTTAGTAAATAACGGGCGATAAATATGGAAAATGTTGTAATTGGTATTGATTTTGGAGGAACAACAATTAAATTTGGCTTGGTTACTGAAACTGGATACATAAAAAGGCAATGGTCTCTTGCCACTCCCACAAAAACTGCACCAGAAACCGTTATGGCAGAAATTATTCGGGAAATAAAACGGCAAGTAAGTAATACAGAGCTGCTTTTAGGAGTTGGTCTAGGTATGCCGGGATCAGTAAGACCCGAGACTTTGGCTGTTTATGACTGTAATAATTTATGTTGGAATAATGATACAGATATCATAGCGCTGCTTAAAAAAAGCTTGGATATTCCAATTGTGATAGAAAATGATGCAAATGCTGCTACTATCGGTGAGAAATGGCAAGATAGTAGCAGTAAAGACAATTTAATGTACGTTACGTTAGGAACTGGTGTAGGAGCCGGAATTGTATTAAATAGTGAGTTGGTTCACGGTTTTGCTGGTGCTGCCGGTGAACTAGGACATGTTATTGTTGACCCAAAGGGATTCAAATGTACATGTGGCAATCGCGGTTGTCTTGAAACGGTATCATCAGCCACTGGAATAGTACATCTTTATCAAAAAGAGAGTGGACAAGATGAAGTCTCAATCACAGCAAAAGAAATTTTTGATAAGGCAAAGCAAAATTCTCCATTAGCTTTGTGCGTTGTGGATCAAGCTTGTGATTATTTAGGATTGGCTTTAGCAAATGTCTCTAATGTTCTTAATCTAGAAGAAATTATTATCGGTGGCGGTGTAGCAAATGCTGGCGAATTTTTAAGAGCAAAAGTTGAACGTGCTATGAATAAATATCTTTATTTTAGCGATCAGAACCAAATTAATATTAAATTAGCAAGTTTAGGCAATAATGCCGGAATTTTAGGCATGGCAAAATTGGTTTTGCAAAAAGTAAATAAATAGTGTGCACATTTGGGGTATAGCAACTACACTTGTAGTAGATAATGCGATATGCTGATCATTTGATTTAAAGACGAGGTAGAGCTTGTGCTTTGTCTGGTCTTTTTTAAAAAGGTAAATTAAAAATGAAATCAAGTCTATGGTTTAAAATTAATGGCAAAAATTCACGCGCAGTTTTAATTGATAATGGTAAATTGCAAGTATATTTTGATGAGCAAGGCAAAGTAAGGCATTTACGCTATCAGGGCTTGGAATTACTTACCAACCTTGCTGGCGAACCGAATGATCCCGATAAAAGTCATAGTTTTTATTGTGACTATCATATGGCTGGAAAAACTGTTAACTTACAGCCTTCTTCCCTAAAAATTATTGAAAAATCTGCATTAAGACTACATATTGCATATATTGATGATACAAAAGAATTAGGTATTGAATATCATATTATTGTAAATAATAACGATCCCGCAATTTATTCTTATGTTAAAGCTTGGAATAACGTGCACCACAGCTTTAAAATTAATGAATTACGCACGGTTTACCGATTAAATCGCTCTTTATTTCCTATTAGCTATAATGGCGAGCGCACTGGATTACAACCTTCTTCCGCGCACATGATGCAAGGGAAAAAATTACAAGATGAAACCTACCTCATGCCGGATGGTTCACTTTATGACAGTAGTATGATTTATTCAAAATATGATTATGCTGGCTATTTGGGAAAGACAGATTTGTGGGGACAATTTAGTGCTAAATTAGGATTTTGGCTAATTTTACCAGATAAAAGTGCGTATGGTTGTGGTCCTCTTAATCAGGATCTAATGGTGCACTATGATGCGATTATCCTAAATTACATGGTTAGTGAGCACTTCGGCAAAGGCCTGTTTGAAGTTAAGCCTAATTTTAATAAAATTTTTGGTCCATGGTGCATTTATTTAAATAATGGTGATTTAGCCGATGCCAAAAAAAAAGCGGATCATGAAAAAGCTTCTTGGCCTTATAAATGGGTTAAAGACCCTGATTATGTCCAAACTCTTTTTCAAGTAAAAGGTAAAATTTATTCAGAATATCATAATAAAAACTGTACAGTCATTCTAACTGATACTGATGCTGATCAAGTTCCGCTTAACCAGCAAAAAGCTGGTTTTATGTACTATACGGATACGAATACTGAAGGCGAATTTAACATCAATAACATCAGACCAGACAAATATTTTTTATATGTTTATGAAAATTATGCGGATGATTTGACAACGCATTTTTTAAAACATGTAACAGTTACCAATCACAATTTAAATCTTGGTTTACTAAAAATTAAACGGTCAACAAGAACTATTTGGCAAATTGGACTGTGTACCCATACTACAGCTGGAATGAAATTAAACGATCAACTAAGAAATTATAGTTGGATTAATTTGGTTCCTACAAACTTGGATTACTACATTGGTAAAGATACAGAATGGTATTATTTGCAAAATGATTGTGGACAGTGGTCAATCCACTTTAGTAAAAAATCATTACAATTCGATGGCCAAGACTATGTGCTGCAACTATCCTTTGCCGGCACATCTCAAAAAAATATGACAAATGATAATGGCTGCACGATAAAAATCATTTTAAATGGTAATACATTAGCGACTAAAACTTTCCCAAATGATCGTGCCGCTTACCGCTCAGCCATGAAAAGTGGTGGCTATCACCTATGGCAGATAAAATTACCTGCCGCAAAAATTTTAAGCAATAATATTATTAGTATTTCAACTGATGGGTACTTAATGTACGATACTATAAGTTTAGTTAAATCAATAATTGATTAGTGCTTTTCTGTATGAGGAGGCCAATTATGAGCAAAGAAAAGAAAAACACCCAGTATCTTTCTACAGGTGGAGAAGGAGTTAAAATTCCTTTATGGCGAAAAATTGGCTTTTCGGCTTTTCAATTGTCCAATGTAATGATCACACTGGTAACTACATGGTTGATGTATTATTACACAACTTTTCTCAAAATTCCGATTGTGGTCGTTACTTTAATGTTCACATCTGCTAAGATTATTGGTGCTGTTTTAACCCCAATTTATGGCTACATCTCAGACCGGTTGTATCAAACAAAATTTGGTCGCAAACATGGGCGTAGAAAATCAATGTTTCTAATAGGAATTCCGCTAAAATCCCTGACCTATATTTTTATGTGGATTCCAGGAATGCCACAACCATCATATTTTATTTTCTTTTTGCTATATTTTCTTATTACGCCGATGCTATCAACTTCTCAGTTAACTTTGACATCAGAAATGTCAGAAGATTCTGATCAAAGGGCACAATTAGTAGGTTTCAATCAGGCTGGAGCAGCTACTTCCGGAATATTTGCTTCTTTATTTATTGCTTGGATATTCAAACTTTGTGGTCAAAATAATGTTAATAGTTTTGTAATCGCCGCCATAGTCTATGATATTATGGGTACGTTGATGTTGATTCTTTTTTATAATTCGGTTTATGAAAGACCTGTTGATGAGTCGACAGTTCTTGAGCAAAATAAAATTAGTTTGTGGAAACGTTTAGTTAATATTTTTTGGAATTTTATTAGTGCTATCAGAATAAAATCTTATTGGACATATTTATTAATGTGGCAGTGTGAAGAATTGTTTCGTACTATTCGGGGAGATATTAATACGTACTTCATTATCTTTGTCTTACTATTAAGTCCCACAGAAGTTGCTGTTTCTACGAGTGTAGGCTACTTTTTTGGTATTATCTTTTTAGTGTTCTTCATGTGGTTACAGACTAAAACAAATGGTATGTTTTCATACCGTGTGGGTGCTTGGGGAGCGATCGTCGTCTTTATTGGCATTTTCATACTAGCCGTTTTAAAACCAGATCATTTAAATATTTGGTGGATTATTGCAATGGTAGCGCTAAATTTTGGTATTACTGGAGTCGTTAATTCTTCACAATATATATTTACTTTTTTACCAGATGTCGATGAAATTGTCACTACCAAAAGGCGAGAAGGAGAATATGCTGGTGTAAACACTACCATTGATACTATTCTTGATTCGCTTTTTACCCTAATCATCGGTATTATTTTACAAACGACCGGATTTAAGGCTGGTACAAAAGTACAATCTCCAACCACGATCAATGCTCTATTAATTTTATATTGTATAGTACCGATCGTTCTATTGCTTTTAGGTATAGCCTTTTCTTACATTTGTAAATTGAATGTAGAAAATCATAAGATTATTCTGCGGGAAATAAAGCGGCTTAGAAATGGTGGTTCAAAAAAGGACGTCACTCCTACTACTAAGGCGGTTGTCGAAAATTTAACTGGACTACCGTATGAAAGAGTTTGGGGAAATAACAAAGTTATGGATATTACGCGAAGTATAAAAAGTAGTGTATAAAATGAAAGACATTGTACTTGATTTTCAAAAGAATAATTTTACCAATACTCCCAAATATTATTTTTGTGAGTACCCTAAATCTGCTGTAGGATGGCAAGAAAAGGTTTATTATCCAAGATCTGCCCAAATTACTAGTAATTACTCTGTAAAGACTGATTTAGACGGCTTAAAAATGATCAATAAATCATGGGATGAAACTGGCGTAGCAATAAATGATGATACTAAAACTTGTCCACATTATACCTACGCTGAAACATTACATTTAGTACTTGAAGTTGCTAATGCCAACTATCAACTTTCCTTAACAGTTGCTAATCCTGAAAAAGTTGATCAAAAAGTTGATATTATTATTAATAGAATTAACGAAAAAACAATATTAATTCCAGCTACAGGGCAGTTAAAACTAAAATTGGAAATTGCCTTATCGCAGACATCATTTGATTTATCTTTAATTACTCATAATCGACCTGATAATGCTAAAACAGCACGTGTTGCAGCAATTTATTTGAAATATTTGAAGCTAGAACGGCAGGCGTTAAAGCCACCTAGCACAAAAATAGGCATCTATATTGCCTCTGATTCTACAGCACAAACGTATTCTTTAACAGAATATCCGCAATCAGGTTGGGGAGAAGAATTATATCATCAATTAAAAGGAAAAACGGTAAAAATAAGGCGATCATCTTTTTATCCGCAAGCAACAATCTATGAATGGGAGAATATATTTATTGATAATCGCTCAATAGGAGCAAGATCATCTAAGTCTTTTATCTTAGAAGCAAGACTTGAAGCAATTTTAAAAGATATTTCTCCGGGAAATTATTTACTCATCCAATTCGGTGATAATGATGCAACAATGTATCGTCCTAATCGTTATGTTGAACCCAAAAAATTCACAAAATATTTAGAACAATTTATAGATAGCGCATTGGTAAGAAAAGCTATTCCGATTTTAGTTTCTCCGCCAGCACAGTTTAAATATAATAGCAGAATAAAACGGTTTAGTGTATGTTTTAATGATTACCGCAAAGTTATGCTGCAGCTTAGTCACCAAAAAAATATCCTGTTAATTGATTTAGGCAAAGAATCAACGGAGTTACTAAATACTTTAGGTTGGGATGCAGCACACATGCTTTATTTACAAACGAGTAAAGCAGATTATCCTAATCTTAGTGAAAACAAGCATGATATAACCCATTTTTGCTCGTTCGGTGCTTTTACTTTAGCTAAAATTATTGCACAACATTTAAGCAATGTTATTGGTGAAAAATATATTGAGTTAAAAAACTTTAATCAAGATTTTAGACCAGTTATTGATCAGCGAATTGGTATGATTCATTTAACTTGGCCAAAAATTAAAGGCGCAGAATTTTATGTAATAAAAGAATATGGCCAAGTAAAGCATTATCTTGCTGTTACTTATAAAACAAATATTTATGTTAAATATAACAAACAAAAGCAATTGATAATAACTCCATATTGTAGCAATAAACCAATGGCAAAAGAGTTAATAATTGAAATCTAGAAAGGTTTAAAAAGTTATCGATTAATTATGGATATGAATACTAAGCAAAAATTAGAGTCAAATTACAAAGTTTTTTCCAAGAAAACAATTACCATTACTCTAATTGTAATCCTAATATTATTTGTTATTGGCACTATTTGGGATCAACCACTTTCTAAATTAGTAGGAAATCAAAATGTATGGTGGGCAGCTATAATGCAAGATATAGGCGCATTTCCAAATGTAATTCTATGTTTTTTAGGAGCAGAAGTCATTTTTCAAAAAGGGACTAGACTGCAAAATCGTTTATTTAAATATATAACAATGATTTTTAGTTTTTTATTTGGTTTAACTAAGACTTGGGACTTTTTTATTGAAGCTAGAAGCCAAATGGGACAAGCTTTTGCAAATATTAATAAAAATCTACCTGTTGGTGCTGTTAGCAACTACACATTCATAATTACAAACAAAGATCTAAATATTATTTTAATATATATAATTTCTTTTTATATAATTCACGAAATTATACAATTAAGTTGGTTACAAAAAGTTAGTGACCGTGATCTTGCAAGATTGGTAATCGTCGGTTTAGCTGGAATTGTAATTGACACGGCAACTGGAGAAATTCTTAATCAAATTAAAAATATTGTTAGCAGACCACGTCCTTTTATGAATTTAACTAAAAAAAAGTTATTTAAATCATGGTATATAATCAATGGTATGTTAGGTTCTGATAATTTTGCATCATTTCCATCAGGTCACACAAGATGTTTTAGTATGGCACTTTTTTTTCCTATGTTTGTTAATAACAATAATGAAAAACTGAAAAAATTTTTGAAATATATTGGTTTTATCTATTTAATCATTGGTGGTTTTTCAAGAATGATTATGGAAAAACATTATCTTTCTGATGTAGCTATGGCTGCTTTTATTGGTTTTTTGGGAATCATTGCTTTAGTAAAACTACTTCATCTAGAAGAAGACAAGTTTGATTTTTAAACTAATGCAAGAAAAGTAAGCTATAACTTAGTTCAATGATTAATAATAATTGGTCATAAGCTAAGTTATACCTAAAAATTAGTACCTTGATTCCCTTTTGTTGCTTATTTTAATTGAGCTGAGTAAGCTGTAAAAATACTACAATCAGGAAACTTTAGTTTGAAGTCATTGGTTGCGGCTTTATAATCGCTAATTTAATAAATTGCAAAATACTTTTTTGGTTTAGTCTGAAAAATCGCTTTTTCCTCAAATCGAAATTCATGCATA
>NZ_CALYQV010000046.1 GCF_945290125.1 uncultured Lactobacillus sp. | reverse complement strand
TAATATATTTAGTAAAGGAGAATTTTTATGGTTGCTACAACATTGAAAACAAAAAAAAGCCGTTGTCGTTAAGGGTTTTGCTATCCCAATTAGTTCATTAGATCAAATGGAAGCCACTAATAGTTTTTATGATGAAGCTACCAAAGCGTTGTCTGGTCCTGTTTATTGTACTGTAGCAGGCGCTACAGTCGTCAATTAGTTAAAAATCACACTATAAATTAGTTTATGTTCCTGCCATTTCACAGGAACATTTTTTATTATGAAAGGAGCAGCCTTGAAAACTGAAAAAACAAAATTTAATCTGTGGCTATACGTTAGACGCAATTGGAAGCAATACCTAATTTTAGCCATTGCTTTGGTAATCTGGCAAATAGGACAAATAGTTGCTAACATTTACAGTGGGAATGCATTAACTTCATTAACTAACCGCAGTTTATCCGGCTTTTTTATTAATGAAGCAATATCTGCCCTTGGTTGGGTCGTATTTCTACTATTTTATTTTATCACTTCCAAGTACGGAGCTATTGTTATAAAGACAGTTGATAACCTAATTAGGGGAGACTTGTCCCAAACCATTGCTGATCAAGAATATGAAGAATTCAATCACAATAATGAATCTGACTACTTGTCATGGTTTACCAATGACATTAACCAACTTAACCAAAGTGGTTACCAAGCAATAAATAGTGCTTTTGGTAGTACAGTACTAGCAATATTATCTTCAACGGTACTGTTGTTTTATCATCCTTTATTATTAGTAACTACACTGGTTTTAGCCGTCATCATGGTATCATTTCCCAAAATATTTCAAAAAAAGCTTGGTGAATTGTCTGTTGCCCAAAGTGAAAAGAATCAACAACTAACTACGAAGTTAACTGACGTACTCGAAGGATTTACTAATTTATTAATGTTAGGTCAACGCAACTTAATTAAAAAAGCTGTCCTAAAAGCTTCAGAAAAAGCTGGCCAAGCAATGGTTGCCTATCAATCAGAGAGCAGTTTTTCAGGTGCTTTAATTAATTTAGTTAGCATTGCATCACAAATTATTTTGACTGTAGAAACTGGCTACTTAGCTTTCCAACGCGAATTACCTATTGGGGCCATTTTAATCGTTGGTTCAATGGCTGGGCAAGTATTCAGTGGATTGACTAACATTAGTTTTCAGCTAACAGCGATTCGTGCCGTTCAGCCAATCTTTGATAAATATAACAAGTTAGTAAAGGGCGATAATGAACCTGGTCAGCCAGTCGGACCCCTAACTGATGAAATTGCAATAAATGATTTGTCTTTTAGTTATGATCAAAACAAACATTCAATCTTGTCTGATTTTACTCAAGTAATTAAACAAGGTGAGCACATTGCAATCATTGGCGCCTCTGGCAGTGGCAAATCCACATTAGTTAAACTCTTAGCGGGTTTACTTACAGATTATGAAGGTTCACTCACCTGGGATGGCACTGAATACCGGACAATTGATAAAAATTCATTGCGCCAGCAACTTTCTTATATTGACCAATCATCATACATTTTTGATGGCAGTTTGCGCTTCAATATTACTTTGGGACGGTCAGTTCAGCAGACAGACCTTGATAAGGTGATAGAACAAGCAGGATTAGAAAACTTTATTGCTGATAGTCCTCAAGGACTTGATACACCATTAAAGCATGCTGGTAACAATATTTCAGGTGGCCAAAAGCAAAGGATTGCGCTGGCACGTAATTTACTTACTTCACCTAAAGTTGTTTTGGCAGATGAGATCACTTCGGCCATTGATGAACAAGATGGTCAAAAGATTGAACAAAGTTTACTTGACTTGCAAGGAGTGACCTTGATTTACATTTCCCATCACTTGCGACCGGAAATTAAAAAGCAGTTTGATCGAATAATCGAATTAGGCTAATTGGAATTTGAATATCTTTTATTCTCAATTAAATGAATTTGAGATAAACAATCCCTTAAGCCAATAAAAAGGCAGCGAGTTTTATTTGTCAGTGCTTTTGAACAAATATTGGCAAAGAAGTTAGACCTGAGAGAAAATTGAGCTATTGTTTATAATTTAATAATAGAGATAAAAAGAAGGTAAAGCAGTCAAATGATATGATACCCAAATTTGTCATATTTTTAGGGTTCACATCAAAATTGCACGTTACCTTCTTTTTCATAAGTTCATAGTTTATTTGTTCTCAGACACGCAATTTATAAATTAGCTTGTGCTTGCAGATTGAAATTATATTTATTATTTAACTCTAGATTCTTTAGATTCCTTCTTCTTTTCCTCAACTTTATCTTGAGCCTTGTCTTTTTGATCGGTAATTTTTTCCTTTGTGTCGTTAGCAGCACCGGTGATACGGTCCTGTAAGCTGACAGAATCTTTTTCATGCTGCTCTTTAGTTTTAATATCAACTACAGTAACGTTGACTTCAACTGTATCAAGACCGGTCATTTCTTTGACTTTTTCTTGGATCTTTTCTTTAATTTGATCATATAGCTTGGTAATGTCGACGCCATATTCTGCAACGATCTCAATATCAACAGCTACTTGCTTTTTACCTACTTCAACATTTACACCTGAAGTGACGTCATCGCTATTAACAATTTTATCAGCAATATTTGAGAAAAAGCCGCCGTTAACTGTTAAAAGACCTTTAATGTCAGATAAGGCAATACCCACGATTTTTTGAATCACCTTTGAATCATATTTTAGATCGCCTTTAACTTCAGGTTTTGAACTTCCTTGATTTGAACTTGATTGTACCATATTGCATATACTCCTTATATTAAATTATTTATTCTGCAACATCTTTTTAAATACCGGCCAGTAATGACCAACTAAAAAGCCACAGACTAACATTACAATGACGAAAATAGTTTTGAAAAATCCCAGTACCAAAAAGCAAAATGCCAGTAACAAACCAATTACAGCACCGCTTATTTCTGGGAGGTATTTTTTATATTCTTCTTTCATTTTGACCTCCTTTATTGAACGCGCCTTTCAGGTTTATCTCCTTTGTGATAATTGATAAACTTGATTTTAATTTTTGGTTTTTGTTCAATTCCTAGCAACTGCTTCAGGTTCTTTTTTAATTCTTCAAGATAGTCGTTAAGCAGGGCAGCAATGTTTTCACCAGGACCTAAGTCACCGCCAATTTTAATTTTAATTCGATGACCTGTTAACTTAGAACTAACTTTTGCATTATTTAAGTAAGGTAAGTCAGCAAGTGAATTCATTACATAGCCGTTAATGGCTTTTGAAGTAACTTTAACTTGACCATCACTTTTATGAATTAAATTAAAGCTTCTCTGGACTGGCCAAAATAGGATGACAATTAAACTAACAATTAGTATTATAAAAACAATTATACTGATACCAATTAAATACCAGGCAAATATCGGATTAAGAGCACCTAAATGCGGCAATTTAATCTTTAAATACTTTTGCCAAAAACTACTGGTTTCCCATATTAAGTAACAAGGCACAGGTAATAGTAATAACATGCCTAATACCAATAGCCATTTTTTACTCCTCTTCAACTTATCACCATCCTCTCATGGTTCATCTTAATAATAATACTGATTATTTTAACAGACTAATAATATGCACCATATGTATACAATAACAGTTTGTAAAATTGCACACAAAAAGAGCGGTTTTTAATGCACCGCCCTTTTTAACTTAATATCAGTTAATTACTTATGTATTGTTGAACTTAATTTGCTTGCTGCTGCTTGATCAACAATAAGAGTAACATTTTGGTGTTTTTGTAAGATTGAAGCTGGTACTTCTTCTGTAGCTGGACCTTCAACCATCTTTTGCACAGCATCAGCCTTATTGTCACCAAAAGCCATAATCACTATTTCTTTGGCAGACATTATATTTGCAATGCCCATGCAAATAGCTGATTTAGGAACATCGTCAATGTTGTTGAAGAAGCGAGAATTAGCTTTGATGGTATTCTCAGTTAGTTGTACTTCGTGGGTAACAGAATCAAATGAAGTTCCAGGCTCATTAAAAGCAATGTGACCATTTTGACCTAGTCCTAATAGTTGAAGATCAATTGGGTTTTCTGCAATTATTCTGTTGTAGTCAGCTGAAGCGCCTTCGGGATCCTTAATGGCTTTGATTCCATCAGGAACATATGAGTGTTTAAAAGGCTTTTTATCAAACAAATTTTTTTGCATAAAATAATGATAACTTTGGTCATTATCGGGAGTTAAGCCAACGTATTCATCAAGATTAATACTAATTAAATTGCTGTTATCCAAATCACTTTCGGTCCATTGCTGGTATAAAGTAACGGGAGTTGAGCCGGTTGCCAAACCGATTACTTTAGTGCCATTAGCAATGCTATCTATAAATAAGTCAAAAGCCTTCTTACTGCCACTGGCTTTATCTTCTGTGATAATAATTTTCATTTTTATTTACGCCTCCATATTAGTTAAGTTAATTATAGATTGGTATATTCCAATTTGTCAACAGGATGCGGCAATAGATATTACTTTAAAATTATGCAAAAAAGAGCTTACCTATATTTGTTTCACATGTAACAAAAAATAAGTAAACTCTAAAATACTGTTTTTATTCACTTCTTAGTGCAATTGCTGCATCTTTCTTAGCTGCCATCCGCGCTGGCAAATGGCCACCAATCATAGTTAGAATGGTTGAAATAATAATTAATATCAGGGCGTGCGTAGGGTTAAGTTGTGCTACATTACTTAAGTCAGTAATTGAGTAAAGAAGACTATTAATAGGGAAGACCAGCAACCAAGCAATGAATACACCTAAAACACCGGAAAAAACACCCAAAATAAATGTTTCGGCATCGAATACCCTGGTGATGTCTTTTTTACGGGCACCCAGTGCCTTTAAGATTCCTATTTCCTTAGTTCTTTCTAAAACAGAAGTATAAGTTAAAATACCAATCATAATCATTGATGTTACTAAAGAAATTGCGGCAAAGGCAACTAAGACAGTAGTGATACCGTTAAGCAAGCCGCCAGTCATCGAAGTAACAGCGCTTGACATATCAGTATAGATAATCTTATCTTTTTTCTTTTTACCACGATTCCACTTATCTAAATAATCAAGTACTTTATCTTTGGCATCAAAATCGTTGGGATAAATCATCATGCTAGTCGGTATGGTGGAACCACCAATTGACTGTATCATTTGTTTCTTTTCCTGGGAATTCATACTTTGACCAGTCATGACATTTTGAGTAGTCTTTTTTTGTGCTTTTACTATCTCTGAAGCTTTATTTTTATTGATAATATTTTGTGTTAACTGGTCACTGTAGGCAATTCCTGATGACAAAAGTGCCATAGAATTTTGGTCTTTTGGCCTGATAATGCCTACAATCCGAAGCTTAGTTTTGCTATTATCGTACATAGAATTACTGATTTTTTGTGGAATAAACATACCGGTCGGCAATTTTTGATAATAGTCATTGTTGGCGACAATTTTGAAGGTTTTACCAACGAATTTGGGATACTTTATTTTTTCGTCAGCTTTAACTTTGAAACCTAAATTTTTCAAAATATTAATATTTAGTTTATTTTCATTATCTGTTACTAAAACCAAATCGGTAGCTTTATGCGGCCACGCTCCAGACAAAAGTTGATAATTTTCTTTCAGAAAATTACTTTTACCAGAATTAAGTGTGGTAGGAAATACTGATGAGCCTAACCCAGTAGCATTAATTGCTTGCATCCGCATTTGGGCAGCTGCTTGAGAACTATCTGAACTAGCTGAAATAGGGGAAAACTGGACACGTTTGATTTTATTTTTACTGCGAGTGAGCAAATTCAAGTTAATCCCACGCTGATAGGAAATATTGTTAGCATAATTAGGATTTATTTTTTTTACGTAATTAACGTATTTCTGACTAATTTTATTTTGATGAGTTGCTTCCTGCATCTTATCTTTTTCAACAGTTAAATAGCCCCGATTTTTGACATTCTTATCGGATTCGTTACGATCTTCGATACTTGAAGCATCGGTGGCGGTTTGATTGATGGTAACGGGATATTTGGCTAGTGCCTTACTCATCGTTGTATCAATCTGCTTTTGAAAGCCATTAGATAAGGCTAAAACAACTGCGATAGATATAATCCCGATACTTGACGCAAAGGCTGTCAAAGTTGTTCTGCCTTTTTTAGTCATAATATTGGTAAAACTTAACTTGATGGCATTCCAATATGACATTTTTGTCCGTTTCAGCTTAAAAGTATCTTTTTCTTCTTCCGAATTAAAGGGATTGGAATCATTTAAAATTTTACCATCTTGAAAGTTGACAATTCGACTGGCATATTCCTGAGCTAGATCGGGATTATGTGTAACCATAACTACTAAGCGGTCTTTCGACAGTTTTTTAATCAGCTTCATGATTTGCTCAGATGTTTCAGTGTCAAGAGCTCCGGTCGGTTCGTCGCACAGTAAGATATCAGGATCATTAGCCAAAGCTCGTGCAATTGCGACACGCTGCATTTGACCACCAGATAGTTGATTGGGATTTTTAGAAATATGATCCTTTAAGCCAACTTGGGTTAAAGCATCTACTGCTCGCTTATGACGCTCAGAAGCAGAAACCCCGGATAAATTCATTCCCAATTCGACGTTAGCAATAATTGATAAATGCGAAATTAAGTTATAATTTTGGAAAACAAAGCCGACAGAATTATTTCTGTAAGCGTCCCAGTCAGTTTCCTTAAAATTTTTAGTGGATTTACCATTAATAATTAAGTCTCCACTATCATAGCGATCAAGTCCGCCAATGACATTTAATAACGTGGTTTTACCAGACCCACTAGGTCCCAAAATTGCGACAAATTCTTGGTTACGAAATGATATGGAAACATCATCAAGTGCATGCGTAACCGTATCACCGACATGATATGACTTGCGCAAATCTTTTAATTGTAACATGTCTTTTTCTCTTTCTTTTTAATAATTAATTAATAACAGATAGTTTAACATTTATGAAAGAGCAAAGCCAAAAGAAGATAATTATTTTAATGAATAAGTCCAGATAAATCAAATAAAGCATAGATAATAAAGAATAACACAATTAATAGGATAGCGATAATATGCCGTTTCTTGTTTAAAAGTAAAATTGCAGCAAATTCACGCACGATTGCATTGGGCAGAAAATAAAAACGGGTATAGCAGCCTACGCCGTTGGCATTCAGCCCAGCAGCTTTAGCATAAAGAGAAGCCCTAAAAATGTGATAATTATTACTGAAAAATTTTGCTCTGTATTTTTTACTGCCAAAATCTTTTGCGGCAACCTCAGCCGAAAATTTCATGTTTTGGTAGGTATTCTTGGAGTTATCTTCTAGTAATATATCACTAGGCTCAATTCCACGAGCGATTGCATATTCAGTCATTGCCTGTGCTTCAGAAACTTTTTCGTCTCCGCCTTTACCACCGGACATAATAAACTTAGGCTTTTTTCTTCCCTTAGTAACCTGCTTTTGAGCATATTCAATTGCACGATTGATACGACTAGCTAAAAGTGGTGTAACTGTTTCACCTTGCGACAGGCCGGCACCTAAAACAATTAAATAGTCTTGGTTATATTGTCTAGGTACAATTTGGTAGAAAGTCAAATTTACTAAAAAGTTATAAGCAACAAAAAGCAGATAATCGAAAACAGCTGTTGGTGCATACAAGAGAATTCTGACCCATGATGGCATGTTTCTGAACGGACCAATTAGTGCAATTAACCACACGACTATTATCCCGATACCAATAAAGAGTGTTAATAAGTTTGACAGTGTGTGACTTTCGCGTTTCCAGACAATATATGCATTCCATAAGAAAAACAGCCAGGAAAAGGCAGCCATCATAGTAATTGCGGCTACAAATAAAGCTACTAGAATTTCATATGTTAAAATGAGCGGCCTTAAGCTCGTAGATAGAATCATTACTGTGAGCCAAACACCGAATGTTAACAAAAAGACTGTGAAAAGAATACCATTAAGTAATCTCCGAGGCTCTTTCAACCAGGAAACTAAAAAAACGGTGAGTGTTGCCAGCATAATAAGTGAAAGAATTATAAATGACCGATTCTGGTTTAAGATCTCAAAAAGTCTAATCATAATACCCTGCCTTTGCTCTAGAGATAAGTCTATTATAATAAATATGTATAAAAAGTCCTAGTAAATTAAAGTATGCTAGAATAAGAAAAGTTATTTCCCGGGAAATAACTGCCAATCTGATTGTAATATGTGCGCGTTAACGACAAATACAGGTAAGTTCTATTGTTACTGAGATACTGTGTAAAATTAGTTAAGGATTTACTTTTATTCTAGTCAGAAAGGGGTGTAATAGATGAAAAAGTTTTTCTATTCTCTAGGCAATATAATTACAATAATACTCGCTTTTATACTTTATACGATTGTACAGCAGTTTTATTTTTATCCTTACAGGTTGAGAGAATCATTGGGCTTAGGAAATATTCCTTTCGTACTGTTGACTGCTATGATTACTGTCATAGCTCTGCTATTAGTATTTTACTTTTATTGCTTGCAGTTAAGGCGTAGTAACGAGCGAAATTATAATGGTAATCCACACTGGCAGGTTAAAAAAGTATTGCTGTCTCTTTTAGGGGCAGTAATGTTGATTTTTGTCAGTGCAACTATTCAATTGGCTTTAGGCTTTAATACGGAGCAAACTTCTACTAATCAGAAACTTCTTGATCAAATTTCTTATCAGGCAGGTTACTTTTTTCCTGTAATGGTTATTATTGTGGGACCCATATTTGAGGAAATAATTTTTCGCGGACTATTTTTTAATGCTTTTTTCAATAAAAACACAAGTAGTAATAAATGGTTGGGCATACTGCTAAGTGGACTTACTTTTGGTTACGCTCACGATCCTGGATTAACTAAATATTTACTCGTTTATTGGGCCTTAGGTTGTGTGTTAGCATGGGTTTACACTACCAGCAAGGATTTACGTTATTCAATTTTATCCCATATGATTTTTAATTCCTTGGGGTTCATATAAAAAGCCTGACAAATTGCGTCTCATGTAAACGCAGATTTATCAGGCTTTTTAAATAGAAAAATTTTTCATTAATTCGTAGTTTTACTGATTCCTGTTTGTTCTGGGTTTTTGGGCGTAGTTTTAGCTAAAAGTGCCAAACTAATTGAAATCATATCTACTACTTCCTGTAAAATAGCGCCCCAAAATGCGGGAATAGCACCAGTAAATGCAATTAATTCAATAATAATTACTATTGTGATAGCTGTTAATACATCAATATTAGCGACTTTCATCGTATGCTTAGAAATAGCTACGGCATCATTAATTTTAGATAAATCATTTACCATAATAATAGCATCTGCACTTTCACTGGCAGCTGAGGCCCCCTTGGCTCCCATTGCAATACCAACATCAGCAGCAGACAGACTAGGTGCGTCATTAATTCCGTCACCAGTCATCACAACTGGTCGATTTTCTTTCTTTACATTTTTAATCGCAGCTATTTTTTCTGCTGGTAATAATTCATAGCGGATATCTTTTACATTAAGCGCCTTGCCAATTTTAGTTGCAACATCTTTATGATCTCCTGTCAACATCATAATATGAGCATTGCTTTGGCGCCTTAAACGCTTAATTGTCTGCGCACTTTCTGGTCTAACTTGGTCTTTAAATGTGATACAGCCGGCGTATTTATTATCGATTGAGATGTAAATAGCTGTAGCATTGGTTTCCTGCACTTTTTGAAAATTATCTTCTGGTTTAATGTAGCTCAGTTTGCCCACCTTGACTAAATGGTTTTCAACTATCCCACTAACTCCTTGACCAGTTGACTCTTTTATTTGTGTAGCTGGTTTTAAAAGCTTTTTATCCGCTACCTTAACTAGTGAATTGGCAATAATATGGCTTGATTGTTGTTCGACACTAGTGGCGTAGCTTTGTAGAGTTTCTGCACTATAACTGCTATTATCAGCAGGAATGATTTCATCAATTACCAGTTGATTTTCCGTCAAAGTACCAGTTTTATCAAAGGCAAAAGTTTTTGCTGTTGCTAGTTGTTCCAATGTGGGACCAGATTTGACAATAATATGGTGTTTAGACATGGAACTCATGCCAGATACTAATGCCACAGGCGCAGCTATTAATAATGGGCAGGGCGAAGCAACAACCATAACTTCTGCGAAGTTAATTGGATTACCGGAATGAATCCAAGCCGCGAGTCCTATTACTAAGGAAATGATAGTAAAAGGAACAGCATAGCGATCAGCCATTTTGACAAATTTAGCCGGCTGCGCTTGCGAAGATTTAACTAATGAAACGATTGTTTGATATTCTGAATCACTAGCTTTTTTAGTAACAGCCATTTCAACAGCAACACTACCATTAATTGAACCGGACATTAATTGATCCCCAGGATTTTTGGCAACTGGTACCGATTCACCGGTTAAAGAAGATTGATCAAAAGTGGATTCACCTTTAATGACTTTTCCATCTACAGGTACCTGTTCACCAGGCTTAATTAGAATGTGATCGCCAATTGCTAATTGTTCTACATTTACCGAAATAATTTTTTGATTGCTGATTTTGTTGGCAATAGTAGGGGAATTGTTTAAAAGTGAACGGAGTTCCTTATCTGCTTGACCAGTGGCGTAATCTTCTAAAGCTTGCCCACCAGTCATCATAACTAGAATCATCCATTCAGCCCAAATGTCACCAATTAGAATAGTAGAAACGACAGCTATTACAGCTAAGATATCAACACCATACCGTCCCGATTTAAAGTCGCCAACTATTTCAGTGATCAAGGAATATGCCATTATAACACCGACTAAATCCATTAGGATAGTTTCAATTGGAAATTGTAAACTTCCCAGTTGAAAAAGACTTTTTGTTTTTAAGCCAAACTGGCAAATAAAAGCTACTATTCCGATAGCCAAAACACAAAAAAACTTCCACTGACGTTTAAAACTCATGCATTATGCCTCCAACAAAAAGAAACACACCTCTATTTTAGCACTAATTTAGACTTATTCTAAATTAGTGCTGAATTTTAGGTAAAAAAAAGGCCAGTCATCTGACTGCTTCTTTTAATTAGTGGTTTTTTAACTTAATGATCTTATTTGCTTGATTCTCTGCTTTAATTGACTTGGGTGTAGTTCTCGCTGTGTGCTTTTTAACATTAAAAGTTTTGTATTCATCTTTAGCTGGATGAATGTGGAAAATTTTAGTCCGTCCTAATGAGTCAATCAAATCGGAGGAAGACATTGTTATAAAGTCATCATTATCACCATAATCATCAGTTTCTGCAAAATACTGGTTAATTTTCGCAATTCCCTTTTCTGAAAAGTGTTCTTCTTTGGCTAAATCAAGGAGAAGAGCGTGTAAGCGCGAAGCAGACACCAATTCATGCTGCAAAATTATAAAAATCCACGAAAAGTTAGAATCTATTGATTTAAGCCGCTTATTTATTTTATCTTTGTAAAAAGCATCAGTGATTTTAGCAGCCTCGTCCATACTATCTGGGCTCTTTGTCAAATTTTTTAGTTGAGAAACCAACTCAGCTCTGTCTTTTAGTGATAGCTCTTGATCATTTGGGTAAGTCCAATTTTTTATAATTGCGCTTATCAAAAATGTCAATTGCGCAGAAATTTTTTTACTTGCCATATTAGTGCTCTTCTTTTCTAATTATTCAAGAAATATCTATTAATTTTTATTAACTAATTTAGCAAAGCGTTATTTAATTTTTTAAGATCAGGGATGTCAATATTGTAATTGCGTATATGTCTACAAAATAACATAAAATCAAAATCAATTTTTCACATTGTACTAACTAAATAGCTGGATTACCAAATAAAACCTAGATTTCCCTAGCTAATTATATTATAGCTTAATTTGAAGTAAAGTACACTAAAAAATGTAATAAATAATTATAAATTTACAGTATATCTCATAATTGCTTATTTTTAGTAATTGGAGTAACTTTATATTCCTTTTCAAAGTTGTGCGCTATGTAATTAAATGCTTTAATCCATTCGCGTCTTGTCAGTAGTCCTTGAAAAACGCCATAGTCATCAACGACGGGTAAAAAGGCATTGTCAACTAGTAAATGAAGCTGTGTTTCCAGGGTAGTTTGCACAAAGTTGATTTTGTCAAACTCGGTTTGCATTACATCGCGCACTTGCAATTGATTTAATGGTTCAAGAGAAATATCATCTGTTTCCATCATTTTATCTGTGATCATTGCTAAGCTTAGTAGGCCAACTACACGGCTTTCGCGGTCAAGGACTGGAATTTTTGAATATTTAACACGAGTTAAAATCATAAAGGCATGGTACAAAGGATTGTCATCTTCGACAAATGCAATACGGGAAGCAGGAATAATGAATGAACCTGATTTTTCTTCCAGTAAGTGTTTTATTGTGGGTGAAAACATTAGATATAGACCTCTCATATTGATAAGTAATAAATAACTAAATTAATCCTATAACAAAGAAAAAAGGCTCGCAAGGTGTGCGAGCCTGTTAGTTTTCATCTACTTTGAAGGAGTAAGAATGAATGAAATAAAAAAGTGGGAGTATGTAGTAAGCATTGCTATTGCTTACTACATTTAAAATGATATCTCTAAATTATGAAGTTAAAGTAGAAAATCTCTTATAAAAGAGTAAAGAATTTCTTTAGAACTGTTTAAGAGTATAGAAAAACTCACGTAATGCACGTGAGTCGAAAGGGATAGATATGAAAATGACCTGTAAAGTCATTTCGGTTTTTTCATTATTATACTTGGAGGAGTATGAATGAAAAACAAAAAGTTGAGTATGATATAGAAAAGATCTATATCTTTTCTATACCACAATTATAGTATAACTATAAAATGTGAAAAAAGTATGACGAAAATGACAAAATACAAATTTCGGTTGCTACAAAATTGTTTGTTACAAAACTCATTGTTATAATTAGGTTTACTCTATTTGAAAGGGATAGTTGAGATTTTAAGGAGAAAAATGAGTAGACAAGATTATCGTAAAAAAATCACTTTCTGGTTACGCTTTTCCGGGTGGCTTTGCTTACTTCCGGCAAGCGTCTGGCTGCGGCTATATCAATTAATTGGTCAAGGTGCATTGGCCTACACGTTTTTAGGGGAACTAATTTTTACAGCTTTATTTGCCACATATATTTTAACTACCGCAGAGAGTGAGCGTTGGTTAAAGCCAACTAATCTTTTTATCTTGTTAATAATTACTATACTGTTTGGCTCATTCATAATTTTAATTCCGCTTTGTTTTGCTTATAATGATTGTCGCAAGTTGAACGACGAACGATAAACGGACGAAATGGGAAAATATTTAAATTTGGTAAAAATTTGAGGTGGATTTTTAGGTGACAAAACTTTAGTAGTACTATATTCGATAGTACATTTTATTAATATTGAGAAAGATATGAAATTATGGCTAAAAAAGAGAAAAATGATTCACGTGGAAAACGTATTGGGAAGTTCATTTTAACGACGGTTATCTATTGTGTCATTTTAATGTTGTTAATTTATTTATATCAATACAGTGGGCTGACTTCTGTTCACTTTATTTATAACGAATTTTAAGCTGGTACAAATCATGATTGAAAATGTAATTAAAAAAATTGATAAAGTTGCTCAAGCGGATCCTGAACGTATTGCCTATGACTATTTAGGTCAAACTAATACCTACGGTGATCTCAAAAAACGCTCAGATGAATGGGCTCATAAAATTGCTGGTTTAGGACTTTCACCGCAAAGTCCCGTTATGATCTGGGGCGGTCAGGACTTTGAAATGGTTGCCAGCTTCTTAGGCTGTGTCAAATCAGGTCACGCCTATATTCCTATTGCCAGTTACTCTAATGCAGAACGAATAGTCATGATTCAGGAAGTTTCTCAATCTGAAGCAATTTTTGCAATTGATGATCTGCCAGAAATTGATTTACCTCCTATTAAGGTTGTACGTCCTAAAGATGTGGAAAGGGGAAATTATGAACCCGATCCTGCAAATTTTGTCCAAGGTGATGACAACTTTTACATTATTTTTACTTCGGGAACCAGTGGCAAACCTAAAGGCGTGCAGATTAGTCATAATAATCTGCTTAGCTTTATTAACTGGGAAATGACAGACTTTGATCTGCCTCAGCATCCAGCATTTTTGTCCCAAGCACCGTATTCATTTGATCTTTCAGTGATGAGTCTTTATCCGGCTTTAGTTGGAGCAGGGAAGTTAGTGGCTTTGCCACATGAAGTAACACAAAATTTTGCTCAATTATTTCAGACTCTACCCCAATTACAATTTAACGTTTGGGTTTCAACTCCGTCATTTGCGCAAATGTGTTTTTTGGATAAAACTTTTACTGCTGATCATCACCCAAACTTGACTCACTTTTTGTTCTGCGGTGAGGAATTGCCCCACAATGAAGTAGTAATGCTAAAAAAGAAATTTCCTCAGGCACGCATTTTTAACACCTATGGACCTACCGAAACAACAGTTGCAGTCACCCAAGTGGAAATTACAGATGCAATTTTAAAGAAATATGACCGCTTGCCAATTGGCAAGGTTAAAGCGGACACCAAAATAACTATTGACAAAACTAAAGGTGATCAGCCTGATGAAGGTGAAATCATTATTACTGGCCCAAGTACATCTAAGGGTTATATGAATAATCCGGAGAAGACTGCTAAGGCTTTCTTTAAAAAGCCGAGTGACCAATATCTCAGTCATCGTTCAGGCGATGAAGGTTTCTTCGACCAGGACATGCTCTTTTATCGCGGGCGGATTGACTTCCAGATCAAATTCAACGGCTACCGCATCGAGCTGGAAGAAATCAACCATTATATCGGTATGAATAAACTGGTTGATCATGGTGTAGCTGCACCTAAATATAATCAGGACCATACGGTTAAGCAGATTGTAGCGGAAATCAAACTCAAAGATGGTGTTAAAGAACAATATTCCGAAGCAGAAATTACCAAAATGATTCAGGATGATTTAGCTAAGAATCTGATGCCATATATGATTCCGCAACGTTATGTTTACCGTGAAACATTACCAGTCTCACAAAATGGCAAAGTTGACATTAAGGCCGTCATTAAGGAGGTCAACGAGTAGTGAACTTTAACTTCATTAACTTACAGCCTTATTC
>NZ_CALYQV010000045.1 GCF_945290125.1 uncultured Lactobacillus sp. | reverse complement strand
AATTGCGGTCTGGCTGCATTTAACAATAATTAAAAGTGTATCTTTTCCGACTTTGATGATGGGAAAGGGTATATTTTTTAAGTGAAGGATAGCAAGAACGCAACATCTTAAATTTTCAGATTGAGTATAATAAAGATAATTTTGATAAATTATGCTAATTTAGTTAGTGAAAGTAACATGAATACTTGATGCAAGTATAAATCATAGTAACTAAAAATAGTTGATTATGTTGAAGCCCCGACTACTGGCTTCCATATTTTCTTACTTTAAGATACTGGCTTTTGCTTTACTAATTTGATGTCATTAATCACTAAATGCTTTGTTCCATAATTTATTTCATAATACCATTCCAACTTTTGCTTCCTTTCACTGTAGTTAGGTAAAGCAATCAGAAGACCAGCATCCACTTTCTGAAGATCATCGATTTGTTTTAGTTGCCTCAAAGATAGGTAAGGACGGATACTGGTACCCTTAGGAAGACCGTGTAGATTTCTGAACTGTTTAGCACTCATACCAATAACAATACGGTTTATTAAATTGCACTCATTTGAATAGATATATGTTTGGGGATTTTTATAGATTAGCTGCAATTGATGTGTTAACATTAGAAACTCGTTTCGAACTGAATGTAAGATTTTAATCTGTTCTTCCATCTCATCGAAAAGCTTAAGATAAAACTCCTTCAGTTTGTTAGCCTTTGTTCCTTGGTAGGCCATAACTAGCATGATAAAACCATCTCGAGAAATTTGATAGCAGGGCTGACGTTTGCTCCGATCATCTATATAAGAAGTAAGTGCAAAATTGTGCTGGTTAAACGCACTAGAAATACCATTGGATGAATTGACTAAACACTGTATATCTCGCAAAACATCTTGGTGCCGCTTGTCGAAGGATTGAGCGATAAAACGACTATCTACTCGTGCAACTTCCTGATGGTCTGCGAAAACACCAAATGGATTAATTGGAATTGTTTTTTTCATTATTAAAAACCTCCGTTTCAGATCTTCCGAAATAAAGGTGAAGGACAAAAAGAACTACTGATAATGTGTAAAATAGTCCGACACACAATTATTTCGGGACTGCAGATAACCTTC
Source organism: uncultured Lactobacillus sp. (assembly GCF_945290125.1). Classification (GTDB taxonomy): domain Bacteria; phylum Bacillota; class Bacilli; order Lactobacillales; family Lactobacillaceae; genus Lactobacillus; species Lactobacillus rizhaonensis. The sequence continues at coordinate 14,130 of NZ_CALYQV010000045.1, read as the reverse complement.
CAGTGGTTGGTCGCAGCTAAATTATTCAATTTACCAAGCATGCTGGAACATCGTTAGCTTAGCGATGCATGCGGAATCAGATATATAATTCATGTTCGCTTATTTAATATTGAGAAATACATATGTAAGCGATATACTTAAATTGTGAATTAAATAGTTAACCTTGATTCTCAATTAAGTTTATTTGAAATAAAAATTTGTCTCCGGGCAGCTTGAGACAAAATATGGTACTTTTTGTCCGAGAGAAGAGTGTGAATAGTATGGAATTTTCTGATTTTTTCAACATCATATGCAGTTATATGGCTAATCCAGAAGACAAAAAAAGTAATAAACAGGGGCGTTCTGAATTCCTAATAAGTCTAATTGATTTAATGATCCGTACTCCTCAAACGGAAGTAGAAGATCAAATGGCAGCAGATGGAGAGTTGAATCCTTTAAGTGATAAGGAGTCTGACACTATTAGCAAATACTGTTCGGGGTCAAGAAAGATTCCTAAAGCTGTCGCAAAAGAAATTTTAAAAAGAATTAGTAGTGGCAAATCTTTTATTGAGAAAATTGATTTTGCTGCTCCTGGGGCAAAGGAAAGCATTAGAGATGAAATTAGAAAACAGGGGTTTGACGTGACTTCTGATTCTTTAGGAAAAATATGTTTTGATTTGATGAAGGCTTTTCTAAAAAAATTTACAGAGGGTAAAAGTTCGGTAACTGCCTCCGATATGGTTGATAATCAAAATGATGTTACTCAGTATAGATTGGCTGAAGATGTTGGCTGGAAATGTCCATTATGTGGTCAAGAATTGTCTAGAGACGGAATCAATAAAGCAGTTGCAGGTTATGATATTGTTCATATTTTTCCTGATAATTTGAAGTTGAAAGATAAATCGAAGTTTTCCACAATAAAAAAAGCACCTGAGAAATCAGATGTTTTAGATAATAGAATTCCATTGTGCCTGAGTTGTGCAAATTTTTATCTCGAAAATCCGACACTGGAAAATTATCAAAGTCTAGTTAATGTCAAAAAGAGTATTAGCAATCAAAGATATTTAGCAAAAGGACTTAATCAGTTGACCTTGGAAAAAGATTTAATCAAGGTAATAAAGGGATTAAAGGTTATCAAGCCTGATATAAATGATATGTTCATCTCTTATGATGCACATAAAGTAGAAGATAAGATCAGCAGTGACTACACACTTCAAGGAACTGTTAAATATTATGTTATGGGGTATTACAACAAAATAAGAGATGAATTTTCAAATATGGCAGGGAACTCATTTTATTTTGATGATCTGGCCGCAACAATGAAATTAGCGTATATCAAGCTTAAACGAGAAAAATTAAGTCAGGGAGAGATTTTTAATCAACTGGCTAACTGGATTCTCAATAAAGAGAATTTGGAAAATGAATATTTAGAAGCGGCACGTATAATAGTTGCTTTCTTTGTTCAAAATTGTGAGGTGTTTGAAGTTGAAAATGCCAAGTAAAGTAACTGATTACAGGGAAAGTACATTAGCAAATCTTCCTAAAATATTAAAAGAACTAAATAAGCGATCAATGAATCCACAGCAACTTTTTAAAGCAACAAGAGGAAATTTTGATGACGTTGGTGAATTCGTTGAATCTTTAGATTGCTTGTTTATTTTGAGTAAGATTCATTTAGATAAAGAGACAGGTGAAATACACAGTGTTAAAGCAAATTAGTTGTGACAAGTTTATGGTTAATGGACATGTTCGTGAGCCTATTAATTTTCATAATGGTTTAAATGTCGTATTGGGTGGCAAAAGTGGAACTAATTCTATAGGTAAATCTACCTTTTTGATGATTTTAGATTTTGTCTTTGGTGGTGAGGATTATATAAAAGAAGATAAAGATGTTCAGAAAAATGTTGGACAGCATACTATAAATTTTGTTTTTGAGTTCAACAAAAAATACTATTACTTCTCTAGATCTACTAAAGATTTTCAAACTGTAAATGTATGCAATGAAAATTTTGAACCGCTGGCAAGTAGAAAAATGACGCTTAAGGAGTATCAAAAATTCCTAGCTGAAAATTATGGTTTAGATTTACCGGGTTTGACTTTTAGAAATGCCGTTAGTCGTTTCATTCGAGTTTACAATCGAAAGACTGTAAATGAAAAAAGACCATTGCAAACATTTGATCAAGAATCGGGAAAACAACAAGTCTATGGTTTGCTGAAATTATTTGATAAGTATTCTCCAATTAAAGAAAGAGAAGAAGCAGCAGACAAGTCTGAAGAAGCTTATACAGTATTTAAAAATGCTGGGGAATATAAATATGTGCCGATAGTGAATACCAAAAAGCAATATAAGGAAAATATTAAAAAGATTGAGGATCTAAAAATACAATTAGCAGATCTAGAATCAAAGAACACCGAAGGCACATTGAATCTTGATGAGATGCAGGCTGAACGACTTAGAAATATTCGGAATAGCTTGTCCCAACTAAGAGATTTTAAAAATATATATACAAGCAGACTGAATGTTGTTAAAGCTAATGAACAAGCCGGACCTAATAAATTTAGAAGTAACTACCGGGAATTGAAGCAATTTTTCCCAGAGGTTAACCTTGAGAAAATTGAAGAAATAGACAAGTTCCATCATCAGGTTACAAAGTTTTTAAAGGAAGAGTTTGAAAAAGAAAAGGATACTCTTGAAAACAATATTTCTGATGTTAATCGGCAAATTAATGAATTAGTTGCTGAAGCAAGAAAGATTAAAAATCAGCAGGCGCCTAATGTTCAAACAGCTATTCTTAATGATTATGCTGATAAAAAGGCTACCCTCAAAAGGTTAGAAGATGAGAATAAAAATTATGAAACAAAAAATGAGCTTAATAAAGCTAAAAAAGATCAGAAAGAAGCATTGCATGCGACTGTAAATTCTCAGGTGGCAGAAGTTCAGCATAAATTGAATGAAAAAATGGCTGAACTTAATGAGAAAATTTGTGGAACAGATGCATTTCAGCCACCGCATATTGAATTGAAAGCTAACAATTATTCCTTTGAAACAATTAATGATCAAGGGACTGGTACATCATTTAAGGGGCTCATTCTTTTTGATCAAGCGTGTTTAGATTTAACGAGATTACCTTTTTTTATTCATGATTCTTTGATGTTTTCAAATATCGAAGTAGATCGAAAAAATAAAATTATTGAAATGTATGGGAAAGAAACGAAACAAGTTTTCATTTCTATTGATACCATCGATCTTCTTTCAGAAGTAGCAAAACAAGTGATTACAGATAATATTGTTTTGAAACTAGAACGTGGTGGCAAAGAATTATTTGGGAGATCATGGAATGAACAACAAAAATCAAACTAAATTAAAAATTGTCTATAAGATGAGCTACAAGAAATTATGGAAAGTACTAATCGATAAAGGGATGCGGAAAAAAGATTTGCAAAGTCAATGTGATATTAGTGCTGCATCAATTGCTAAGCTAGGTAAGGATGCAAATGTTACTACGGACCTTTTGATGAAAATATGCTCAGGGTTAAATTGTAACCTCGACGATATTTGTGAAACGGTACGTATCAATATAGGAGAATAATTAATGCAAACAGATAATGAAAAATATAATGACACTGTTCAGCCAAATACAGCATTCTTAAATGAATTGAAAGCTAAATTACCTGAATTTTTTACGAAAAATGGTTCCTTTGATATAGATAAATTCAAAAATGAGTTGAAAAATAAGAATGTTAATGAACTTAGTGAAGGTTACCAATTGGATTTCATTGGTAAGGATTATGCGCGCCGGCAAGCTGGGGAGATGCCTCACACGGTAATTGTACCTGATGAAAAGCAAAATCAAGGTGAAGGTAAGAACAGTAAAAACTTGTTCTTTACTGGAGATAATTTGGAAGTGCTTCGACATTTGCAAACATCTTATCAAAACAAGATTGATGTAATTTACATTGATCCGCCATATAACACTGGTCAGGACGACTTTGCTTACCCAGATTCTTTTGAATACAATGATGATCAGCTTGAAGATATGTTTGGTTTAGATGATGATCAATTAGCGAGGCTTAAAAGCATCCAAGGTAAATCCAGCCATTCTGCGTGGTTGACTTTCATGTACCCGAGACTGCAATTAGCAAAACATTTATTGAGACGAACCGGAGTCATTTTTATTTCAATTGACGATAATGAAGACAGTAATCTGAAGGAAATCTGTGATGAGATATTTGGAGAAGCAAACTTTCTAGCTCAGGTAGTCTGGGAAAGAGCATACGCTCCAATCAATTTAAAGAAGAATTTTTCGCCTAGCCATGATTACATGCTTGTTTATGGCAGAGATGCTAATGTGATTGAAACAAATGGCATTACTAGAAATAGTGAAACAGATAGTCGATATCAAAACCTTGATAATGATCCACGTGGAGTTTGGAAACCTAGTGATTTGTCTGTTGGGCCAGCCATTCCTGCAAATATTTACCCTGTCACGACTCCCTCTGGGAGAGTGGTCGAGCCTCCAGCGGGAAGAAGCTGGAGTCTCTCGCAAAAAGCTTTTCGCGAGAGACTCGCCGACAACCGTATTTGGTTTGGAAAAAATGGCGATGCCGTACCTAGCATGAAACGATTTAAATCAGAACTTAGAAAAACAGGCGTTACTCCAATGACTGTATGGCATTACAAAGATGTTGGACATAGTCAAGAAGCCACTCAGCAACTACAAGAATTAATGGGTGGCAAGAAATATTTTGCATATCCTAAGCCAGTTAAATTAGTTCAGAGAGCAATTCAACTGTATTCAAATTCTGATTCAATAATTCTAGACTTTTTTGCTGGATCAGCAACCACTGCGGAAGCCGTGATGCAACAAAATATTGAAGATCAGGGACATCGCCGCTTTATTATGGTCCAATTGCCAGAGAATACCTATTATGTTAATAAAACTGGTGAAAAAGTACCAACAAAGGGTGGACGTACTGCCTTTGAAGACGGGTATACATCGGTTGATATGATAGCTCGCGAACGCATTCGCCGCGCGGCTAAAAAGATTCGCGAAGACAATGAATTAACCCTACCTGAAGACTTTGATGATAGTTTTAAGCATTACCGTGTTGTTAAGCCAGTTAAGCAAACACTTGAAGAAATTGATTGCTTTGATCCTAGTAATACTAACCTGTTTACTGATATGGTTGATGGATTCTCCAGTAAAAGCTTAGGCATTGGTGGAGATGCCACTGGTGAACAGACAATCTTAACTACCTGGTTGGCTAAAGATGGATATTCATTTGATGGCAACATTGAAAAAGTTAAGTTTGGTAATTATTCAGCCTATAAAGTGGACAATGATCGCCTTTACTTAATAAATGAAGGTTGGAAATCAGATCAAACTAAAGAGTTGCTGAATCAACTTGGTACTCACCAATTAGAAGTGCAATCTGTTGTCCTGTTTGGTTATTCCTTTAATGTCGCAGAACTGCGCGAGCTGGAAAATGGTCTAAAGCAGTTAGATGGTAAAGTCACTTTAATCAAGAGGTACTAATACTATGAAGATTAAACTTGAAACTTTACAACACCAAATTGATGCTTTAGCTGCTATTGATAAAGCTTTTCCGGGTATTGATACTACAACCAATGATCCGAATTCCAATTACATCTATGCGAATCCTTTGCTTAGATATCGTTATAATGATAAAGCCAACATTGATATTAAGATGGAGACTGGTACTGGGAAGACCTATGTTTATACGCGGATGATGTATGACCTACATAAGAAGTATGGCCTATTTAAATTTGTCATTGCGGTACCAAGCCCTAGTATTAAGGAAGGGACTCGTAGTTTTATCACTAGTGATTATGCTAAGCAGCACTTTAGTGAATTTTATGAAAACACTCGGGTTCAATTAAACGTGATTAATTCTGGTGATTTTAGTGCGCGTTCCGGGCGTCGTAATTTCCCGGCGCAGCTATCAGAATTTGTGGAAGCAACCCGGCAGAATGCTAACCAAATTGAAGTCTTGTTGGTCAATCAGGGTATGCTGCACTCTAAATCAATGCATCGAGATGACTATGATCAAACGCTGTTAGGTGGAGAAACTTCGCCAATTAAAGCGATTGCTGCTACTCGACCAGTGGTGATAATTGATGAACCGCAGCGTTTTCCACGTGGTAAGAAATTTTACGAAGATATTGAGGAAATGAAGCCCCAACTGATAGTGCGATTTGGGGCCACTTTTCCGGAAACGACAAGTGGTCGTGGCAAAAATAAAGTTACTAAGATTGATTATTATCGTGGAGAACCACAGTTTAACCTTGATGCAGTTGACAGTTTTAACCAAGGATTGGTCAAGGGTATAGATATTGATTACCCAGATATCCCAGAAGAAAAGGCAAGTAATTTATATAAGGTTAAAAAGACTAAAGCTAAAGAGTTGACGCTTTCTAAGAACGGTAATGATTGTCCCCCCTTAGGTATTGGCGAAAGCCTGGCAGATATTGATCCGGGCTTTGAAGGTAATATTACCTATGCTGGTGGAACAGATTGTGAATTATCTAATGGACTAGCTCTTTCAAAGGATATGAAGTTAATTCCTGGTACTTTTACCCAAAACTATCAGGACGAAATTATCTCACAAGCATTAGATTGTCATTTTAAAGCCGAAGAGAAAAACTTCTTGCGACCAAATTCAGGAGACAATGCTCCTAAAATTAAAACATTATCTTTATTCTTCATTGATAGTATTTCAAGCTTTCGTGGTGAAAATAATAACAAGGGATGGTTGGCTCAACACTTTGAAACAATTTTAACTAAAAAATTAAATAAGCTGATTGATCAATATGAATTGGCAATTGACGAACGTGAAAAGGAATATCACTCTTTCTTGCAAGCTACTTTAAATAGTCTTCAGTCCAAACATCAAGATGTATATGCTGGATACTTTAGTGAAGATCGTGGTAATTCGGATGCTGACATTCAAGCCGAGGTCAAAGATATTTTGAGTAACAAGGAAAAGTTACTTAGTTTTAAGGATAAAGATGGAAACTGGCTGACTCGTCGTTTCCTGTTTTCCAAATGGACGCTCCGTGAAGGATGGGATAACCCGAATGTTTTTACTATTGCTAAACTAAGGACTTCTGGTTCAGAAATCAGTAAGATTCAAGAAGTTGGCCGTGGACTACGTCTACCAGTTGACGAAACTGGCCACCGATTAAATCAAGATGAATGGCAAAGCCGGCTTTCGTTCATAATTGGTTATGATGAGCGCGATTTCGCTCAGAAATTAGTTGGTGAAATTAACGATGACTCACCGATTAAACTAAACCAAGAGGAACTTACAGATGATATGATTAAGCTGATTGTTCAAGCCAAGCAAAAGATTGATCCTCAATTTAATGAAGATCAGTTACTTGATGATTTAGATGAGCATAACGTAATTACCCGCTCTAATAAATTTAAAGATGACGTTAAACTCAATGGGCAAACTATGTCTGGCTACGATGCTTTGTGTCAACTTTATCCTGAACTTGAACAACAAACCAAAGTTGCTAGGGATAAGGTACGTGATAAGAATTCTAAGGACAATACTGTAGTTAGGCTACGTAAGCAAAATTGGCAGCAATTGAAGAATTTATGGCTGCAGCTAGCTAAGCGGCAGATGATTAAGTTTGACCCATCAGTTAATCAGGATGCCGAAATCGTTGCTCGCAATGTTTTTAATGACAGTGACAATAAGATTTTTGTTTTACAACGCCCACAAATGGTTCATCAGGAAGTTATCACTGATAAAAATGCAGCATTTATAAGAGAAACACAGGCTGATTATAATACAGATTACCTGACCATGAACTACGGTAAGTTTCTCAAAATATTAGCTCAACAAACAGATCTCTCAGTCAATTTGCTAAATAATTTGATGATTAAGGCCATCAAGCGTCTGAGGAACAATACGAATTACATTAATGAAAAGACACTAGAGAATCTAATTCGGACTTTTAATAATCAGTTCAATAAACGTATCAAGACTTCATACAGCTATGAACCATTAAATTTTTCCGCATCAACTTCGATTTACAATGCGAAGGAACAAGAATTTGTAGATTCTGTTCCAGCTAGTGTGCTTGGTGTATATCAGTCAGATTCGACCTCTGATGAAAAATACTTATATGATCGACCACCACTTTACTATGATAGTGCCGATCCAGAATTAAAAATTTTGAAGCGATCATATGGTCCTAGAATTAGTGTTTTTGGCAAGTTACCAAAGAAAGCTATCAAGATTCCACGATTTGATAACGGAACAACTACACCTGACTTTATTTTTAAAATTGAACATGGTAATAAGCCAATTTATTTGGTTATTGAAACCAAAGCTGAAAACATGCGTCTAGGTGATGAAGAAATTCATATTATTCAACAGAAGTATTTTGATCAGTTGAAAGAATCTGGAGTTTATTACCGGATGGCTACTAGTGAACAAGAAGTACACGATTTGATTAATAAATTAGAAAATGGGGAGCTGAGTTAGGATGTTGTCATTAAATGAGTTAGCTAAGGAAGGAAAACTGGAAAAAACGGGTGCCAAGCCTAAGCTGCCAATCAAAGTTGACGGGGTGAGTTCAGAAACTCTCGATGTCTATAAAATTCCCCTAGAGTATCTTTACTACAATGACAAAAATGGGCGAATTGCGACTGGTATTTCCCAATATCAGGATGAATTGCATCCAGCAAATGATCAAGAAAATCCACGATACAACAATTTTGTTGCTAAGTTGATTGAACAAGACAATTCATCGGCACTGAAACGGACAGAAAAATCGATTCAAGAGTCGGGGCAACAAGTATATGGTTATGTTCTTGATGATGGGCGGATTGTTGATGGTAATCGTCGATTTACGGCCCTACGTGATATACATCAATCAACTGGAAGAACAGTATACTTTGAAGCTGTTGTTTTACCGTTTTCATATGATAATACTACTGAACGGGCTAAGATTAAGAAATTAGAATTAGCCATTCAGATGGGAGTCGAAGAACGGCAAAATTATGATCCAGTTGATCTAGCGGTGGACATTTATCAGACTACTAGTGGCAATGATCCAATTATGACTCAGGCAGACTATGCGGTTGATTCTCACATGCGACATACTGAAGTAAAGAAATACTATGATGGGGCAGTATATATGAAGAAATTCCTCGAATTTATTGGCGCTCCAGAGAGTAATTTCAACATTATTAAGGAAAGTAAAGTTTGGTCACTTTTTTATGAAATGGGTAAATCACTTTCTAAAAACTTCGGTAACGATTCAGAATCACAGGTTCGTAAGAATGAAACCATGAATTCATATTTTGGAGTGATTCTTTATCAAATTCATGTTGGAGTTAGTGGTAATACTGCACGTACTCATATTCGTGAATATAGTAAGAATATTGTAAATAGTGGAAATAATGAAGACTTCAATGATGATGTTGCGGATATGGTCGATGATTTATCAGATTCACTTCAAGATGATGAAATTCATGATACTTCAGATTTAATGCAGAGTTTAACGGATGAAAATGAGACAGTTGAAGCTTTAGGTGATACTTTTGACTCTTATATGCGGAATGCTCGTAATAGTGAATCTGTTGATAAGTTTATTCGTAATATTAAGCAAAACGTGAAGTATTATCATGATTTAAATGAAGATGGCGGTCTCATTGGGACTCTTCGTTATAACGAAGTCAGTGAAGATCAGCTAAAAGAGTTACAAAAGTATATGCGTGATTTAAATCAATTAAGTAAGGAGTTGTTTAGCAAGTATGGCGATGAAATCAGATAGTCCAATTATCATCAAGAATGATGAAGGTCTGTTTCAATTAATAGATGATGCTCACCATACCCTAGAAACTAAGACAGCTCAGCGGGGCTTAGCAATTTTTGCACCTTATTTTGACGATCCTCAGCAACAAACCTTCAAAGAAGACCTGACTTACGTTCAACTGCTCGAATTAGTAAAGAAACTTAATCGGCGTCTGCAGCGTAAAGGGTTGCCTGAGGTTCAAACTAGTAATAAGTTTGATCAGTTTATACAACAGCGTCAATACTACATTAAAGAGCAAAGTCAGGCAGGCTTAACTATCAAAGATGGAGATACTCGTTGGCAACAAGAGTTTGATAACTTCAAGAAAGTGGTTAGTAAGGAAATTACACGGTCACTTAAGCCTGAACAAGAAAAGGCTAGCTTCTTTATGACAGTTATGAAGCGAGCCGCTAACTTTTCAGTACCTGGCGCGGGCAAAACCGCAATGATGTATGGTACCTTTGCCTATCTTTCTAGTCCAAGCGTGAATGAAGTTAATAAGCTTTTAGTAGTTTCGCCACTGAATGCTTTTGCTGCTTGGCGAACAGAATTTGAAGCTGTATTTGGCCAGAAGCGACGGCTGCATTATCTAAACTTGCGAGATAAGAAATATAACAATAATGCTGGTGCAGTTAAACATGATTGGGTTCAGGCTGATGTGATTACCATCAATTATGAATCGCTACAAAACAAGTTAAACCTTATTAATGATTTGCTGGATTTTAAAACGATGTTGGTTTTTGATGAGGTTCACCGAGTAAAAGAAGTGGGCGGTCAACGGGCAAAGGCTGCTTTGAGTTTAAGTCAAGCCCCGCACTATCGCTATGTTCTGACGGGGACACCAATTCCGAATGGCTTTAGAGATATCTATAATTTTTTACATCTGATGTACCCCGATGAATATTCATCATTCTTTGCTTGGGATTTAACGACTTTGAACAGTATTGACCCAGAAGATGTGAATAAGAAGTTATCGCCATTTTTCTGGCGAACTAATAAAGAAGACTTAAGGATACCAAAACCAGATCCGGATGTTATTAAAGTAGTGGAACCTTCAAAGAATCAGCAATTGCTATCTCATGCTATTTATGAAACTGAAAATGGTACATTAGCTACTTTCATTAGATTGCTGCAGGCCTCAACTAATCCAGAATTACTGGCAACTAACATTAACTATAAAGAGTTAGGACTTGTAGATGCCGATTCAGGGATCTGGGATAAACAAGCTTCTACTGTTGAAAAAGAAAATGCTAGCAGTGGAGATGCTTATAAGAAATATGACCTGGCGAAAGTCGAATCTCCTAAGTTCGAAATAGGCATTGATTTGATTGATAAGTTAGTTAGTCAAGGCAAAAGAGTGCTTGTTTGGGGAATGTTTGTTGGTACCATGCAAAAGATTACCGATACCCTTAATGGGATGGGGATCAAGACTACTTTAGTTTATGGTGCAACCCCTAAGCAAGACCGCGAAGGGATGATTAATAACTTTCGAACGGGCGATGCACAAGTGCTGGTTTCAAATCCTAATACTTTAGGTGAATCAATCTCGCTTCACCAAACTGTGCATGATGCGGTTTATTTTGAATATAACTTCAATCTCACTTTTATGCTTCAATCGCGTGATCGAATTAATCGTCTGGGGCTTCCAGCTAATCAATATACTCGGTATTATTATTTGATGACCAAGGGCGATGTTGCTCATATGGGATTTATCGATAGTACGGTCTATAAGAAACTGAAAGATAAGGAACAAGTTATGCTCGACGCAATTGATGGGCAATTGCTTGTTCCTGAATATACAGATGACTACCTGCAAGAAGTTAAGGATATAGTGATGGGGAGGTATGAATAAGTAGTGAAGCAATTGATTGTAATAGGAAATGGCTTTGATATTCACTGTGGATTGAAAAGTTCATATTCTGATTTTTTCGTGGATAGATTTGAAACGTTATTTTGTACAGATAAAGAGAATACAAAGCAAATTGAAGAGCTGGAAGATGATTTAGATGGGAGAAGACGTAAAATTTTATCATTTATTTCAAAAATTAGAGGTCAGCTTAATTTTTCTTCAAATGATAATAACGACTGCGACTATTTTAAACGTTACAAAAAGAAATTCTTTTCAGAAAAAAGAGATATTACTAGGTGGGATTTGTTCTTTCTTTTTGCAGATGCCTGTGTAGACAAGAGCGTTAATAATTATGAATGGCAAGATGTTGAGTCTCTTATCTTTGATGTCATTTCTATTGCATTAAATGCAAATGGTGCTTACAAGATGAATTATGCTGAAAATGTTTCAATAGGTCCGCGTGAAGATAAAGGTATTAAGTTATTTTCAAAGTTGGTCTATGATTTATCCTTTACAGGACGAGATACGACTGAAGAAATTACTGCTGAACTTTTAAAGGAATTAAAAAAGTTTGAAAATATCTTTGCTGAATATATTACAAACCAAATCGACTTGAATCAAACTAATAGTGGATACATTGATAATGCGATTATGTTATACAAACATATTTCTAAATATAATCTATCTAATAGTAATTTCAAAAGTGACAAAGTTGATGTCCTGAGTTTTAATTATTCGCTAGATGATCGGTTTAAAGACATTCTGGATAAAGAAACAGATGATAATAGGCTAGAGACATGGTCTAATATTCATGGAATCGCTCATGGTGAGAAAACACCATATTATCCAGCTCCTATTTTTGGTATTGACAGTCACGGTATTATTTCACAAAATGGCAAACTTGATCTTAGAGTTTCATTTACTAAAGCTTACAGAGTTATTGAAAATGAGATAAATGAAATTAGAAGTTCATCAGGATATGCCGGGGAAGACTTGATTACAATTTATGGTCATTCTCTAGGTGTAGCAGATTATTCATACTTTGAAGCCATCTTTGACGAAAATAATCTTTATTACTCCGATTGCAAGATAGAATATTATTATTACCCTGGTAAAAATAACCAGGAAAAGTTGATTAAGCGTCAGGAAGCTATAACTCGTTTATATAACTTACTTACGAATTATGGCAATTCATTGAGTGAAACACATGGTGATAATATTGTAAACAAATTGAATTTAGAAAATCGGCTTAGGGTAATCCCAAGTGAGTAGTTCATTGATTTTACATTTTCCACAAATGCTGTAATTTTATTTTGAAAGTTATGTGTTCCCGTAATAAAGTAACAATGTGGAACTTACATTAATTCTTAAAACAAGGTAATATTAAAATTGTGAAAGCGAATTAACAAATACGATACTTTTGTTTAGCGAAGATAAGTGCCTAGCGTGGGAATTAATCCATAATGTACAATCAATAGAAATAGCTCGTGGCACGTTGAAGCGGTAACGGTGCTGAAACGGACTAAGAAATAGGTGAAAATCTCAGTATTAGAGTGTTAATAAATAATTAAAAGTATATCTTTCCTGATTTTGCTGATAGGAAAGGGTACACTTTTTGTATACAATATAACTAGTAATAAAACGCATTAGTCTAAGAAAAAACAGTGAGCGAAAAAGGCTAACTCCCCATTACTTTAGTAAGGTTTCAGCGATAAGCTCGGCAATTTATAACTTAAATAAAAAGTAAGACGTACAACTTAAAGCAGTAAAGAGAAGATGTCATGTACAATACTTTAACTATTAAAGTATTACAAAAGGCCAGATTGTTATTCCAGCTGCTATTCGTAAGTTAGTGGGTTTAGAGAAAGGTACGAAAGCATCATTTGAGGTAAAAGATAACGAAACTCGGATTAAAAATTACCTGATTTTTATGATTGGATGGTTAATGGATAATGAAAGCGCTAGACATTTATATTGTTAACGTTCTTTTCGCTGAAGAACAAGTAGCAAAGTTTGTTTAGCACTAGTAATTGAAATTGAGCGTGAAAAGGTTAAGGCTTTGAAAGTAACGAGTCAGTATGAGAATAAATTCGCGTGAATACAGTGACTAAATTATTCAATTAAAAAATGGAAAGGGAAAAAGCAGTCTTATGTTGATACGTATAAGATATATCGTTTAATCAAAAAGTGTGTTTTTAGTCATCAACCGATTAGTAAATTAAAAGATACCAACTGGTTAGGCCTACTTGAATTTATCGATCAATTAGGGTTTAGGCAGTGAATAATAATACGAACCCAAGAATTGTGATAGTTTTCTAACTCTAAATTTAGACCTATTTACGTTTTTTTAGCGGGACTAGGAATTTTTGGGGGTATTTATACTTCTCGTAAAAGTCAAGTGCAAAATAAAAGCACCAAATTTATAAAATGTGGTGCTAATTATTAGTTTTAGTACTGTGCAATTTAA
>NZ_CALYQV010000044.1 GCF_945290125.1 uncultured Lactobacillus sp. | reverse complement strand
AACAGTTTACCATGTTTCGCTTGCGAAACCAAGTTTTGTTTTTTGATTTTTAAAAACTAGCTAGATGAAAATGCAGCTAAAGCTTTTAATATTTTCGCGCGTTTTAGCCTTATTTGCGTAATAATACGTAATAATAGGTGATAGAAAAATTTAAGAGTAATTACTTTCTATGGGGCATTTTGACAGAATCAAGTTTTAACTGGCTGCGATCAACTAATGATGAGAAGTTTTGAAACAGCCATTGGCGCAATTCATCTGCTTGAATAACTAGGGGCATACGGTCATGAATTTGGGCATAGGACGCGTTAGGCTTAGTAGTTACCATTGAAAAATGGTCTTTTTGATAGATTCCAGCTATTAATGTCAGTGCGGCATTCGCATTTTTAAAACTGAAGCGTTCGTGATAACTATGGTTATTTTCCCCCAGATAGGTTTCATGACTGGATTCAAAAAATTGCTTGGCAACAATAATGCAGCGAAATTTGGCAAAAGAAGAATCCCACATTGATCTTTTTTCTTCAAAGAAGCGTTCAACCCGGGCATTAAAAACCACTTGTTTGTGGTCGAATGGACTGGGATAACCCCAGGATTTAGGCAGTAACTGTAATTGATTATCCGAATATACAAGTACAGGAGCAATTCCTTGTGGGAAAATGTTCTGATTTTGGGGTAAGTTACTTGCGGGTTCTATTAAAGGCAAGTTTAAGTCGTTTGCTAAGTATTTTTTAATTTCAGCCAAACTTGGCAGTTGAAATTGATTACACATTTTTTCCTCCGTGTTTAATCATTGCTTGATTTTTGGTAGAATTATTATATTAAAAAGATTTTAATTATTTAAGGAAGGAAAACTAAATTGAAAAAGAAAATTATCCTGACAGGTGATCGACCAACGGGAAAGTTGCATGTGGGTCATTACATTGGTTCATTAAAGAATAGGGTAAAATTGCAAAATTCGGGTGAATATCACCCATTTATCATGATTGCTGATACCCAGGCTTTAACTGATAATGCCCGTAATCCTGAAAAGATTCAAAAAAGTTTAATTCAAGTAGCACTAGACTATTTGGCAGTGGGGATAGATCCTCAAGTTTCAACAGTTTTCGTTCAATCTCAAATACCTGCCTTGTTTGAACTGACAGCCTATTATATGGACTTAGTTACAGTCAGCCGCTTGGAGCGTAATCCGACTGTTAAAGCCGAGATCAAGCAAAAAGGTTTTAATGATTCTATTCCTGTAGGCTTTTTAAATTATCCAGTATCACAGGCGGCTGATATTACAGCCTTTAAGGCAACTTTGGTACCAGTTGGAGATGACCAGGAGCCCATGCTAGAACAAGCACGTGAAATTGTGCGGACTTTTAATCGTGTCTATAATTGCAATGTTTTAGTAGAACCTAAAGGCTACTTCCCGGAAAAAGGTGAGGGACGCTTGCCGGGTCTAGATGGTAATGCCAAAATGTCCAAATCCTTAAATAATGCTATTTATTTGTCTGATGACGCCAAGACCGTTGAACAAAAAGTAATGTCAATGTATACTGATCCCCAGCACATCCATGTTGAAGATCCAGGTAAAGTAGAGGGCAATACTGTCTTTACCTACCTTGACATTTTTGATCCTGACAAGGATAAGGTAGCGCAATTAAAGGCAGATTACCAAAAAGGCGGCTTGGGTGACGTTAAAATTAAGCGTTACTTAAATACGGTGTTGGAAAAAGAACTGGCCCCAATACGTGAGCGGCGCGCTAAATACGAACAGAATATATCTGCTGTTTATGATATGCTGATTGAGGGCTCTAAAAAAGCAAACGAAGTAGCTGATCAAACCTTACAAGAGGTACGAGACGCAATCGGTTTGAATTATTTCAAGAGGTAAAAAAATGCGTAAGCGAATACCCTGGAAACAGTACTTTATGATGCAGGCCTTAGTGATTGCCCAGCGTTCAACATGTGACCGGGCTTTGGTTGGTAGTGTTTTAGTAAGAGAGAATCGTATTATTGGGACCGGTTATAACGGTTCTGTTACGGGACAGCCTCATTGCGATGATGTAGGTCATCAATTAATTGACGGCCACTGCGTGCGGACAATTCATTCTGAAATGAATTCACTTATTCAGTGTGCACGTAACGGTGTTTCAACCGATAATACTGAAATTTATGTTACACACTTTCCCTGTTATAATTGTGCTAAAGCTATAGTGCAGGCTGGAGTTAAAAAAATCAATTATTATTTTGATTACAATGACAGTCCGCTGGTGATTAAACTTTTTAAAGACTGTGGGGTTCCTTATGAACAAATTAAAATCGATCGGCAATATGTGGAGCAATTGGCCCATAAGTTGGAAGAAGCTGAAAACTAAATTAGCGTTATTTGCGGCTTTAGTCGGTATTTTTCTGATGCTGACGGGCTTTTCAAGTCCCAACATCAAAGATAACAGTAATTTGCTCGAGCGTGAAACCAGTAAATTGATTTTGGCCAAAAATGACCGGTATCTTCAAACTAGTGAGCAACCACAAATCATTGTCAAAACGGTGAACCGGGTCGACCATTTAACGCCCACCAAATTAAATAAATATAAACGGACAGTTTTTATCGTTGTGGGTACTAAAAACAAGAAGCGTAACGTGCAGATATATTCCAGTAAAGATCTCCACAGTGCGTTTTCTGCTGACGTCCGGACAAATATAATTCGGTCTCAATCTGACAAATTGCGTAGTAATAATAAAAAGAAATTTAATGAAGGATTACGCTTTGTTTTTAGGGCATGTGCCACTACCATTGACCAGCGTTACCAATATTCACTTGATAAATATGACTTGTCCAGTGATGAGCGCGCGCAACTTTCCCACCCTCATAAGCTGGCTTTACCTATCGCTTTAGCCTTGGCACTAGTAATCAGCGGCTTAGTTTACTTTTTTAAAAATAATTTGAACATAAAAAGGTAAAAATGTTGACTTTATCATGTGTTATGTATTAAACTCACAGTGCAAATTAAATAAGAACAAGTAAACTGTTAGGTGAGACTCCTACGTGAACAAATGCTATCGCCCGGAAACATCCAGAGATGCCAACGGGTCAAATAGTTTTCGTCGATATAAGGCGCAAACCAGATAGCTAGCAGCACAAGCTTACGTCACGTAGTGTTAAAACTGAACGATGAGTATAATAATACCTGTTGAAAAGGGACGCCAAGCGGTTAGCTAGGTGGCCCTTTTTTAGTTTGTTTGAATTAGTTCTGTGATGAGGAGAGTGGGGAAAATGCTGAAAAAACCAAATGGTACTACTAGCAATAAAGACTTAGAACTGGTAAAAGCAATAGCTAAAGAAAGCAGATCAGAGACTTTAGCAAGACTGCATGCAAGCAGTGATGGTTTAACTAGCGAGCAAGCTGAAAAAAACCGGGAGGAATATGGTTCTAATACTATTGCTACAAATAGACATAATTCTAAACTCCGCTTTTTGGCGGAAGCCTTCATCACTCCTTTTACTTTAGTATTGCTGGTCTTAGCCACGTTGTCTTTATTTACTGACTATATTTTTGTGCCTGCTGGCGAAAAGGACCTAACTACTGTAGCAATTATGGTCACGATGGTTTTGATTTCCGGAATAACCAGCTTTGTGCAAAACGTCCGGTCATCTAATGCTGTGGATTCCTTACTTAAGCTTGTTTCTGTTACTACAGATATTATTCGCGATGGTAAAGACCAGGAAATTGATACCAGTGAAGTGGTTGTAGGTGATGTGATTCGGTTAGCTGCAGGCGACATGGTACCGGCAGATATGCGCCTTTTAACCAGTAAGGACCTCTTTTGTTCTTCCAGTTCTTTAAATGGTGAATCAAATCCGGTAGAGAAAATCGCTACTGCCAAGCCAAAAATCGGGGCGGACCGTGATTATCTGGATTATCCTAATATTTTATATGAAGGTACAACAATCGTTTCCGGTTCGGGCTTAGGAATTGTTTTTGCGACTGGTGAAAGAACCATATTCGGCAAATTGGCTCATGATATTTCACATCACGATGTTAAAAACACGACTTTTGATGTTGGTATCAAAAATGTTTCCAGATTATTAATAATTATGACTGCCATCATCGCACCTTTAGTTTTCATTATCAATGGTATTACTAAGGGCGATTGGGTTAATGCTCTAATCTTTTCAATTGCTACCGCAGTCGGCCTAACACCTGAAATGCTACCTGTAATTGTAACTACCAATCTGGTGAAGGGCTCAATCGAAATGTCCAAAAAGGGCACGATTGTTAAAAAGGTGAATTCAATTCAAAACTTTGGCTCAGCTGATATTTTATGTACTGATAAAACCGGGACGCTGACTCAAGACAAAGTAGTTCTGGAGCGTCATTATGATTTAAATTTACAGGAAAATCCGCGGATTTTAGAGTTAGGTTATCTTAATTCCAATTACCAAACGGGGATGAAAAACCTAATTGACAAAGCAATCATTGAAGCTGCTGGGGATGAACTGGATATCAGTGAAATTCAGCGTGATTACAATAAGATTGATGAAATTCCATTTGACTTTTCCAGAAGGCGCATGAGCGTGGTGGTGGAAAACGCTGATGAACAGCACGGCGAACACCTGTTAGTAACTAAAGGTGCTTCAGAAGAAATGATGGCTGTTGCTACTAAGCTTGAAGTTGACGGTCAGATTTTACCTTTAACACCTGAACGTAAGCAAAAAGTAATGGCTAAAGTAAATGACATGAATGATGATGGCTTGCGCGTGATCATGCTGGGATACAAACGTAATCCTGCACCTGTCGGAGAATTTTCAGTAAAAGATGAAAATGACCTTATTCTTTGCGGCTATCTTGCTTTCCTTGATCCCCCTAAAGAGAGTGCCAAAGACGCTTTAGCTCGTCTAAAGTATGATGGTATCAACGTTAAAATTTTAACAGGAGATAACGAGGCTGTTACCAGAACTGTTGGCTTACAAGTTGGTTTAAATGTCGATACAGTTTATTCAGGTGCAGATCTTGAAGGCAAGAAGCCTGAAGAGTTGGCAAAAATGGTGGAAGAATGCAATATTTTTGTCAAATTATCACCGGAAGATAAAACCAAAATTATTAATCTGTTAAAGCAAAATGGTCATACTGTAGGCTATATGGGTGATGGTATCAACGACGCCCCAGCAATGAAAGCAGCTGATGTCTCAATTTCTGTTGATACCGCTGTTGATATTGCTAAGGAATCTGCTGATATTATTCTGCTGCATAAAGATTTGAATGTACTAGAAGAAGGCGTGAGAATCGGTCGAAAAGTATTTGGCAATACTATGAAGTATATAAAGATTACACTTTCTTCCAATTTTGGTAATATTTTATCAATTATGGTAGCTTCTTCATTCTTACCATTCTTGCCAATGCTGCCACTGCAACTTTTGGTTTTAGACTTACTCTACGGCACTAGTTGCTTGGCTCTGCCATTTGATGATATGTCTGACAAGTTCTTAAAAGAACCACGAACATGGTCAACCAAGAAGTTGCCTAAATTTATGTTTTACTTTGGTCCAACTTCATCCGTCTTCGATATTTTGACTTTCGCGTTGCTATTCTTTGTAATCTGCCCACAATTGACAGGTGGCAATTACAGCACCCTGGGAGCAACACAACAGGTTGCATTTGTCGCTCTTTTTCACACTGGCTGGTTTATTGAATCACTTTGGACTCAGGAAATGGTTATTCACGCTTTGCGTGATCCGCGCTTACCATTTATTAAGCAGCACGCTGCACCGGGAGTTACCCTGGCTACATTTGGTGCTGGTGTAATTGGAACTTTGATTCCATTTTCATTCTTGGCAACAAAACTGGGCTTTGGCAAGATGCCAATTGAATTTATGTGGGTAGTATTCGGTATACTTGTTCTATATATATTATTGACTACAGTTGTTAAGTATTTCTATTTAAAGAGTGAAAAATTTTTAATCTAAAAATAAGTACAGAATACTAAATATCTACTAAAAAAGAGAACTCCGTAAGGAATTCGCTTTTTTGTTAGTGTAGTATAATATAGTATAATTAAGCAAAAATTAAGGAGAAAATGAATATGGCTGATAAAAAAACTTTTTATATCACAACACCAATCTACTATCCATCCGGTCGATTGACTATCGGTAATGCTTATACCACAATCGCAGCTGATGTAATGGCACGCTACAAGCGCAGCCAAGGCTACGACACTTTCTTTTTAACTGGTACTGATGAGCACGGATTAAAAATTGAACAAAAAGCTGAAAAGCAAGGGGTTAAACCGCAAGAGTTTGTAGATAAAATGGTGGCCATTTATAAAAAGTTGTGGCAAAGCCTTGATATTTCATACGATAAATTTATTCGGACTACTGATAAAGAACACGTTAAAGGCGTCCAAAAGATTTTTGAGCAGCTGTTAAAGCAAGATGATATTTATCTGGGCGAATATACAGGCTGGTATTCTGTAGAAGATGAAGAGTATTTCACAGAATCGCAACTGGCTGAAGTTTATAAAGATGATGATGGTAATGTAATCGGTGGTAAGGCGCCATCCGGTCATGAAGTCCAATTGGTTAAAGAACCATCATACTTTTTCAAGATGAGTAAATACGCAGACAGGCTTTATCAGTACTACCAAGATCATCCTGATTTTATTTTGCCTCATTCTCGCGAAAAGGAAATGGTCAACAATTTCATAAAGCCTGGTCTGGAAGATTTATCTGTTACCAGAACGACTGTTTCCTGGGGTATTCCTGTTCCAAGTGATCCTAAACATGTTGTTTATGTTTGGATAGATGCTTTATCTAACTATATTACTGCATTGGGCTATGGCTCAGATGATGATTCTTTATTTAAAAAATACTGGCCGGCTGATATTCACTTGGTAGGTAAAGAAATTGTTCGTTTCCACACCATATACTGGCCGATTATGTTGATGGCTTTAGGTTTGCCATTACCTAAGCATGTCATTGGTCACGGCTGGGTTTTGATGAAGGACGGCAAGATGTCCAAGTCGAAAGGTAACGCGGTTTATCCTGAATCTATTATTAACCGTTATGGCGTGGATGCATTGCGTTACTACTTAATGCGTGCTTTGCCATTTGGCTCTGATGGTGTCTTTACGCCAGAAGATTTCGTTGAGCGCGTTAACTATGACTTGGCTAACGACTTAGGCAACCTGCTCAACAGAACTGTTTCCATGATCAATCAATATCAAAACGGAAAAGTTGAACCAGTTGCCCAAGAGCAGGATAACTTAGGCAAGGATTTAGCTCAAATGGCGGTAGACGTTATTGCCAACTACAAAAAAGAAATGGATACTTTGCACTTTACCCAGGCAATTGAAGATATCTGGAAGTTTATTAATCGTGCTAATAAGTATATTGATGAAACTATGCCTTGGAAATTAAATAAGGAGAGTAAAGCTGCAGATGTAGCGCGTGTAATGTCAAACCTGGCAGAAAGCCTACGTATCATTGCTTTGTTAATTGCTCCAATTATGACCAGGACTCCAGTAGAAATGTTCAGACAATTAGGTCTTGACTGGGACAATGATGAGCACAAGCAACTTGAATTTGGTAACTGCGCTTGGAAGACTAAGGTTATCAGCGATCCTAAACCAATTTTTCCACGAGTTGAACCTAAAGAGGAAATTAAATACATTAAAGACGAGATGGCTAAAGCTAAGCCAAAGAAGGAAAGCCGCAGCGAACAAGGTAAGGATAAGGAAATATCCATAGACGATTTTGCTAAGGTCAAAATTCAAGTCGGTAAAATTTTATCTGTTGAGCCGGTTCAAGGTTCTAAGAAATTGCTCCAGTTCCAAATGGACTTTGGTAATGGTGATGAAAGACAGATTTTAAGTGGTATTAGGCAATATTATCCTAATGCCAGTGAATTACTTGGCAAAAAGGTTTTGGCAGTAACCAACCTTAAGCCACGCAAGATGTTAGGTCATTTGAGTCAAGGTATGCTTTTGTCCAGTGAGAAAAATGGAGAAGTTAAATTAGCCTTGGTTGGTGATGAACATGCAGTTGGGGCGCAATTAAGTTAATGGAATTAATTGATAACCATACTCATTTACAAGATGAATCCTTTCGGGGTAAAGAAAAGTTTTACCTTGATCGGGCACAAAAATTGGGTGTGACCAAAATAATTTGTGCAGGACAGGATCCTGAATTTAACAAACGCGCGATTGATTTAAGCCAGCGTTTTACTCAAGTCTCTGCGATGGTGGGTTATTGTCCTGACGTGGCCAAAGATTATAACCAAAAAGCAGAAGACTTGCTAATTGAACAACTGCAACTTCCTGGGGTAGTGGCCTTAGGTGAAGTAGGACTAGATTACTATTGGGATGAATCTCCGCGTGACAAACAAAGAGAGGTTTTTGCCAGACAGGTTGAACTGGCCCATGAATTGAAAAAACCGGTTGATATTCATACGAGGGATGCTTTTGGCGATTGCTATCAGATATTAAAAAACAGTAATTTAGAGTACGGTGCAATTTTGCACAGCTTTAATGGTGATGTTTCATGGCTGACTAAATTCTTGGATTTAAATGTATATTTTTCTTATTCTGGTGTTGTTTCATTTACTAAAGCAACCGAAGTACATGAAGCGGCCAGAAAGACACCTTTAGAGCGATTGTTGGTGGAAACTGATGCTCCATATTTAACTCCTAAACCATATCGCGGCCGGCAAAATGAACCGGGTAATGTTTATTACGTAGCTCGTGCTATTGCGGAATTAAAGGATCTTCCGTTAGAAAAAGTTGCTCAGGCAACATATGCGAATACGATGAGGGTCTATGGTCTTAACTAAAAAACAATTTAATGCCGTTGTTGTCGTTGAGGGAAAAGACGATACTATTCGCCTTAAGCAGTTTTTCCCCGGAATTGAAACTATTGAAACAAATGGTTCTGATGTTCCTGATACAGTGCTTACTGAGTTGCAGGAACTAGCTCATAAAAGAGAAATTATTGTCCTGACAGATCCAGATTTAAATGGCGAGCGAATAAGACGTATAGTTACTAAAGCAGTGCCAACCGCTAAACAGGCTTTTATAACACGTAAAGAGGGTGAGCCTCATAAAAAGGGTTCACTTGGCGTCGAACATGCATCAAAAGAAGCTCTGGTAAAAGCATTAAGTGCTTTACATGAAAAGAAGTTGCCCAACAGTGATTTGACTAGGAAAAAATACCAGGAACTGGGTTTAGCCAGTGGTCCTAATTCACGCAAATTGCGGGAGCAAGTTGGGATTAAGCTGCGCGTTGGCTATGGCAATGGTAAACAATTCTACCAACGTTTACAGACTTTTGGTATTTCACTTGTGGAACTTACACGGGCTGTCAAGGAGGTTAAAAATGAACACTGAGATTCCTATTGGCTCTCCAGTTAGAACTCAAGCAATTATAAACCGCTATTTTATGAAAGCTAAGAAAAGCTTGGGTCAAA
This sequence comes from uncultured Lactobacillus sp., assembly GCF_945290125.1. GTDB lineage: Bacteria > Bacillota > Bacilli > Lactobacillales > Lactobacillaceae > Lactobacillus > Lactobacillus rizhaonensis. The sequence goes on along the minus strand of NZ_CALYQV010000044.1, from coordinate 6,087 downwards.
ATTTTTTGGTTGACTTGGATGTACTTCAAGGTATAGTTCAAGCTGCTGCAATTAAACCCGGTGATCAGGTGATTGAAATTGGGCCAGGAATTGGTTCTTTGACTGAGCAACTGCTCAACGCCGGAGCTAAAGTTTTTGCTTATGAAGTTGATGAAAATCTCCCAGAAGTGTTGCATAATGAACTACCCGCAAAAATAAATGGTAAACCTTTGGATCAATGCTTTAAATTAAAAATGAAAGATATTTTAAAGGCTGATTTTGCAGTCGATCTAGTTGACTTTTTTGATTTAGATAAACCGATCAAAGTTGTTGCCAATTTACCTTATTACATTACAACTCCAATCATTTTCTTTCTTAATAATTCTCAACTGAAATTTACCAGTTTAACCTTGATGATGCAAAAAGAAGTGGCAGACCGTTTGCATGCCCATGTCGGAACAAAGGAATATGGGCCTTTAACAATCGCGGTTCAAGCCGAAATGAGTGTGCAGCCTTATATGACTGTTAAAAGCAGCTCATTTATACCCCAGCCCAAGGTTGACTCAAGCGTCGTAGTTTTAAAACCTTTAGTGGCAGTGAATAAATCTGATATAGATAACCTTGAACACTTTAACCGGATAGTAAAAATGTGTTTTGCTCAAAGACGTAAAACATTAAATAATAACTTAAAAGTTCTTCTGCCAGATGAAAAACAACGCTTGGCTTTGATTAAATCTTTGGGTGTCGATTCACGAATTCGTCCAGAACAACTGACACTAGAACAATTTGTTGAAATTGCACACAGTGTGCCGGTTAAAAATTGACGAAAATATTCTGGGGTAGTTTTTAAAAAGAATTGAAAAAATAATAATAAAGTGGTACAATACAACCCAAAGGAGTTGTTTTCATTGCCAACATCTATTATGACCATTAAGAGTAAGCTTGATTCACATTTAGGTGATTCATTAACTGTAGTTGCAAGAGCTGGACGTAAGAAAGTAACTAAAAGACGTGGAATTTTGAAGAACACTTTTCCGGCAGTTTTTGTAGTTGATTTAGACCAGGATTCAAATAACTTTGAACATGTTTCTTATAGTTACACAGATTTGTTAACCAAAAATATTACATTAAAATTTGATAACGCTGTGCAATAAGATTAAGGCGTCATCTTAAGATTACTTTTTGGCAATAACATTTGGTAAAATGTTAGTGCCTTTTTTTATGGTTGAGTGTATAGTAGTAACTGGCAAAAGACAAACAATAGGAGGTAATTTCTATGAAACGTTCAGAGAGATTAGTTGATATGACTAAATATTTAATGGAACGACCACATGACTTAATTCCGCTGCCATTTTTTGCAAAAAGATATGGTGCAGCCAAATCTTCAATTTCTGAAGACCTGGCAATCTTGAAGCACACTTTAGCAAGTAATCAAGACGGAATTTTAGAAACTGTCGCAGGTGCAGCTGGGGGTGTGCGTTATATTCCTTTTTGGGGTAAAAAGCATGCGCAAAAATATTTAAATGAATTGGCCAGTCGCATTGAGGATCCTGACCGTATTTTAGCTGGAGGATTCGTTTACCTGTCTGATATTATTGGTAACCCACAAGACCTGGAAAAGATTGGTAAATTGATTGCTACCAGGTATGCATATTCTAATATTGATATTGTGATGACTATCGAAACCAAGGGCATTGCTTTGGCTCAGGCGGTCGCACGCTATTTAAATGTACCGTTTATCATTGCTCGTAAGCGCTCGAAAGTAACTGAGGGAGCAACAGTTTCGGTAAATTATATTTCTTCTTCACTTGATCGAGTTTCTAAAATGGAGTTGCCCACAAGGGTGTTAAAAGAAAATTCAAATGTACTGCTGATAGATGATTATATGATGGCTGGCGGTACATTGACGGGAATGCAGCAACTGGTAAAAGAATTTAATGGCAACATTGCTGGCATTTGCGTTTTATGTGAAGCAGACTTTGACGATGTTAAACTAATTGAAGGTCATCTTTCTTTAGTAAAAATTAAAAAAATAGATGATAAGAGGAAAGTTATCATGGCGGAGCCGGGTTCATTGATTGCTCATACAGATTTTGGCAACTTTTAGTTTTTCAGACAGTATAATAAAATGTAAATAGTAATTTAAGAATATAAAAGAGGCTGAAAATCTATGAAAAAGTTTGTAATTGTTCTAGCGGCTGGCAAAGGAACACGTATGAAGTCAAAATCATGCAAAGTTTTGAACAAAATATGTGGGAAAACAATGGTTGAATATGTGGTCGAAGCTGCTCAGGCCACTGAACCGGATAAAATAGTTACGATTGTTGGTAATGGCGCTGAAGAAGTTAAAAAAGTCCTTGCCGGTAAATCTGAGTTTGTGCTACAGAAAAAACAACTTGGCACTGGTGATGCTGTTTTAACTGCTGCGAATAAGTTGGCAGCGGAAAATGGTGCTACTCTAGTAATTACTGGCGATACGCCATTATTTACGAGTCAAACTTTTCAAAAATTATTTGATTACCACCAAAGTAAGGGCAATGCAGCTACAGTTTTAACTGCCCAAGCACCTAATCCTTTTGGTTATGGCCGTATTATAAGGGATGACCAGGATAACGTCTTAAGAATAGTTGAGCAAAAAGATGGCACAGCAGAAGAATTGGAAACTGACGAAATTAATACTGGTGTTTTTTGCTTTGACAATCAAAAACTATTTAGCGCATTAAAGCAGGTTAACAATCATAATGCACAAGGAGAATACTATTTAACTGATGTATTGGAAATATTGCGCAATCAAGGTGAAAGAATTGGTGCATATAGAATGCCCGATTTCAGTGAAAGCCTTGGGGTCAATGATCGCATGGCATTAGCGCAGGCTACTAAAACTATGCAGAAGAGAATCAATGAAAAGCACATGGCTAACGGTGTTACTTTTATTGATCCAGAGACGGCATATGTAGATTTGGATGTTAAAATAAGTTGTGATACTATAATTGAGGGTAATGTAGTTATCAAAGGTAATACCGAGATTGGCAATAATTGTGTAATTACCTCTGGATCAAGAATTGTAGGTTCAAAAATTGGCAATAATGTCACTGTTACTTCATCCACGCTTGAGCAAGCGGAAATGGATGATTTTTCAGATGTTGGGCCAAACTCGCATTTGCGGCCACAGGCTATTATTAAAAAGGGAGCCCACATCGGCAATTTTGTAGAAATTAAAAATGCCGAGATTGGAGAAAACTCTAAAGTTGGTCATTTAACTTATGTTGGTGATGCCACATTAGGTAAAGATGTTAATGTTGGTTGTGGTACTATCTTTGCCAATTATGATGGTGTTAAAAAAAATCACACTAATGTTGGTGATCATGCATTTATTGGTTCAGGTGCTACTTTAGTGGCACCGGTTAATATCGCTGATCATGCTTTTGTAGCAGCAGATTCAACAATTACTAAAGATGTAGCTAAATACGATATGGCGATTGCGCGTGGCCGACAGGTAAATAAGCCTGATTACTGGCATAAATTGCCCCTGTCTAACGATCCTAACTGGAAATAAATATAAAATAGAGCTGAAATTAATTTTCAGCTCTATTCAATTATGCATAATAACTAAAAAATAGCTCCTGAGTTCTTTAAACTCAAGAGCTATTTTAGTAAGCTACACCTAATTATTTTAAAATTAGTTTCTTTAACAAACTTATTTTTAGCAATAATAAAGTTTTTAGCAATAATAAAGTATTTTTCGTGGTTAATTTTGACAGGACTGCCATAAGTTTTAATTACTTGCTGTTTCCTTAAAACTTTTTTGCTAATTCGATTACCATGTTGGCTGTAAACATAAGCACTATGCCTTAATTTAAGCCTTTTAGCATCAATGTTAGCAGCAGCAATATATAAACCATCTTCTAATTTATAGAATGACTGGCCATTAATTACCTGCTTGTTAATATTTTTGATAATCGAGCCTGCAAGAATTATTAGTTTATTAGCACGTTTACCGTTTTGGTCATATAGAAATGAATTGTGCATAATAGTTTTTTCAGCTGCTAATTGCGCATTTTCCGTTACGATTTTGTTGATCGGAGCTGCACTAGCGGCTTTTTGAAAAGCAATATTTGCGGCCTTAACAAAGCGGTTTTGGGCAATAATGTAATATTTTTTACCCCGAATTGTGACTGCATTGCCATAGGTCTTTATGTCGTTACCTTTCTTTAACACACCGGCTTTCTTTACACGATTGCCGTGTTTATTATAAACATAAGCATTATGTCTTAATTTCTGACTAGTAGGGACAACATTACCTCGAGCAACATAGTAAATTTTATTCTTATTGCCTTTATCAACCAAGACGTAATAGCTCTGCCCGTTAATCTCTTTGATGCCGTATGAAGTAATGATTGAGCCGGCACCAAGAATAATCTTATTAGCACGTTTGCCAGTTTCGTCGTAAAGGTAAGCGTTGTGCATTAAAGTTAATTCTTCACTACTGGTTAAATCAAGTTTAGACTCATTTTCTTCCTTGTTAGCAGTGTGAACAGGCTTATTGTCAGTTGGGGCAGGAATAAAATGACTGATAGAGCTATGATCATTTTCGTGATTAATATCATGAAGAATATGGTCAATAGTGGCAGAATCCGTAGCATTAAGATACATTTGCTTAATAGCATCATCACGTAATTTGGCAATTGTTTCACTGTCATTCACCTCAGGCTGTGTGATAGTATCGTTTGCTTTGGTCATATCTGCATCAATTTGGTTAATAATAGCTTTCTTTTCCTGTTCTGTGTATTTGCTGGATGACTGAATTTCACTGGTAGCTGCTTTTTGTGCTTCTACCAGTGCCCCAGCAGCTATTTCTTTTTCTCCAGTTAACTCCGTTGCGGCCAGCTTATCTGCGTTAGCAGAATTATTGAGAGCATCTTTGGCACTTTCATATGCTTTATCAATGCTGGTCGTATCTGCTTTATCTTTGAATCTGTCTTTGAGAAGTTTAACAGATGAATCATAGGCAGCTTTTAGTCTTTCTTTTAGCACTGTAATGCTGCTATTTAAAATATCATCCAGTTCCTTACTATCAGCAACAATGATATTGTTTATTTGCTCGACAGCTTCTTTTCTGGCTTTTTCTACGCCAGCAGAATCTTGAGCCTGATCTATGGTGCCAGTATGATTGTTGTTGACCTCAGCCGCTTTTTGATCAATGTAATCTTTAATTGCCTGCTTTTCGGTATCAGTATAATCGCTGCCATCTTGATGCTTTAATTTATCAACTTGGTTTTTAGCGTTGGCAGCAGTGTCAGCTACTGATCCCTTAGCTATTTCTTTTTCAGCTGCAATCTTAGCTGCAGTGATATCTTCAATTGAGTCACCATTTATCTGTGAGTGTTCGTGGTATGCCTTATCAACATTGGTGGTGTCAGCATTTTCGCCAAGTTTTCTTTTAGTTCGGCAACCGCTTTTTGATATTTAGCAGCTAATTCATTGTTTGCGTCTGCTCTAAGCGAACTAATAGATTCATTCTTAGCGGCATTACCAGCACTAGTGATATCGGCTTTAGCAGTATCTTTGATTTTTTCAATCTGTTCTTTCTTCTTGGAAGTATCACCTTTAGGAGCATTAACAGCATCAATTTTATCCTTGGCTTTCTGGCTATCATTTTTAATTTGCTGTTTAAGCCTGTTCTTTGTCTCAGCAGCTAATTTATCGTTGCTATCGATTTCTGCAGTTACTTTTGCAGCTTTCTCATCAATATCAGCTTTGGCATTTTCCTTGTTAATGATGGTCATAGCCTCATCATAAGCAGCGCTGGTAGTCTGGATATCAGTAGCATTAGTAATAGCTTTAATTTGCTCGTCAATACGATCTAGCAATTCTGGTGACAGCTTATCTTTCAACTTGTCCTTTAATTTACTGAATGCATCGTTACTCCTTCAGCGCCCTTAAGAGCATTATTTTGTTCATCATTGAACCATTCTGGTTCAGTGCCAGTTTCAGGCTTAGCTAACAGACTATCAATGTTTTGCCCAATATCAGCATCTTCTGGAATGTCGGCACTTGCTACAGCGCTTTCGATATCTTGGTAGCTTTGTTTGTATGCATCATCAATTG
>NZ_CALYQV010000043.1 GCF_945290125.1 uncultured Lactobacillus sp. | reverse complement strand
CTTGATTACACCTTTAACAGCAGCGTATTTATCTAATCGGTTCAATCGGTGACTGAGACGAAAAGAACTAGCAGGAAAAGTTGAACTACTAGCGATCACAGATTTTTCTACGGTATTATTTTCGCCCTTGCTTGTCAAAATTATTGACAGATCATCGTGTCGTGCTAAATACCTGAAAAAGGCTAATTGATCATTTGGAGCAACCGGACTGTGTTGCAGGTACACCTGGAAAGAATTATTGGTCTGCCCCATTCGTGCTACCTGATCGTAATCCCTTGATTGATAAAAATTGACAATTATTAAGTAAGCCAGGCAGGTAATAATGGCTAAGCAGGTCGTTACCGTCTTCTTCATGGTTAACCCCTCCATTAATAAAAAAGGTGTAGTCAATTTTCACTAACTACACCAAAAATTATGTTACTTAACTAAAATATTATGCGTTCGACCATAAAAGTCCTTTGAAGCTCACACATTTTTGTTAACTTATGGGACTTTATTATACCTGTAATATACATTAAATTAATCATCTATGCAAGCGCTGTCAAAAATGATGCTATTTTCTTTGCGCACTCTAAAGGGCAAAAATTATGCAAAGATTGTAATAATAAAAAAGAACGGGAGGATTAATCATTCTGACTGGTTATATTCTTTGCAGTCAAAGGTAACGCCAAATGTAATTTATGAGATTATTGCCCAGTTTATTTTATTTTCTTTTGGTATTTTGGCGCAGTTTCTGGCGCCCAAATTAGGCAAATGAAGAAAGCGGCGAGAAGAACACATGCGCAAACCAACATTGCTAAAGCAGGACCCCCGCTTTCTGTTAGAATTGGCAATAAAAATGTACCAGCGGCTGCACCAATACGACTGATTGTGATACAGGTTCCTACGCCACTAGCCTGTACTTTAGTATCAAATAATTCGGTAGGATAGGGGTAATCAAGTACTAGGCCAGAGGACAAAATAACTGCAAAAATTGAAAAGATCACTATTTTAACTACGGAAGAAGCATGAGGCATTAATGCTAAAGTGCCTATTAATATTGCAGATAATAAAAAATTACTGATTAAAAAGAGGCGACGGCTGAGATGGTTAAACAAGTAAATTCCCAAGAATATTCCAACCAGCATGCTGATATTGTATAGATCTCCTGAAATTTTAGAATTACTGATGTTCATGCTTTGTAACAAAATAGGCAAGAAAATACTAATCCCAAAAAATGCAAAGGTTTGGCACGCGTAAAAGCTGCCTCCTACTAAAGTGCTGCGTAAATATTTTTTACTGAAAAGAATGGTCCATGAAGTTTGCCCAGATTTTTTAGGACGTTTAAAGTGGCGAGAAATACCCCATTTACGGCCTAGTATTCTGCCGATTAGTCTATTAGCTGCTTTAATTTTACCTTTACTGGCTAACCATCCAGGAGATGGTGGTAATGGAAATAAGCTGCGAAAAAGTGCAGTAAATAATGCCGGGACAGCGCCTGCTGCTAAAATGATTTGCCAGGTGTGGGCTCCATAGCCTTCAAGATAAGTCCCAGTTAAATACGAAGCAATAAACCCTAAAACCCAGTAGACTAATAAGTGACTCTGGCGCTTGCTATCTTCACCTTTAGGTAGCCATTCTGTTAATAGAGCATTTCCAGCTGTATAATCAATTGCCATCATTAGCCCGATACCGATTCTAATTAAAAATGTTAAAGAAAGGCTGGTTGTCAGCGGATGAAGAAGCGAAAGAACGGCTAGCACATACATATTGCTCATCAGTAATTGACTGCGGCCGATTTTATCAGATATACGACCAATAAGGGCACTGCTAGAAAGGCCAATCAAGCCGCCAGCTCCTATTAATCCAGTCCACATGTCACTAATTTGAATGTACTTGGTAGCGTTACTCATAGCCACACCCGTTATTCCTAGTGCAAAGCCACAGGTAAATTGGCCTAGGGCAATTGCTGTCATTACACGCAAGTGCACTTTTGAGAGAGGCGCTTTTTTATAATCTTTTTTAATTAATTTTTTCTTTTTTTCTTTCATAATAATAGACTGAAAATTCATTCTCCACTCTATTTAACTACTTCCTTTCACTATTTAAGGGAATAACCGCTACTTAACATAACAAATTTTGCTGGTTCGTGCAAAAAAGGCCAGGTAAAATGATTAAAGAAGAAATTGATAGCTAAAATTTATTTTTGAAAAAGCACGCTGAATAGTACCAAAACCAAGGCTGCTAAAAGCCAGATACTGGAATTTACTGCTGCTTTTGCTATGCCTTTATTTTCGACATTAATATGATTGATCAAATATTCAAAGGCAAAAATTAAGAGACTGAATGTGACTAGCCACAAAATGGCGCAGAGCCTGCCAGTAATGGAATAAGGGAAAAAGCCAGAATTAAAGCTTGTTAGTAAAGCAATAAAAAAGAAAGTAATAGTACCAGTGTAATGATTGATTGATTTTTCTTTAGTATTATGCAAAATAATTCCCTTCCATTAGTGGTAATTTAAAATTTTATTTCTGAATTTTAGTATTAAATAACTAAAAAGTAAAGTGGATTTCTGAATGATTACAAACAAAAAATCACTTCAAACTGAAGTGATCTTTTGTAATTAAACTAATATCTTTACATATTTGTAATCAAGAAAAAGATAACAAATATTACTAATAGGATATACATCATTGGTGAAACTTTTTTAGCTTGCTTAGAAGCAATCATGGTAATCGGGTAGGCTATCATGCCGAGTGCCAAGCCGTCAGAAATGCTGTAAGTCAATGGCATACCAACTACCGTTAAAAATGCTGGGAAAGCAATCTCAAATTTGTCCCAATTGATTTTTTTCAAGTTTCCTGCCATGAGTACGCCAACGATAATTAGTGCTGGTGCAGTAACAGTGGTGGGAATAACCGCCAGAAGTGGACTGAAAATCATTGATATTAGGAAGAAAATTCCTACGAAAATTGCCGTTAAACCAGTACGTCCACCCATAGCAATTCCTGCACTTGATTCTACAGAAGTTCCCAGTGGCGCAGTACCTAAGACAGCACCCTCGACCATTGCTAAAGAGTCGGAAACGAAAGCTTTTCCAATTCGTGGAATTTTACCATTTTTATCTACCATGCCAGCCTGTTCAGTCATTCCAATCAATGTACCTGCTGTATCAAAAAACGTAACAAGTAGGAATGTTAAAACAACCATGAATAGTTGTGGGGTATTAATATCTTTTAAGTGAAATACAGCTTGCCCAAATGTCGGAGCAATACTTGGAGCACTCGCAATAATACCTTTGGGAACAGCAACTTGTCCAATAATAACCCCCAAAACAGCTGTAATGACCATACCAATAAAAATTGATCCTGGTACATTCATTGCCATTAAAATTACGGTGAGGGTCAATCCAAAAAGAGTAATCCAAACAGCTGGTGAATTAAACTTGCCTAAGGTAACTAAATTGGAATCACTATTGACAATTAACTTGCCATTTTGCAGACCGATAAAGGCGATAAATAAGCCGATACCAGCAGAAATAGCATATTTCAGATCTTGTGGAATAGTATCAACTACTATTTCACGCAACTTCAAAATAGTTATTAAAATGAATAAAATAGATGCAACTAAAACAGCAGCTAAGGCAGTTTGCCAGTTAATATGCATTCCTCCGCAGACATTGTAAGCGAAAAAGGCTGCGCTACCTAATGTTGGAGCTAGAGCAACGGGGTAATTAGCTACTAGACCCATAATAAAGCAGCCAATTGCAATCGAAATTGCAGTAACTGTAAATGCTGCCCCTTTATCAATACCGGCTGCGTGCAAAATGTTTGGGTTAACAAAAAGGATGTAGGAGAGACTGACAAAAGTGGTTAATGCAGCAATTAACTCACGTTTGACAGTGGTATGAGCATCGTTTAAATGAAAGACTTTATCTAGTGTCGTCATTTTTCCTCCTAAAAATATTAAAATTATAAAGAACTAATATATCTAGTATATAACTTATTGGGTTAAATAGACTAGGTAATGCAAAATTATTTCCCAGGAAATAAAAAAGCAAATCTAAAAGTAGATTTGCTTTGCATGATTACCACATACCGATTAGTTTCATCCAAGCTAATCCGATAATGCCGTAAACTAAGATATAAAAAATACCAAATATAAAACTCAATTTCCACCATTCATCTTGTTTTACATAACCCGAAGAAGCTAAAACAGATGCAGCAGGACTGGAATAATGAGTAGTTGATCCCATGATTGCTGAAAATAGAGCTAGAAATTGGGCTGCCAGTAATTTTGGTGCACCGGCAGAAATTGCTACAGTTAATAATGGCAGATACATTGCCGAATTATGAGCTGTAGCACTGGCAAATAAGTAGTGGGTATAGAATAAGACTAATGCTAGAACTACTAAAACTATTAACCAGTTGAGGCCTTTCATTGCATTAGAAATGCTACTTGATATCCAGCCAATCAAGCCAAACTGAGTAAGCTTTTCAGCCATGAATACTAAAATTGACAACCAGATCAAGATATTCCAGGCACCAGTTTCACTTAGCAAGTCTTTAGGTGTTAATACACCAGTAAGTAACAAAAGGGAAACGGAAATGAAGGCAATTAATGTAGCATCAATTCCTAAAGTGCTGGAAAGCATCCAGAGCACTAAAGTAATTGCGAAAATGGCTGCCATTAATTTTTCAGATAACGTAAGCTTTCCCATTTTTGCTAATTCTTCATCAGCCCATTCTTTAGCGTTAGGAGTTTCTTTAATTTCTGGTGGATAAAGTTTGTAAACAAAATATGGCACCACAATTAAACAAATTGCTGCAGGTACAATGCTGGCCATTAGCCACGGCATCCAGCTAAGAGTTACTCCAGCCTTACCAGCTAGCGCAACGGCAATTAGGTTAGGCGCACATGCGGTCATAAATAATGACGAAGTTATGATATTAACTTGAAATTCAATAAAAGTTAGGTAAGCTCCCATCTTTCTACGTGATGGATCATTAGGTTTTGATCCAAAAGTATTGGCTAAAGATTGAATTAATGGATATACTACACCACCTGCTCTTGCACCATTTGAAGGAGTTGCAGGGGATAATTAAATCGATAGCTCCTATTGCGTAACCCAAACCTAAGGACTTATGACCAAACCACTTAACAAAATACAAAGCAATTCTTTGCCCCAAGCCGGTTTTTACGATACCTCGCGAAATCATAAAAGCCATAACTATTAGCCAGGCAGATGAATTAGCAAATGCATTAATGGCTCCCTTTTCGATTACTTTTCCGTTAACAATTTTGTCTGCAAGTGGTGCAAGCCCAAGACAAATGGTTAAAGTAAAGCCAATTAAAGTGACACCGCTGATTGCTATTGGTAATGTGATACAGCCGATAATTGTTCCAATAAATATTGCCAGCATATGCCAGGCTTGAACTGATACTCCGGCTGGACGAATTGGCGTCGTAAGCCAGAATATAAGGCCAAACAATAATGGCAATATAAATTTTTTGTAATCTATTATTTTCATAAAAACCTCTTCCAAAATAAAAAGCAAATATATGAGTACGATTGACATCAATATATTTGCTTAGTTTATCATATTATATTTTTTTAACAATTAGTAAGTCTTAGAAATTTAGTACCCATAGAAAGACAATAAAGACGAAGAAAAGAATCCACATCATTGGTGTAATTTCTTTAACTCTCTTGGCGGCAACCATGCATATAGGGTAGGTTATTAACCCTAAAGCCAAACCATCGGATATTGAATAGGTTAAAGGCATACCAATTAAAATTAGAAAAGCAGGAACTGCAATTTCCATCTTGTCCCATTGAATATGTGCTGTGTTTTGTGCCATCAGAACGCCAACAATAATTAATGCTGGCGCTGTAACATGTGTGGTAAACAAACCTAGCAGGGGACTGAATATCATTGATATTAAGAAGAAAATAGCCACAAAGACGGCAGTTAAACCAGTCCGGCCGCCAACAGCAATACCGGCACTTGATTCAACAAAAGCACCGACTGGTGAAGTTCCTAAAACGGAGCCAACCATCATAGCAGTTGAATCTGATGCCAGAGCTTTACCTACACGTGGCATTTTGTTGTCTTTCATAAAGCCAGCTTGTTGAGCTAAGCCAATTAAAGTACCGGCAGTGTCAAAGAAAGTTACTAAAAGGAAGGTAAGTACCACAACCCACATTTGTAGAGTATTAATATCTTTAACATGGAAAATTGCTTGGCCAAATGATGGAGCAATACTTGGTGCTACTGAAACTATTTTAGTTGGTAAAGGGATTTGTCCTGTAACTACACCAAAAATAGCTGCTAAGATCATACCAATAAAAATAGCTCCCGGTACATTTAAAATCATTAAAACAACAGTAACAATAAGGCCGAAAATAGTAATCCAGACAGCCGGATCATGAAGTGAACCCAAACCGACCAATGTTGATTTGTTTGCTACAATTAAGCCGCCATCTTGCATTCCCAAAAATGCGATGAACAGGCCAATTCCGGAAGAAATTGCGAATTTTAAGTCAGCAGGGATAGCATTGATAATTTTCTCCCTTAACTTAAACATAGTAATTAAAATGAAGATAATAGAGGCAACAAAGACAGCGGCTAAGGCTGTTTCCCATGAAACATGCATACCTACACAAACGGTATAAGCAAAAAACGCATTAATACCAAGGGCAGGAGCCTCTCCAATAGGATAGTTAGCAACGATACCCATAATAGCAGTACCTAAAGCACTGGCTAAAGCAGTGGCTGTAAAAACTGCCCCTTTATCCATGCCACTAGCTCCCAAGACACTTGGGTTAACAAATAAAATGTATGACATGCTGATAAAAGTTGTTAACCCAGCAAGAAACTCAATTTTAACATTGGTTTTGTACTTATCGAGTTGAAAATAACTCTTTATAAAATTCATCTAACCTCTCCCAAATATATTGTTCGTGTTTTAAGTCAACTAACGACTATTCTAGTTTACCATTCATTTAAAATAATGCAAACACGAATAATACTAGCTATAATTAGGCAAAGTAAGCATAATTTATTAATAGTTACATTTATGAACAAATTGACCTGTTAATACTTTAATCGGTAAAATGAGGGTAAATCGGTATTAATTTATGAAGCTCGATAGGAGAAAAAATGGGAAATTTAATTTTTTCAGATATAGATGGTACTTTAATTAATTCAAAGCAAGAAGTAACACCTAAAACTAAAATGGCTATTCAGAGACAAATTATTAAGGGTGATGTTTTTGTGCCAGTTTCTGCCCGCATGCCCAAGGCAATTATGTCAGTTGTCGGTGAAATTACTAAAGTATGTCCTATGGTTGCATATAATGGTGCTTTAGTTTTGGATGAAATGGGTTATACGCTTGATTCACGTTCCATGCCTTCTGCAAAAGCTGCAAAAATATGTACCTACATTGAACATAAAAATAATGGTGTTGTTTGGAATGTCTACAGCGGTAACAACTGGTATTATTTCCCAGGTAATAATGATGAATTAGTTAAGAACGAGGAAAAAATAGTTAAATTCAAGGCACAGCCAAGTTCAATTGCTGAAATCAGCCAACTTGAAAATGTTCATAAAATTTTGCTGATGGGCACGCCCGATTTATTAGATGCTACTCAAAAAGACTTGCAACAACTTTATCCGGAATTTTATATCGTAAAGTCAGCTGCAAATTTATTGGAAGTTGTTGTTAAGGGAGTTTCTAAGGGTCAGGGTGCAAAAGTAATAGCTCAGGCCTTGGGCGCAGATCTGAAAAAATGCTGGGCATTTGGCGACAATTATAATGACGAAAAAATGCTGCAATCAGTAGGTCATCCAGTAGTAATGGGGAATGCGCCGGAGAATCTAAAAAGAAAATTTGCAACTACTTTAGACAACAATCATGATGGAATAGCAGCGGTCCTTGACAAAATAAATTAGTGAATTTTATTTTGCTTCAAGCAAGGGAGATTGTGCTTTATTACCAAACCATTTGTGATTAATTCTTGTGAGAGTACCATTTCGTGCTAATTTTTCTAGTGCTTGATTGACTTTGCGTTTCATGGTAACGTCACTTTTTCTCATGCCGACACCAAATTCTTCTTTAGGGAAAGGACTATCGATTTCGGTAAAATTTTCCGGATGCTTTTGCTTGGAAATGTAATAGTCTGCATAAGAACTGTCGATTAATAGTCCATCAATCCGGCCTGCAGTTAAATCTATAAAAGCATTAGTAAAGGAATCATAGAGAATTGGATCATGATTTTTAATATGGTTTTTAAAAACTTTAGGATATTTCATTACATCGTTATAGCCAGAAGAACCGGTTTGTACTCCTAAAGTTTTATTTTTCATTGCAGCAATAGTATTAATTTTATTCTTTTTGAGACTTACTAACACTTGTGAAGTATACAAATAAGTTTTACTAAAATTAACTTTGGCCTTACGTTCTGGATTCTTGCTAAAACCATTCCATATCAGATCAATTGTGCCATTTTTAAGTTCTGTAGTGTTCATAGACCAGTCAATAGTTTGAAAGCTGACATTAATGCCATACTGCTTAAATACTGCATTAGCGAGATCAACGTCATAACCAATTAACTGACCATTTTTTTGTCTGAAATCCATAGGCACAAAAGTATCATCTACACCAACTGTGACGTAACCACGCTGCTTGATATGGGACCAATTGTCAACTTCGTTAGCTTTTCTATTAATTGACACACCACTACAGCCAGAGGCAAAAAAGATTGAACAGACGAGCGTTATTGTAAGAATTAAGAGGCGTTTAGTTTTCACTTATATTACCTTCTTATCATCTAATGCTTTAACTTTGAATACTTGATCAGCAACTTGACTGGCGAATTCCATGTCATGGGTCACAATAATTTGCGTCATTTTGTTATTACTTTTAAGTTTTAAAATTATTTCTCCGACTTTTGTTCTTAAATCTGGGTCCAAAGCAGAGGTGGGCTCATCATAACATAAAATATGGGGTTCCATTGCCAGTGCCCGTACAATAGCTACCCTTTGCTGTTGGCCGCCAGAAAGCTGATAGGGATAAAGATCTTCTTTACCAGTTAAATCCAATTGCTGCAATAACTTTTGTGCGTGAGTTTGCGCCTGCTCTGCGTTTTCTTTTAAAACTAAAGTTGGTGCCAAAGTAATGTTTTCAATTACAGTTAAATTAGGAAAAAGTTCGTAGTTTTGAAAAACGACTCCGATAATATGACTTTTGCTATCAGGAGCAGTCGGGTCAAATTCTTGCCCATCCCACAAGAATTCGCCCGAATCAATTCTTTCCAAGCCACTTAGACAGCGCAATAAAGTGGTTTTCCCCGCTCCCGAAGGCCCTACAATGGCTAAAATTTCTCTATCAGGAATAGTTAGGTTTAATTTGTTTAAGATGGTGCGTGAGCCAAATTTTTTGGTAATGTTTTTAAGTTCTAGCATATTGTTTCCTTCAATTTACTTCCACTTTGCGAAATTGCGTTCAATCTTCTTTAGTAAAAATGATGCAATACCGGTCATTAGTAAATAGATTATCCCAACTATTACTAAAGGAATCAGTGTTACGTCTCTGGCAGTAGCAACATTGCCGGCACGTAAAAGTTCACCTAGACCGATGACATATACCAGCGAAGTATCCTTAACCAGGTTAATAACTTCGTTTCCGATTGACGGTATAACAATTTTGCTGACTTGCGGAATTATAATATGCGTCAAAGTTTGCCAGTAATTTAGTCTCAAAACCCGTGCACTTTCATATTGTCCTATTGGAATTGACTGAAAACCCCCACGGAAAATTTCTGCGAAATAGGCTGTGTAGTTTAAGATAAAAGCAAAAAGCGCTGCATCGTAGCGTTGAAAAATTATTCCGACTATGGGTAAACCATAAAAAATAAAAATCAATTGTAACAAGAGTGGGGTGCCACGCATAATCCAAATATAAAATTTTAGAACTAATCGTAGAGGTTTAAAATATGACAGTAAGCCTAAGCTAACTATAATCCCTAAGGGAATAGCAGTAATTAAAGTCCAAAAGAATAAAATTAATGTCATTTTTGCACCTGCAAAGAGAGAGGGCATGATTGAAAGGATATAATTCATTTTTTCTCCTTCTTATGAAGTTAATTTAGTAAGGCGGGTAAATAATTAGCCTGGTCGAGCTAATTAAAGCTGGATAAATTAATTAAAAAAATATGTGAAAAATATATGATTCAATAATAACATAGTTTTCTGATTTTTTATTTGAGTAAGTAACAAAATATTTAAATTGTCTTTTAGTAATATAATTACTATCTATTACTTTTAGAGCTTTTATTATAAATTAAACAACACTTTAAAATATCAATAAGTAACATAAAAAGGCCATTAGTACATAGTGCTAATGACCTTTTGAACGATTTATTGTTAATCTATTTGAATATTTGTAGACTTATTCCATGATTCGGGTAATTTACCCATTTCTTTTAATTTGGCAACAATTTGATCAAGTACAACTTCTCTTGCCTGCTTATCAGTCATAAAGTCTAGCTTGTCACCATCTATCTCCATTTTGGGTGAGTAATCATACTTTTCATACCAAGGTTTATAGTAGCGTAAAAGCCGCTTATAATAATCTTCTAGCGTTGCATCATAGCTCAATTGTTCATAAGGTCGACCACGCTTTTGAATTCTTTTAATCATGGTATCGTATGAAACTTTAATATGAACCAGCAAGTCTGGATTTTTCTTAGGCATATGTTTGAGCTCACTCATCATATTATTAAGCAGTTCGTAATATGTATCTACTTCTTCACTCGTTGCACGGCCAATGTCCGCATTCATTTGGAAGAAAAGGGCGTCCTCATAGATTGAACGATCAAGAACATTATTATCATCAGTCAATGCATCTTTGATACTACGAAAACGAGTATTTAGGAAAAATACCTGAAGTAAGAATGCATACTTTTTAGGATCGGCATAAAAAAGTGGCAAAACAGGATTGTTATCGACACTCTCATAAAATGGTTTGGTTCCTAAATACTTAGCTAATATACTGGTTAAACTGGATTTACCGGCTCCAATTGGCCCGCTTAAAACAATAACTGTCATCACGTTCCTTCTCTATTCTAAATTGCCTATTGCGTGCAACTTATTATCAATTTGATTTAAAACTTCTTTTTTGGCATCTTCATCGCAGATAAAATCGTATTTATCCCCATCAATTTTAATTTTAGGCGAAGCATCGTATTTTTCATACCACGGTTCATAATACTTAATTAACCGTGCGTAGTAGTCTTTTAAACTGGGATCTGTACTGATTTGTTCAAATGAACGGCCCCGCTTTTTAATGCGTTTGAGCATTGTATCCAGGGAAACATGAATGTAAATTAGTAAATCTGGCTTTTTGCTGGGATTACCTGGGGTATCTTCCATCATGTTTTCGAGTAAGCTGTCGTATATTTTAAATTCAGTAGGATCAGCTACTTTACTGTCCGCGTTCATTTTGAAAAAGAGTGCGTCTTCATAAATTGAACGGTCAGATACACTATTTTTTTCACGAATTGCTTGGTTGATTTGTGCTAAACGGTGGTTAAGCAGATAGATATTAAGCAAAAAAGTATAGCGTTTCATGTCTTGGTAATATAAAGGAAGAACAGGATTATTATCAACTCCCTCATAAAAGGCTTGTGTACCTAAGTGCTCAGCTAAAATACTAGTTAAACTGGATTTACCGGCTCCAATTGGCCCACTTAAAACAATAACTTGGATCACGTTCTTTCATAAATACAATATATAGATTCTTATTTAGTTTAATACGAGATATAGTGGTATACAAGCAAAAAGTAAATTAAAATTTTAATCAAAAAGTCAAGTAATTTTGTATAATACAGAATAAAAAATTAAGTATTCAAGTAAATAATTTATTACAAAATTAGATGTTACACGTGAAACCAAAAAATCTGACTGATAAATCTTAATTAATTATTTTACTGAGGATTGATGCCGATATTATTCGGTGTTAAGCCCTTTTATTCTGTACTTTGATTCTTTCGATTCTGTGATAAATAAAGTAGTCAATAATTGCTCGTTTTGATTGCATTAAGTATAATAAGTGATTTTGCAATTATAGAACGAATTATTTTTTAAAGGCTCGAAAAAGTTGCAGTTGATATTTATTACTGCTGCTATGGGAAAATTCTAAGAATAAAAATTAAAAACAATTTGTTTTAATGTTAAAAAAGATATAAGTTAGTAAGTAAATTATAAAATTATTAGTAAATGATGGAAGCAAGAGGGCATAACTGATATCTTGAAAAGATTTTTATCTTTAGATAGTACAGCTCCTGCTGTAAGTACCAGTTAAGAGTCTTTTGAAGAAGTAATGCAAAAACCATATTATTCTATTAAACTAAACCAAAATTATTTTAGTATTAACCCTGAAAATAGGGATTTAGACAGGAAGTAAATCATGGACAACACTGTAGCAAAATTTTCGCTTTGGACCTACGTTAAACGTAATTCAGGCATGTATGTGATTCTGGCCATTTTATATTTTGGGCGGAATTTAGGTCAAATCGGTGCCAGCATTTTTGAAGGTAATGCACTTACTGCTTTGACACAGCACAGTTTAAAGGGTTTTATTGTTGATACAGGTTTAAACTTGCTTAGCTGGGGCTGTTTTCTGATTTTCTTTTTTTGTAGTTCACGGTATTCCGCTGTAATCATCAGGGCTGTCGATAATTCCATTAGGAGTTCATTAGACCATATAATTGGTCGTCAAGAGTATGAAAGCTTTAACAACCATACGGAAGCTGACTATGTTTACTGGTTCAATCATATTAGAAGATCAAACAAACTAAAATACACGACTCCGATTAAATATCGGAATCGTGCGTTAGGTCTTGCTTAATAATAAAATGTCTAACTTTTTAGTTGCACTTTAAATCTAGAGGGTTTTTCAATATTTAATAGATAACAAAGAATGTTGCTATTCTTGCGACATAATTAAGACAAACATTACTTATCTAGCGTGGAAAGCAAACTTAGGTAAATTCCTAAATCACCGGTTAATAATCTGTCTTCTTTATTTAGATATGTGATTCCATTAGTCCAGGTATATCTTCCTGACATAGTAGATGAACTTCCTATAATTATTTTTTTGATATTTAATTCATTGGTTATAAGACCTTTTTGAGGAAATTGCTTTAACAAATGTTCAAAGTATAAATAACCCGCATATCCAGTTTTTAAACTAAAATTATCAGGACGTAAGTCCTTTCGTTCATTAATCAAAGGTAGGTTACCTAAGAGATTAGCTGAATGAGAGCTATCATTTATATCAAATAACAAAAATGATAACCATATCCCCAAAAAACCATGCGAAAGACTTAATGATCCTGAATATGATAACATTTTGTTCTGATCCATGAATGAATACAATTCTTGATAAATTTGATTAGAAATAGCATAAACTTTTTTATTGTCTAAAAGATCATTTGCATAAGTTAATCCTATGAGTAATCCTGCTAATCCAAATCCTAAATTAGGGCTTATCTGAAGCTGAGGTTTACCTTTAGAACCAACGTCAAATGAGAGTGGCCATTGATGGGAATGATAGGTACGCTGAGTAATTTCTGTAATTATTTTTTAATTAGACGCGATAACTTGTCTCTACTTTTGTCGCTAGCATATTTAAAAGTTATAGAACAGGTTAATAACATACCAGCCAACCCGTGAAATAATCCTAACGGAACCTTAAAGAGAGGATATAATAGTAGAGAATTAAGACATGTAGTTAACTCGTCTTGACAATTATTGATACCAAATAGAATCATATTTGAAATAGAGCCATTGATTAAAGAAATATTTTCATAACTATCAGTATTTTTGATTAAATTATCCATTCCCTGACTATAAAGAGACATAATATACGGTTCTACATTAGTATGTTTCATTAGTACACTGGTACCTATCAATATGCCAGATAGTCCTTTATCTAATGAACTATTAAAGTGATTACTAGAAATTTGATTTCGTAATTTATTTCCAAAATAGCGTGCAGCGTTATCTATAATTTCTTTAGATAAGTCACTATTTTTCAACTGGTTATTTTCTGATAATTCTGATGAAAAATTATAATTTAGAGCAGTCCCAATTTTTTTAATCCCTGATTGAGCTATTTGCCCGGTTACGACAGTTTTACAGATATTATCAGCTGCAGTAATTAGCTTACTAACAAGACTATAGCCATCAATTGTAGAAAGAGCTTCAGGAAATGCTGGACGAATACCTGTAGCTAAGTAAAATTCTATGGCACCTAATCCAAATAAGTCTTCATTAAGAACTGCAAAACTTTTTGTCTTTTTTCCGTGTCGTAGATCTGCAAAACCAGGAGTAGCACCTTGTAGTGGATTAGCTTGATTAATCTTTTCAGTTAACTCAAAGTCAATCAAAAAGACATCTCCTGTTGAAGTATAAAAAATATTTTGCGGTGCTAAATCTCTAAATACAAAGTTATGGTTGTGTATTTTTTCTAAGGTGTTTTCCAATGATTTGACAATTTTCGTAATTAATTGATCCCGCTGATTAACATTTATCGGTGAATTGTTAAACAGCTCTGTTAATGGCATGCCTTTTGCGAAAGTTTCAATAAGGGTTAAGCTAGAATCATTTTTAATGACATTAACAATATGTGGAATATTAGATAAGTCTTGTAATTGCTTCAAAATATCAATTTCATGTTGTAAGCGAATAGTAGAATCTCGTCCAGCTTCATCAATAATAGCTTGTTTTATGCTCCTCTTAATTATTACTTTTGCTCCTCTAAAAACCGCTGAGAATACTAAACTTTTCGTACCTCGTGAAATCAAATTTATTTGCTCAATCTGAATGGCTTGTTCACCTTTTTTATTAGAAGCAAAGTTAGCTTGCAAAAAATGAGGAATCTTAATCCATGCAGGTGCATAGTGGCCTACTTGTCTAACATCATCTGTCCAGTTGCCATTCTCGTCTTGAATTTGAAATATTTTAATACCACTTTCACTTAAACGATAGTGGCTTTTGAAGCCTCCGTATCTTAAAAAAAGCGGCGTGTTTTTATACTGAATATCTGTGATAACTTTGGGAAATTTTTTGATAGATAAAACTTCGTTTAACTTTATACAAAAATTTTCTAACTCAGCTTCATTTAAAGTCATTGGAAGATAAATAGTTACTGTGTTCCTGTACTCAAATAACCTGCTCCGCCAAAAGCTAATCTTTGCGATTGGTGCAAGTTAGCAGGTATCTTGAAGCTATAACCTTTTTGAGATAAAAAAAGTAGCAAGTGTTGTAGATTGGATTGGAGTTCACTTGGTAAACAAGAAATATGGATTTTCCAGCCTTGATTTGGAAGAGGGTAAAGTTTAGAAATAAAATAAATCCAATTATCATCACTATGAACATGATAATTATTAGTTTTTTTAACGAGTTTAATTAAATTAAAATCCACAAACATAATTATTTCCTCAAATTTATTAAAAAATATTATTGATTTTTAATATTAATAT
>NZ_CALYQV010000042.1 GCF_945290125.1 uncultured Lactobacillus sp. | reverse complement strand
CTAAATTAACTGGTGGTGTAGCTGTTATTCATGTTGGTGCTGCTACTGAAACTGAATTAAAAGAGCGCAGATACCGCATTGAGGACGCATTGAACTCAACTCGTGCTGCCGTTGATGAAGGCTACGTTGCTGGTGGTGGTACTGCTTTAGTAGATGTTAAGGATGCTGTTAAAGACCTTAAAGGTGACAATGCTGATGAACAAACAGGTATTAACATTGTCTTAGAAGCTTTGACTGCCCCAGTTCGTCAAATTGCTGAAAATGCTGGTGAAGATGGTTCAGTTATCTTGAATAAACTTGAAGGTCAAGAAAACGAAGTTGGTTACAATGCAGCTAACGGTAAATGGGAAAACATGGTTGAAGCCGGAATTATCGACCCAACTAAGGTAACCCGTACTGCTTTACAAAATGCTGCTTCTATTGCTGCTTTGCTGTTGACTACTGAAGCCGTTGTTGCCGAAATACCAGAAGAAAAACCTGCCGTTGATCCAAATGCAGGTGCTGGCAATCCAGGTATGATGTAATTTAGTTTTTATTAGTTAATTAATAAATCCTACTAGCAATCCTGTGGGGCTTGCTGGTAGGATTTTTTGTTTAATATATAAGTTATCAGAATTTAATATTTAAATACTGCCTTTACATTAGGAAGGAATATTTAAGTTTACTAGGTATCGTAGTGATAGTAATTGGCTTTGCGCTAGGACTTGATACCATAGCCGTGGTTATTATTGCTGCTTTAGTGACAGCGTTAGTTTCAGGAATAGATTTTGTCTCGTTTTTGACGATTTTGGGCAAAGGATTTATGGATAACCGAATGGTTTCCTTGTTTTTTCTGACTTTACCAACAATTGGCATTTTGGAAAGACATGGTTTAAAGCAGGCGGCTGTTAATTTAATTAAAAAAATGAAAAAGCTGACACCAGGTCGCATTTTTGATATTTATTTAGCAATTCGAGAAATTGCAGGCGCCTTTGGTATATCTCTGCAAGGACACGTACAATTCATTGCTCCTCTGATTAATCCTATGGCGCAAGCAGCAGGTAAAATTAATAGCAAATTGACTGCTTTGGAAGTTGACCAAATTAAAGGCAGGGCGGCTGCAACAGAGAATTTTGGTAATTTCTTTGCACAAAATTTATTTGTGGCCTCTTCAAGCGTTTTACTTATTGCAAGTACTATGAAATCTTTGGGTCATCCGGTGGATCCCAATGGTATAGTTTTATATACTTTTCCAGTTGCAATCATCAGTTATATTTTATGTGTACTTTACAATCATGTGTTTGACCAAAAATTACTAAATCAACAAGAAAAGTAGGGGAAATAATGGATACTTTAATCAATAACATTTTACTAGCATTCTATATCTTAATTGGGCTATTTTTCTTGGCTGCAGCTATTGAATCCTGGCGTGATCAATCAAATCCCGTGCGCTGGGGTACAGGACTATTCTGGTTATTGTTTGCAATATTATTTTGCTGCGGGCAATGGCTGTCGAATACAATTAACGGTGCAATTATTATAATTATTGCCTTGTTATCTCTATTTAAACAGGTTCGCGTAGGCCACATCAGGGATTTAGACGAGAAAGTTGCTCAACAAACTGTTAAACGCATTGGCAACTGGATCTTTTTGCCAAGTATCTTTTTAGCAGTTTTAGCTTTGTTAATAGCCCAATTTACTAATCTGGGTGGTCAAGTAGGTATAGGTGTGGCAGCAATTGTTTCACTTATTTGCGCACAGATTCTGACTAAAGCAAATGTCAAAATTGTGTATGAGGATACTCAGAGAATGGTCCGCTCTGTGGGATCTGCTGGAATCTTACCACAGCTGCTTGCAACTCTTGGTGTGGTGTTTACAGCTTCTGGTGTTGGGCAAGTGACTGCTAAAGCTATTTCCGGGCTTTTCCTATTGGAAATCATTTGTTAGGAGTTACACTTTATTGCGTTGCCATGGCATTGTTTACTGCCATTATGGGTAATGCGTTTGCGGCTTTTGCAGTTATTACTGCTGGGATTGGCATCCCATTTGTTGTAGCACAAGGTGGTTCATCCGTTGTAGTTGCAGCTTTAGGAATGACTTCGCGCTATTGTGGTACATTACTAACACCAATGGCAGCTAATTTTAATACTTTGCCCGTTGCTCTTATGGAAATGAAAGATCAATTAGGTGTAATTAAGCAACAATTTCCGATCGCAATTAGCATGTTGCTCATTCAAATTATTCTAATGTACTTTTTGGCATTTTAAGATAGTGAGGAGAAATATAATGAAAATTCTTGTAACAGGTTTTGATCCATTTGGTGAAGATAAAATTAATCCTGCAATTGAAGCAGTTAAACGACTGGATAATGAAATTGCTGGAGCACAAATCGTAAAACTGGAAATACCAACTGTTTTCGGTGATTGTGCCGACGTGGTTCATGCAGCTATTCTTAAAGAAAAACCTGATTATGTGTTAAATATTGGACAGGCTGGTGGTCGCTACGGCCTAACGCCTGAGCGTGTAGCTATTAATTTTGATGATGGTCGCATTGCCGATAATAAAGGGTACCAGCCTCTTGCCACTCCTATTCATGAAGACGGTCAAAATGCATATTTTACGCAACTTCCTATTAAAGCAATGGCGCGTGCAATTCGGGAAGCTGGACTTCCAAGTTCAGTCTCTACGACAGCAGGTACATTTGTCTGCAACCACATTATGTATCAAGTGCAGTATATGATTGATAAAGAATTTCATGACTTAAAAGCTGGCTCTATGCACATTCCATATCTACCAGAACAAGTTGTTGCTAAACCAGAAACTCCTTGTCTGAGTTTGGCAGATGATGTAAAGGGAATTACAGCTGCCATTAGTGCAATTGTTAAGATGGATGGCAAGAAAGATTTGGAAAGTATTGAAGGATATATTGCCTAAATTTTGGATTTATTTATATGCGAAAGTAATAATTGCAGCTAAAAAACATATTGTGAGAAGAGATCGTTTTACTTGCGGTCTTTTTTCTTTTAATGAATAGTTTAGCGTATAATAATAACAGCAATGCAGAAAAGAAGGAGAATAATGGCGCAAACAAACCTGACTCCA
This sequence comes from uncultured Lactobacillus sp., assembly GCF_945290125.1. Taxonomy (GTDB): domain Bacteria; phylum Bacillota; class Bacilli; order Lactobacillales; family Lactobacillaceae; genus Lactobacillus; species Lactobacillus rizhaonensis. The sequence continues at coordinate 12,619 of NZ_CALYQV010000042.1, read as the reverse complement.
ATGATGGAGCAATATCACCAAATCAAAAAGCAGTATCCCGACGCTTTCCTTTTTTATCGGGTTGGCGATTTTTACGAATTATTTGAAGACGATGCGGTTAAAGGTGCACAAATTTTAGAATTAACTTTGACTCACAGGTCAAACAAAGCAGAAAACCCTGTCCCTATGGCAGGTGTACCTCATGTAGCGGTTCAATCTTATGTTGATACACTGGTTGAAAAGGGTTATAAGGTGGCTTTATGCGAACAACTTGAAGATCCGAAAAGGGCCAAAGGAATGGTTAAACGTGGTATTATCCAACTCGTGACTCCCGGAACCTTAATGAATGACAAACCCAGTGAAGCCAAGGAATCAAATTATCTTACATCAGTTGTGACTACTAAAAGTTGTTTTGGACTAGCATACAGTGATTTATCGACTGGTGAGATTTATGCTACCCATTTGAAGAGCTTTGCAGCCGTTTCAAACGAATTATTGTCTTTGCGTACCCGTGAAGTTGTTTTTAATGGTCATTTAAATGATCAGGATAATGATTTTTTTCATAAAGCAAATATTACCGTATCGGAACCTGTTGCATTAACTGGCAAGCATGCGGAGATTTCGTTTGCTGAACAGAATCTGACAAACTCCGCTGAAAAAGCTGCTGTAAAACAGCTGGTGGGATATTTATTACAAACTCAGCGTCGCAGCTTAGCCCATTTACAAGTCGCTAAAAGTTATGAAGTCAATCAATATTTACAAATGTCTCATACCGTGCGGGATAACTTAGAGCTGACAGCATCAGCAAAAACGGGTAAGAAAATGGGTTCACTTTTTTGGGTGCTTGATAAAACGCATACTGCAATGGGTGGCCGATTATTAAAACAATGGCTTGCTCGGCCATTATTATCCGTTGAGCAGTTAAACAGACGCCAAGAGATGGTGCAGGCGTTAATTGATGAGTACTTTACCCGGGAAAATATTAATGATGCACTTAAGGGAGTTTATGACTTAGAACGTTTAACGGGAAGAATTGCTTTTGGTAATGTCAATGCCAGAGAATTATTACAATTAGCTCATTCTCTTAATGCTGTGCCAACAATTTTGACAGCAATGCAAAAGGCTGAAAATAAAAATCTGCAAAATTTTGCCAGACAAATTGATCCTTTAAAAGGAATTGCCAAATTGATTACTGATACTATTGTTGATCAGCCTCCAATTTTGACAACTGAAGGAGGATTAATCAAGGATGGTGTTGATAGTCAATTAGATCGTTATCGGGATGCTATGAATAATGGTAAAAAGTGGCTAACTGAAATGGAGCAGAATGAACGAGCTCAAACGGGTATTGATAATTTAAAAGTTGGTTATAACAAGGTCTTTGGTTACTATATTCAAGTTACAAATTCAAATAAGAGTAAGGTTCCGCTTGACCGTTATACTCGTAAGCAAACTTTGACAAATGCTGAGCGTTATATCACTCCAGAACTTAAAGAACATGAAAATCTTATTTTAGAAGCACAAACTAAATCAACAGATTTGGAATATGATTTATTTGTGAAATTAAGAGAGGAAGTTAAGAAGTACATTCCAGCCTTACAAAAGTTAGCAGGACAAGTAGCTGAACTTGATGTCTTCTGCTCTTTTGCTCAGGTAGCTGAAGATAATAATTATTGCAGACCTCATTTTCACACCGATAATCAAGACGTCAAGGTAATATTAGGACGTCACCCAGTAGTTGAACAAGTGATGAAAGCAGGATCCTTTATTCCTAACGATGTTAAGTTAACAGAAGATACCAATATTTTTCTAATAACTGGTCCTAATATGTCAGGTAAAAGTACATACATGAGGCAGATGGCTCTTATCGCTGTAATGGCTCAAATAGGATCATTTGTACCAGCCGATAGTGCTGATTTACCTATTTTTGATCAAATTTTTACTCGTATTGGAGCAGCTGATGATTTGATTTCTGGTCAAAGTACATTTATGGTTGAAATGACCGAAGCAAATGATGCTTTACAGCATGCCACTAAACGTAGTTTAGTTTTATTTGACGAAATCGGTCGGGGAACAGCCACTTATGATGGTATGGCCCTTGCCGGTGCAATTGTGCAATATTTACATGATGAAGTTGGAGCCAAAGTTTTATTTGCTACACACTTTCACGAATTAACAGCCTTGGAACAGACTTTACCTCATTTAAAAAATATTCATGTGGGAGCAACCGAAGAAAATGGTAAGCTGATTTTTCTGCACAAAATTTTACCAGGACCTGCAGATCAAAGTTATGGCATCCATGTTGCACAACTTGCTGGTTTACCTAGAAAAGTTTTACGCAAAGCTACCAAGTTGCTTAAAAGACTTGAAGCTCAAGGTAGTAATTTGGGACCGGCTTCAACACAACTTGATTTATTTAGCACAAGTAATGAGCCAGATGAGGAACAACCAAGTGGTGTAGAGTCAGATTCTGCAACTGAATTAACTGACAAAGAAAAAGATATCCTAGATGAGATTTCCAATCTTTATTTGGCAGATCAAACACCCCTGCAAGTGATGCAGCTGGTGGAAAATTGGCAAGAAGATTTAAAGGATGAAAACTAATCATGGCACAAATACATGAGCTTTCAGTTAATCTGTCTAACCAGATTGCTGCTGGAGAAGTAATTGAAAGACCAGCAAGTGTGGTCAAAGAATTGGTTGAGAATGCGATTGATGCAGGTAGTAGCAGGATTAGAATAGACTTTATTGATGCTGGTTTGAAACAGATTGTAGTTCAAGATAACGGCTCTGGAATCCCTAGTGATCAGATTGATCTTGCTTTTACCAGACATGCTACCAGCAAAATAAAAAGTGAACATGATTTGTTTAATGTCAATACCTTAGGTTTTAGAGGAGAAGCTTTAGCCTCGATTGCTGCAGTTAGTCATGTTGAAATTCTAACTAATTCTTCTGGAGCAATAGGAACGCGTGCTGAGTTTTCTGCTGGTGTTAAAAAAATGCAGGAAGATGCTGCAGCAAGACAAGGTACTCAGATAACTGTCAAAGATTTGTTCTATAATACCCCGGCACGGTTAAAATATTTGCGCAGTCCCAGGACTGAGATTATGAAAACAGTAGATATTGTTAATCGCCTTGCATTAGGATATCCCGAGATTGCGTTCACTTTAATGAATGAAGGAAAGATGCTGCTTAGAACTGCTGGTAATAATAATTTACGCCAAACGGTATCAAGTGTTTATGGCCGCAATATTGCCGAACGAATGCTGCCTTTTAAAGGTAGTGACAATGATTTTGAAGTGAGTGGTTTAATTTCCAAGCCAGAACTTACACGATCTACTCGTAATTTTATTTCTGTTTTGCTCAATGGCCGTTACATTAGAAATTTTAAGTTGGCAAGTGCAGTATTGGATGGCTATGGTAATAATCTTACTGACAGACATTATCCTATTGCAGTCATCAAAATAAAGACAGATCCTTTATTGGTTGACGTCAACGTTCATCCCACAAAGCGGGAGGTTCGCTTATCTAAAGAAACAGAATTGAGTCGCTTGATTACCAGTGCTATTAGCAGCGTACTTTTGAAAAATGACGTGAAATCTGATGCATTGAGTAATTTAAATTCAACTAAAGAAGATACACTGGTTGAGCAACTTAAGTTTAATTTAAATAAAAATGTGGTAGAAACGAAAAGGCCAAATGCAGGAGTGGATGAAATTAATGAACAGCCTCCAGCAGAAATTAAGCACATTCAGCATTCACAGTATGTGAATTTGGATATTCCGCGAGACGATGAACATTATCTCATAACTGCGACATGGGATGATAATGTTGTCAAGCAATGCAATTTAACGCCATTTACTAATAAAAAAACTAATAATGAGATTATTTCAAGCGGTGATGAAGTGTTAGCTGCAAGCTTACCCGAGTTGAGTTTTGTTGGTCAAACCCGCATTTTTATTATTGCTGCTAATAATGATGATCTATACTTAATTGATCAAGTTGCAGCAAGAAGACTACTTTCTTTTCAAAAAATCATGCGGGAATTATCTAACTCTAAAATCAATCAGCAGGGGTTACTGAGTCCTTTAATTTTGGATTTTGGCAATCTGGATTTTTTACAAATAAAAGAAAAAATGGCAGATATCAGAAAAATCGGGATTTTTTTAGAAGATTTTGGTCAAGATACCTTTATTTTAAGATCTTATCCCACCTGGCTGAAACAAAATATTGAGCAATCTGTTCGCAAGATTTTAGACCTGTTTTTAAATGTTGATCAAAGCAATTCTCAAAATTTAATTAAAAGAATAGCGGCTGATCAAGCTCAACGAGAAGTTTCGGGGCGTAAAAAATTGACAACTGCTGATTGTGGTGTAATTTTGACTGATCTGCGGCAAATTGCTGATCCTTATCATGACGCTAAGGGGAATTTGGTAATTGTGCGCTTCATACAAAGTGATTTACGCAAAATGTTTAAGAGGAATAAATAAAATATGTATGAATATTTACAGGGTGTTATTGTCACAATCAAACCTGATTTTGTAGTAGTTGATGTGAATGGAATTGGCTATAAGGTTTTTAGTCCCACACCTTATGCCTATCAAGAAGGACAAAAGGCGCGAGTTTTTATTGAACAAATCGTGCGGGATACCGGTATCACTTTATATGGCTTTCAAACTGAGGATGACAAGGGACTGTTTTTAAAGCTCTTAAGTGTAAGCGGTATTGGCCCTAAGTCTGCTTTGGCAATCATGGCGGCCGAAGATAGTAATTCATTAGCAGAAGCCATCGAACAAGGTGAAGTAAAATACTTAACCCGTTTTCCAGGCGTTGGTAAAAAGACTGCTTCACAAATTGTGTTGGATTTAAAAGGTAAATTGGGCAGCTTTGTTAAAAACGCAAATAAGACGGCTTCGTCAGAGGTATCGCCTGAACTAAATGACGCATTATTAGCGTTATTAGCGTTAGGATACACTAAAAAAGAAGTAGATAGAATTACACCAGCTTTAATTGCTGAGAAAAAAACAACTGCAGATCAGTACATTAAAAAGGGGTTGGCACTTCTCTTAAAGAAGTAAATCTTGTTATAATGAAAATGACATTTTAAAGGGGAAGTGAAACAGGTGGCAGAAGATAAAAATAGTATTGTTTCTGGAGAGGTTCAAGGCCAAGAAGAAGAACAAGCTGAGTTTTCTTTGCGTCCCCAGACTTTAAGTGAGTACCTGGGTCAAAAACGCGTTAAAAAAGAAATGGCAGTTTATATTAAAGCTGCTCAAAAAAGGGATGAAGCTCTGGACCATGTGTTATTGTATGGCCCTCCTGGACTAGGTAAAACGACATTAGCTTTTGTGATAGCTAACGAACTTGGTGTGCAGCTAAAAAGTACAAGTGGCCCAGCGATAGAAAAAGCGGGCGATTTGGTTGCCCTTTTAACTGATCTTAATCCTGGAGATATTTTATTTATCGATGAAATTCATCGTCTTGCCAAGCCTATTGAAGAAGTCCTTTATTCCGCGATGGAAGATTATTATGTTGATATTGTAATTGGAGAAGGCCAAACTACTCACGCCGTTCACGTTCCCTTGCCCCCATTCACTCTTGTAGGTGCTACTACTTTGGCTGGTCAGCTGTCAGCTCCTTTACGTGATCGCTTTGGTATAGTTGAACATTTGCAATATTATACGGTTGAAGAACTTGAAAAAATAATTTCTCGTTCCAGTAAGGTTTTCAATATTGGAATTGAGCCTCAGGCAGCACAAGAATTAGCTCGCAGATCACGGGGGACGCCCAGAGTAGCCAATAGATTGTTGAGACGAGTTAGGGATTTTGCCCAGGTGAAAGGAGAAAAAGTAATTTCTTTTGCAACCACAGCAAGTTCTCTTCAACAATTGCAGGTTGATGAAGAAGGACTAAATCAAACAGATCGCAAAATTTTACAGGTAATTATTGAAAATTACCATGGTGGACCAGTAGGAATTAGAACATTAGCGGCTAACACTGGTGAAGACGTAGAGACGATTGAATCCCTTTATGAACCTTATTTAATGCAAAACGGTTTTCTGTTAATGACACCCAGAGGCAGAATGGTAACAGAAAAGGCATATATTCATTTGGGTCTGCCGCTGCCAAACAAGTAATGCAATTGTTTGTTATTTTCTGTATAATAAATATTTAGACAATAATTAATTTTAATTTGAGGAGTGTAAAAGTGAATAATTTATTTTTAGCACAGGCTAATAATGCAGGTAGTAGTATGTGGACAATCATAGTTTTTGTAGTTTTGATTGCTTTTATGTACTTCATCATGATTAAACCACAAAAAAAGCAGCAACAAAAGAAAATGGAAATGATGAATCAATTGAAAAAAGGTGACAATGTCATTATGATTGACGGTCTTCACGGCAAAATTGATTCAGTGAATACTAAGGATAAAACGGTTGTGTTGGATGCTGATGGCATTTACTTAACATTTAGTCGAATGGCAGTACAACAAATTTTACCAGCTAATACTGCAAGTGCTGAACCTGCACCAACACCTTCAACTTCTGCTGACGCTGAAAAACAAGCAGATAGTAAACCTGCTCAAGATTCAAAAGAAGAGCAAAAACCTGCTGCTCCTGCAGAAAAGCCAACTGCTGCAAAACCCGCTGATACAGCTGATGAAACTCCAGATGATGGATCAAAAGGAAATTAACCAATCTTAAGTGCCTTATGGGCACTTTTTTGTTAGTAAAATTTATTTGGTTTAAAAAGTAAATATTACTCAAGGCGCGAGTTTAACGGCAAAATAGTATAAAATGAAGTTAGTGTAAAAAGGTATGAGAAAGGATTTTTTCATGAATAACATTCCAGTAGTAATGATTATCTTTGGTGGTAGTGGTGATTTAGCACATAGAAAGCTGTATCCTGCACTTTTTAATTTATACGAACAAGGCCTGATTCACGATAATTTTGCTGTAATTGCAACGGCACGGCGGCCATGGTCACATGATTTTTTACGCCAGCAAATATGCGATGCTGTGCACGAAACGCATGCTGAAGTAAACGAAAATGATTTAGTTGCTTTTGCCAGTCATTTTTATTATCAGTCACACGATGTAACCAACATTGAACATTATGAAACTCTAAAGAATTTGGCACAAGAACTAGATGATCGTTATAGTGCGCAGGGAAATCGCATCTTTTATATGGCAATGGCTCCCAAGTTCTTTGGCACAATCGCTGAACATATTAAAGATCAGCACTTGACCAGTACCGGCTTTAAACGTATTGTCGTTGAAAAACCTTTTGGAAGAGACTTGGCGAGTGCAGAAGAATTAAACCAGCAGATTACTGCTTCTTTTGCTGAGGATGATATTTTTAGGATTGATCATTATTTAGGTAAAGAAATGATTCAGAACATTCTGCCTATGAGATTAACTAATCCTTTAATTAAAAATATATGGAATAATCAGAATATCAAAAATGTTCAAGTCACTTTAGCAGAGCAGCTGGGAGTCGAAGCTCGTGGCGGCTATTATGAAACTTCAGGAGCTTTACGCGATATGGTGCAAAACCATATTTTTCAGATTATCACTCTTCTGGCAATGCCGGAGCCAAGGGATTTGACTTCGCAAAGTATTCACGAGGCTAAGCAAAAACTTTTGGACAGTATGGTAATCCCGACAGAAGACGAGATTGCGCGTCATTTTGTGCGGGGGCAATACTTGGGTAGTGATGTTACCTTTGGGTATCGGCAAGAACCAAATGTTGCTGCAGATTCAAATACAGAAACTTTTGTTGCCGGAGAGGTTAAATTTAAAAAGGGTCCGCTTGCTGATTTGCCAATTTATTTTAGAACAGGCAAAGAAATGCGCGAAAAGAAAAACAGGATTGATATTGTTTTAAAGCACATGTCTAATCAATACGGTAAGGCTCATTCAAACAACATATCAATTATAATAGATCCACAAATGCAAATTTTTATTACTATCAATGGTAAAAAAATTAATGAGCCCGGAATTCGTAGAGAAAATCTAAGCTACGGCTTTACAAGTGAAGACCAAAAACAGGTATCAGATGGCTACGAGCGTTTACTGCATGATGTTTTTGTTAATGATTCAACCAACTTTACTCATTGGAGCGAATTAAAGAATTACTGGAAATTAATTGACCATATAGAAGAAACATGGCAAAAAGATAATGAAAATGGTCAAGAGCCCGAACAATACTTGCCGTACAGAATGGGGCCAAAATCAGCAAATAAAATTTTTGAATCACCTACCGAGCGCTGGATTTATGAGTGACTTTGACGATGGTCTTTTACCACAAAATGACACTCACAGAAAGATTATCCATCTTGATATGGATGCCTTCTATGCTGCAGTGGAAACACGTGATCATCCCGAACTAAAAAATAAGGCGTTGGTGATTGGCCAAGATCCCAGAAATTATCATGGTCACGGCGTTGTTGCTACGGCCAATTATGTTGCACGTCAGTATGGCGTTCATTCGGCTATGCCATCAATTAAAGCTTTAAAACTTATACCGCAGAATAAACTGGTATTTAAAAGTCCAGATTTCAAAAAATATCATAGTGTTTCTGCTGAAATTCATCAGTTGATGCATGAAATTACTGACAATGTTCAGTCCATCGCACTTGATGAAGCCTATTTGGATGTTACCGAAAATAAGCCGGGACTAACTTCTGCTTTGCAAATCGCGATTGATCTGCAGGTAAAAATAAAAAAAGAAACAGGTTTAAATTGCTCATTTGGTGTAACTTATAACAAATTTTTAGCAAAAATGGGCTCAGAATATTCGAAACCTTTTGGTCGAACTATTATTTTGCCACAAGAAGCTAAAGAGTTTTTAGCCGCACAAAAAATTGCTCAATTTCATGGTATTGGACCTAAAACGCAAGCAAAATTAGCTGAAATGGGTGTCTACACGGGACGTGGGTTGCAAAAAATGCATGTTCATGATTTAATAAAACATTTCAACCGCATGGGCTATTTAATGGCAGAACATGCAAATGGCATTGACTTGTCGCGGGTGATTCCTGATGATGAGCGTAATCGCAAGTCTATTGGGATTGAACGCTCGTATGAACCAAGTGTATACGGTGAGCAGACTGCTCTTACAAATCTGCGCAACTATGTTAACGATTTAGCTGACAAGTTGATTGAACGCAATTTTTATGCCAATACGGTTGTCTTAAAAATTCGCAACAGTGATTTTAAGACTGTTACGAAAAGGCACAAGCTCGAACATGCTACTAATAATCCATTAGAATTATATAATGCAGCTAAAGATCTTTTTGAGCCCATTTCTAGCTCGTTTTTAAATGATGGTTTAAGGCTTTTAGGAGTAACGGCTACAGATTTTACAGAGGCTGATTATGAGAACATGGACTTAGAATTATTTTCTCAGTGAGAAAATAATTTGTTAAAGTAAAACCCGCAAAAATTAAGAAGGAGAATAGATATGAGTACTTTTACCGAAATATACCAAAAAATTACACAATATGACACGATTATATTGCATCGCCATACTAGTCCTGACCCTGATGCACTTGGTTCTCAGGCGGGACTTGCCCGTTCTTTAAAGCTGCAGTTTCCAAGTAAGAAAATTTTGTGTGCTGGAGAAAATGATGAAGGTGATCTCGCGTGGATCAACCAGATGGATCAGGTGACAGAAAAGGATTATCAAGGAGCCTTGGTAATCACCACTGACACAGGAAATACTGCCCGCATTTCTAACAAATTATATAATAAGGGTGATTTTTTGATCAAAATTGACCATCATCCGGATGTTGAACCATATGCTGATATGAGCTATGTTGATGATCACGCTCCTGCTGCTTCACAGATTATTGCTGATTTCATTATTACTGAAAAAATGCCGCTGACTGCAGAAGTGGCTTATCCGCTTTATGCTGGTATTGTTGGTGATACAGGCAGATTTATGTATCCTGAAACAACGGACCACACTTTTAAAATAGCTGCTCAACTAGCAGCAACTGGAATTAATATTAATGAAATTGCTCGCAACATTAGTGACCTTACCTTTGAACAGGCAAAATTACAGGCCGTCGTTTTGGAATATATGAAAGTTGATTCCTGTGGTGCAGCCTATGCGATTTTATCCCAAGATACTCTGCATAAATTAGGTGTAAATTCGGAACAAGCTTCATGCACAGTTTCTACTCCTGGAAGAATTAAGGATATCATTGCCTGGAATGTTTTTGTGGAAAAGCCCGACGGCACTTATAGGGTTCATTATCGTTCAAAGGGCCCAGTAATCAATGAACTGGCAGCCAAACATGATGGTGGTGGCCACGCATTGGCAAGTGGAGCTAATGCTAAAGATATAGCTGAAGTGAAGCAAATATTTGCGGAATTAGTTCAAGTAACCAAGGAATATCAAGAGGAACATGAATAATATTTTTGAAAATGAGAAATTAAATCCAGCGCTAAGACAAGGTCTGAAAAAAATAAACTTTGTTAAACCGACTGAAGTGCAGGAAAAAGTAATACCTGTTTTACTGGCACACAAAAATGCTGTAGTACAGGCAGTTACGGGATCGGGTAAAACTCATGCCTTCTTAATCCCTGTAATGAATGAAATTGATGAAAAACTGCAGTTCCCACAAGCAATTTTGACTACTCCTAGTAGAGAACTCGCTCAGCAACTTTATCAAGTGACTCGTCAGTTAAGGGATGCCGCTGGGTTAAATATTTCGGTTGCCCAATTGGCAGGAGGCACTGATCGGGAACGCCAACTTGAAGAAATAGGTAGGCACAAACCACAAATTATCATAGCTACTCCTGGAAGGCTTCATGATTTTGTTGCCAAAAAGCTTTTACCCTTAGACTCTGTTACAAATTTTGTCGTTGATGAAGCTGACATGACTTTGGATATGGGTTTCTTGGGTGAAATTGATTTTATTGCGCAGAGATTACCTCAAAATTGTGTTTTCACAGCTTTTTCTGCCACCATTCCTGTTAAACTAGCTAATTTTTTACGCAAGTATATGGCAAAACCGGAAACTATTATTGTAGATAATCCCACGGTTATTTCGCCAACAGTTAAAAATGATTTACTTGACGTCGGATCTAAAAATCGAAAGAAAATACTGCATCAGTTATTAACAATTGGGCAGCCTTATTTGGCACTTATTTTTGCTAACACCAAGCAAACGGTGGATGAATTAACTGAGTTTCTCATTAAGCAAGGGTTAAGAGTTGCTAAAATTCATGGTGGCATTACTGAACGTGAACGAAAAAGAACCATGAGAGAAGTAGAAGCTGGGCAATTTCAATATGTCGTGGCGACTGACTTGGCCGCACGTGGAATTGATATTGCAGGGGTCAGTCTAGTCATTAACTATGAAATTCCGAGTGAATTAGAATTCGTAATTCATCGTGTTGGCCGAACTGGTCGCAATGGCATGAGTGGCCATGCGATTACTCTAATTCGTGAAGAAGAAATGGATCAGATTTTTAAGCTAGAAAATATGGGAGTCCATTTCGATTTTGTGGAAATAAAAAATGGGGCTCTAGTACCACGTAAACATTACCATAGCCGTAAAACAAGGCAGTCGTCTTCTCAAAGTCTTGATAATAAGATGCGTGGCTTGGTTAAGAAAGCTCAAAAGAAGCGTAAACCTGGTTATAAGAAAAAGATTAAGCGTGCCATCCAACTAGATAAAGCCCAAAAGAATAAAATTGAGCAACGTAGTAAAATTCGTAAGGCAAAGCGCCAAAGAAGAATAAAGCGTAATAATCAATCTTAGTATATAATATAACTACATTTAGTTTGATTTAAATGATTGATGCAAACGACTAATTTCTGGTTTTAGACCAAATTAGTCGTTTTATTTTCCTTTGCAAAAATACAAAAAAAGGATTTTGTTTTAATAATACTGTTAGTCTTTAAAAATAACGCCATTATTTTTAAAGAAAGTATTGCTTGTCATAACCATTATTGCTATACTTATGGCACCATAAGAAGGAGCAATGAAAATGAAATTAACGAAAACTGAGCAAGTTCTTGTTTTTGAGCTATCAAGATACAGTGTGGAAAAGTATACTGTTACTAAATTTTGTCAGAAATTAGACATTAATCGTGGCGCTTTTTATAGAAGAAACAGTAACATTTGTGATTTATTTACTTCTGTCTTAACCTTGCAAACCAGACGTGCTTTACGCAGCGTGGGCAATGAATCAATGGATCGAATGTTTTATCGCATGTTGAAAAAAATTAAGGAAAATAAGACTTTTTATGGCAATTTGCATAGAATTGCCAAGGATCCGCCACTATTTTATCGCGTGTTAAGAAAAGAGTATGCTTTAGCTATAGAAAATTATATGCGACCTAGAGGACCATTCTCAGTGCGCAAAGTTGAACTGGTAGCAAACGGAATTTACGCTATTATATTCAATTGGGTTGTTGACGAATGCAGGCATGATATTAGGGATGTATATCAAAGTATTCATTTGTTACTGACGCATATAGAGCAAACTATTAGACGAGCTGAATAAGCCCTTTAGCCAGTGTTTTACTGATAATAATATTTTTTTACAAAAAAGACTTGCAAAACGGGAAAATACTTGCTAGTATTAATAACTGTCGTCGGGCAATGAGCCGCAAGGCGCGA
>NZ_CALYQV010000041.1 GCF_945290125.1 uncultured Lactobacillus sp. | reverse complement strand
AAAACTGTCAAAACAAAAATGTCAAGCTAACTAATAGCTTGACACAAAAACCTATAATGAATTTATTAATCAAATTTGAAATAATTTCTAAACTAGATTAAGTTAGTTTAATATCCCATATAACGATTTCGTTCCCAGTCAGAAACCGTTTGAGTATATTGCGACCATTCCAATTCCTTAGAATCAATAAAGCTTTGAGTTAAGTGTTCTCCTAAAGCATCTTGAATTAACTTGTCCTCCTTAAATGCTTTAAGGGCATTATGCAAAGTCGAAGGCAACGGTTTAATCCCCATTTCATTACGTTGTTTTTCACTTAAAGTAAATAAGTTGCAAGTAACTGGTGCCATAGGCATTTTTTCTTCCTTAATTCCCGCCATACCGGCACTTAAGCAGGCAGCCAAAAGCAAATATGGGTTGGCAGTAGGATCAGCTGAACGCATTTCAAGACGAGTATTCAATTCACCAGCAGCAGGAACTCGAACCATTGGTGAACGATTCTTTGAAGCCCAAGAAATATATACTGGTGCCTCAAAACCAGGAATTAAACGTTTATAAGAATTAACAGTTGGATTACCGACAGCAGTAATTGCACGGGCATGTTCCAAAATACCATTTAAGAAATACAAAGCCGTTTTTGACAAATTATATTTGTTGTTTTCATCATAAAAAGCGTTTTTATTACCCTTAAATAATGACATATTAGTGTGCATACCATTTCCTGCCTGACCTTGTAAAGGCTTAGCCATAAATGTCGCAAACAAACCATGTCGTTTGGCAATCTCTCGTACGATCATTTTAAAAGTTTGAACACGATCGGCCGTTGCTAAAGCATCATCAAACCTAAAGTCAATTTCCTGTTGACCGTCTCCAACTTCATGGTGAGCAGCTTCTACTTCAAAGCCAATACTCTCTAAAGTTTCAACAATATCTCTACGGCAGCTCGCACTTTCATCATTTGAAGTTAAATCAAAATATGATGCATGATCAGGAACTTCTGTAGTCCAATTACCATTTTGATCGAGTTTAAGTAAATGAAACTCTGCTTCAAACCCTATGTCAAAAGCCGTAAAACCCATTTCTTTCATCTGACCAATGATTCTTTTGAGATTATTTCTAGGATCTCCAGCAAAAGGTTTGCCGTCTGTGGTATGAACCGAACAAATTAAACAGCCAATTTTACCACCTGTGCTGTCATCCCAAGGCAAAACGGACCAAGTTGAGAAATCGGGAAATAATATCATATCACTTTCTTCCAACCGAACAAATCCGTCAATTGAAGAACCATCAAAGCGTACATCATTACTCAAAACTTTGTCTAGCTGACTATTTGGAACTTCAACTGCCTTAAGAGTTCCGTTAATATCTGTAAAAGCTAGTCTAATAAATCTGACATCTTCTTTTTCTACACTTTTTCTGATGTCGTCTGCTGAAATTTTCTTTGTCATGCTTCTCCACCTAAAAAATCATACAATAATTGGTATAGTCTTAATTTGAATTATATTCCTCATTTAAAACTAGATATAAGATTAGCAAAGGATTAAATCATTGTAAAGTGGTCTAACAAAAAATATTAAATCTTTACCAAAGTTTTACTTTACATTTATAAATATTTGTTACTTGTTCTAAAAAAATAATTCGTTAACTGCATTGGTGATCGCTATTTTCACATGAGCATAGGTCAATCCACCCTGCATATACAAAGCATATGGTGGCCTGATTGGACCATCCCCAGAAAATTCAATACTTGCACCTTCAACGAAGGACCCGTCTGCCATGATCACCTGATCCTCATATCCGGTGTCATTACTTGGTATCGGATCCACAAATGAATTAATGGGCGAGTTCTCCTGCAGAGTTTTTGTGAACCTAATCATTTTATCTTTATTATGGAAAATAACGGTTTGAATTAAGTCAGTTCTGTCCTCATCCCATTTAGGAGAAACTTCTAACCCCATCTTTTCTAAAAGTGCAGACGCATAAATTGCGCCTTTGATAGCATTGCCAGTAACGCTTGGAGATATAAACAAGCCTTCAAAATAATCCAAATTGTTATTTAAACTGGCACCTTCTTCTCTACCTATTCCGCCAGCTGTAAGACGGGTAGCAGTATTTTCAATTAATTCGTGCTTACCAACAACATACCCACCAATTTTTGCTAGACCACCACCAGCATTCTTAATTAAAGAACCCGCCATTAAATCGGCACCATATTCCGTGGGTTCGTGTTTTTCTGAAAATTCCCCATAACAATTATCAACAAAAATAATGCTCTTAGGTGAAACTTCCCTAATCATAGTTATCATCGGCTTAATCTTACTTACAGTGAAACTAGGTCTAGTATTATAACCACGTGAACGCTGAATGACTACCATTTTGGGTTGATGATCTGTAAGCAATTTGCGAGCTGAAGCAAAATCAACGCTGCCATCAGGTAATAAATCAACGTGAGAGAATTTTACTTCATATTCTTTTAAACTGCCCCTGCCATTACCGGCAATTCCGATAACTTGTTGCAAAGTATCATAAGGCATACCCGTTAAGTATGTTAATTCGTCGCCTGGCAATAAATTACCAGCCATGGCTGTAGCCAAAGTGTGGGTGCCAGAAACAAATTGTGACCGTACTAAAGCATCTTCTGTGTGAAAAATTTGGGCGTAAATACGATCAAGCTTGTCTCGTCCGCTGTCATCTGAACCATAGCCAGTACTGCCAATCAAATCTGATTCTGCTACAGCCTTGTCTTTAAACGCCTGCAGAACTTTATTTTGATTAAAAAGAATGTTTTGCTCAATTTTTGCCAGCTGCGGCTCAATCTTTTTATCAATATCAGCTACAATTTCTTGTAATTCTTTTGGCCAATTATTCATTTAACCATTCCTCAACTTTCTGTAAAATCTCTTGCAAACAATTTGAATCAGCTAAAGGATCAAACCAGTATACAGGTAACTGGTGGTGAAAATACGTCAACTGTCTTTTAGCATATCTTCTCGAAGCTCTTTTTAAATTTTTAATACAATTTTCCAGACTATCCTGACCAGCAAAATAAGGAAAAAATTCCTTATAGCCAATAGCCTGTAAAATAGTATATTCTTTATCACGATTTTGATAGACAAAACGGGCTTCGTCAAGTAAGCCCTCGTCCATCATTTGATCAACACGTTTATTAATCCTAGAGTAAATTTTTGAACGTGCAGAATTTAATCCAATAATAAAATACTGGTATCGCGGTTCAATTTTGTCCTGTTGTTCTGAAAATTTGTGTCCTGTACGATCAATTACCGTTAAAGCTCTTAAAGCCCTACGTGAATTGTTTAACGGAATTTTTTGAGCAGCTACTGGATCACGTTTTTTTAGTTCTTGCCAAAGCTTTACTTTACCGTTTTTATTTAAATAGCCCTGCCATTTATCTGATATAGCTTCACTTTCTTTACTCGGCTCACCTAATTGCATTTTATTAAGCAAAGCATTAACGTAAAAGCCAGTGCCGCCGACCAACAATGGCACTTTATTTTTCTTCACTATTTGCTCAATAGCTTTTTCTGCCTGGGTAACAAAATTAACTACTGAATAAGGTTTAAAAATTGTTTGAGTGTCGACCAAATAATGGGGTACCAATTTTTGTTCTGTAGGAGTTGCCTTAGCGGTTCCAATTGCGACCTCTCTGTAGACCTGCATGGAGTCACCTGAAATTATTTCAGCATTAATTCTCTGAGCAAGCTCAATTGCCAAAGCAGTTTTACCAATAGCCGTCGGTCCTACGAGAGCTATAACTTTTTGCATAATCACATTCTCATTCATGGATAACATAGAAAAAACACGTTTGATAAGTGCAACAAACATGTTTTTTATTTAATATTTAGATTTCTTGGTGCGTCCATCCCACTCATCAAAGCCATTCTTCAACCATTTAATTGAAGAAAAATGCTTTTTTTGTAAAAATCTGGCAGCACGTAAAGTAACTGATAAAGAGTCGGAATACAAATAAACGGGTAAATCAACTCTCAATTCAGTATATTGGTATTTAAGCATCGTGTAAGGCAAGTTTCTGGCTCCATCAATATGTTTTCTTTTAAAAGGAGCTTTATCACGTAAATCTACTACTTGCGCCTTACGCATTCCTTTATTAAATTCTTCGTTGGTTAAATCTCCATTACCCAAGCGTTTAGTTTGTATTTTATTCCACAGCCAAACTGCCACAAAAGCTAATATGATGACAATTAAAACTACGTCTAAAATAAGTAAAAAAGATGACATAAATTTATTTCTCCCACTAAAATTTAAAAACTACTGCGCATAAACAAAACTAATATTTATGCTTATCTTTATTGTGGCGCTCTTCATACTCATATTCACGTCGCAATATTAATTTAGCGACTAAATAATCATGCTGGTCAATTAAGTGTGAATGGTTAATGTTGTCAAGTTCAAGTGCCATCAACTCAATGTCCCAGATTCTTTTGCCTACATGAACAAAAATACCATATTTTTCAAGAAGCTGCTGCACGTCATACAAAGTTTTCATTATAAATTGATTACCATGCCCATTCTGACGGTTGCCACACAATAAATAATTAGTAAACAAAGAGCGATAACACGCTTTTTAACTGAGTATTGTCTTAAAGTTTTTTCACCCAGAATTACTGCAACTAAAAATCCCATAACGAAACCGCCAATGTGACCTGGTATATCAATATTAGGTGCGAACAAATCAATCACTATATTAATTAAAGCTAACCAAAATGATTGTTTGCCAAGGTACACCAAAATAGGGTTGGTCCGATTTTGCAAAGCAATTGCTGTCATAGCACCAAATAATCCAAATAAGGCTGTTGAAGCCCCAGCACTAATAGCATTATCACTGCCCCAAGCCAAGCTTAATAAGTTACCCCCTATACCAGAAAGAAGATATATTATTAAAAAGCGCCAATGACCAATAATGGTTTCCATATACATCCCAAGATAATAGATCATAACCGCGTTAGAAACCAGATGCATAATTCCCATATGCAAAAATTGGGCCGTAAACAGACGCCACCACTGATTACCTATGACAACGGCATCATTTTTCATGGCTCCCATTTTCATTAGAACATAAATATTTTCTGAACCACCAATGGCCGTTTCAATTAAAAATACTAGTAAGAGAACGGCTAATATACTTACGGTTATGTAACAACTTTTCAGGTTTTGTCGCTGATTCATTATAACCTCAATTAATTCGTAAAAATGGATTCCGGAGTAATAATTGTTTGAATAGCTATATCGGTCGCTTCCACTTTCCAGGGAGCTGTCTTAAAAATCATCTTGGAATTGGCCAGAGCTACTGTTTTAGAATTAGTATGCTTTGACAAAAAACGGTCATAATAGCCTCCGCCAAATCCCAAACGTTGATGCGAATCCAAGGCAAAGGCTAGTCCAGGAACAATAATCAGATCTAAATCATTGTTGATTTGAGCATTCGGCTCATTTACTTCTTCAACACCAAACTTTGACTTTGTTAATTTCGTCATATAACTATAATAAATAAAATCTTGAGTACGTTCAGCATTATCATTTGCACGTGCTAAGTAAACATCTTTACCTTGATCCCATAACTGAGCAATCAAACCTGAAGTGTCAACTTCATAACTCAAGGAAGAGGTTATGCCAATGCTTTGACAATTACTAATGATCTCAGAGTTCATAATACTTTTAAGCAAAACCTGATCTTCAGCATCCTTTTCTGCCGATTCAGCAAATTCGCTCAACTTTTCAATTTGTTGTTGTCTTATTTCTTTTTTTGTCATGATTCTTCCATATAAAAAATAGCAGGAGCATAGGCTCCTACTATATTAGTTAATTACTTAGTTTCACGATGAAGAGTAGTATGTCTTTCTACTGGGCAATACTTCTTCAAACTTAAACGTTCCGGATGCTTACGCTTGTTTTTCTTAGATAAGTAACTTCTATCGCCACATTCGGTGCATTCCAAAATGATGTTATCTGCCATTTCTTTCACCACCTACGCTTTTATTCTGACTGTATTATCTTAGCATTTTTCTATTATTATTACCAGTAATATTAACAAAATTCTATTTTTTATGTAATTTAAAGTAGTCCTGTACCATCGCCTTAGTCATTTGTAATGTATAGGATCCTTCCAATTTGGGATCCAGTCCAGGAAAAATTACAGCTGTAGCAATTTCAGGATTATTCGACGGTGCATAACCAACAAAAGTAGCATTGACTAGTTCTGGTGGATTTTTCTGGTTAGGATTATCAGAATCGTAATAAAATGTTTGAGCTGTTCCCGACTTTCCCGAAATAGATGGTTTCACTTTTTTCAATTTATGAGCGGTACCCCAGGAATTTGTACCATGAACAACACGCCAGAAGCCTTGTCTGATGATATTAAGCTCATCTTGAGTCCAAGGTATGCGTAACTGTACCTGAGGCTTTTTGTTATAGTCAATATAAACTTTTTTACCATTATTTGCCGTTCTACCAACCGACTGCACCACATAAGGCTGCATGCGATAGCCACCATTAGCTATCGTTGAAACATATTGTGCCATTTGGATAAGTGTATAAGCATCATAGTTACCATATGATAAGTCAAGTACAGAACCTGAAAGAACTAATCCCTGATCATTGAATGATCTACCTTGAATACCCGATATTTCTCCCGGTAAATCAATTCCAGTCTTTTGACCCAAACCAAACATATTAAAATTGTGGCGCAAAGTTTCAAAGGCTGTTTGAGGCATGGTGATCCTCATTTTAGGAACATAAGACGCATTAACCCATTTCATTGCCAAATGCATCATATAAATATTACTGGAAACTTCTAAAGCAGTTTCAGCATCTAGCGCACTAAAAGTGCCAATTGGATATACTGACTTTTTGACCGGCGTACTAGGTAAATAAACTGGGGTATCCGGCATTACATTATTGGTAGGAGTAATTACTTTATTTATTAATCCTCCACTTACCATTGCACCTTTAACTGCCGAGCCCATGACAAAAGACTGATTAATAACGCCTAATGCATTATTGGTAGTTTTATTTTTCTTAGGATCACGGCTGATGCCAGCCATAGCTAGAATTGCACCGGTTTTAGGATTCATTGCAATGGCATATGCACCATTTGAATAGTGAGCGGCACCTGACCCAATAGCAGAAGCATAGATTTTTTCTAATGAACTTTGAACCTGTTTTTGATATTTAGCATCAAGGGTCAAAACTAAACTGGTGCCTGCCTGCCCAGAATAAACCGATTTTGACTGCTCGATGTCTCCCGAATTCTTAGTCCAAACTTTGCTGGTTGACTTAGTTCCCTTGAGTAGGGGTTCATATTTTTCTTCCAAATATGATGTACCTACCCGATCATTCCGAGAATAGCCGTTTGTTAAGTAATATTGTAAATTATCACTAGGCAAGCCGGCCTTTTCTGTTGAGACAGAACCAATAATACTGCGGATAGACGAACCATTAGGATAAGATCTTTGCCAGTCAGTTCCAATGCCTACACCAGGAAGCTCTGAGAGGTGCTCACCCACCTCCGCAATTTCTTTGTCTGTTAAATGATTATTCTTAATATAAATTGTAGAAAGAGTATAGGCTCCTGAAATTTTATTATAAATTAATGCCGCTGTTTTCTCACGTGCATTCAGCTTAATATGTTCTGCACTAACCTGTTCTTTGATTTTTTGATTAATTAAATTGTCATCCTGTTTGGCTCTGAAGGATTTAGGAACTTTGGCAGATTCTTTAGCACTATTTTCCTTATTTGCCAAATAATAATCAATTACTTGTTGTTCAGTCGGCTTCTCATCCTTGATAGAAATATAATGACTAAGAGAGTTGGAAATTGCATAGATATCTTCGGTTGTAGTCGAAACACTTTTAGTATAAGTAATAGCATTTTTAGCCTTATTCCCTACCAGTACACGACCTTTATTGTCATACATAACACCGCGAGGAACTTGACTGGAAACTATTGCCGAATTAGATTTTTGTACTTCAGCTTTAAAGCGTGAGCCATAACCTATTTGCAAGTATGCTAGTTGTCCAATCAAAGCCGCAAAAAGGACAAAAATAATACCTAAAATTATCTTCATCCTGATTGGAGTAGAAGCTTGTTTTTTGGCATTATTATTTTTAGTTTTCAGTTTTTTCTTGAAAAAATTCACTTAGCCTCAACCTCACTAAACTAGTGTAATTTTAACAAAAACTAGAGTACAAATCTATTGAGATGGTAACGTTTTGGAAAAACTTTAAGATAGAATACTTATTGATCAGAAAGGCCAAAACTGCACACAAATACTTTTGCGAAAAATCTTCAGTATTTTTTCTAAATGTAATAAAATAAAAGTGGGATAAAATATAGAAAGAAGATCAAACTATGACACTTAAATATCTTATTGGAGTTGATGCTGGAGGAACGCACACTACAGCAATAGCTTATGACTCAAAGGGGCAAAAACTGGCAGAGGCTCAAGCCGGTCCTGGACAAGTAAATACGGACTATAATAATGCCATTACTAACATCACAAAAGCAATCAACGAATTAGTTGACGAAATTGATGGAGATTGTCAACGGATTCTCTGTGGAATGGCTGGTTTATCAGTTATCGGTCATGCGCCAGAAGTAGCCGCTGAAATCTCTGCCAAGGTTGATAACCTGCCAACCAGAGCAGTTACCGACTCCCTCTTAGCTCTTTATAATGGACTTGAAGGTGAAGATGGCGGTCTTGTTATTGCTGGTACTGGTTCTGTTTTCAATGGCTTACAGCATGGCAGCATTATCTCCACTGGTGGCTATGGTTCCATTTTAGGTGACGAAGGCTCAGGCTATGCTATCTCACTAAGTGCTTTAAAATCTGCTTTACTTAGTTGGGATAAACGAGAAGACAATGAATTAATTGGAATGTTTAATAAACTTTTTAAAGTTGATAATTTAAATGATGCTACTGCCAAGTTTTACAAAACCAGCAATTCTGATTTTGCTTCAATGGCTGTGAACGTAGCTCAATTAGCTGATAAAGGTGATCCTTTTGCTTCAGCTGTAATAAAAGAGCAAGCTGAACTGCTTGCAAGAGATATTACAATCGGAATGGACCGGTATGAAGAGCCCAAGCCAATGAAAATTGCGCTGACTGGTTCTGTACTTGCCAATAATCAAATGTTGCGCGATTTTCTTGAAAATAAAGTTCATGAAAAATATCCACAAGCCCAGTTTTCTATTTCTAACGGTGAAAATGCTCGTGGTGTTATCTTTGATAAAAGCAAGGACTACCGCTACTTTACTAGTCATTAAATTTAAAATAAAAAGACCAGACGGTTACCACTTCTATTATAGAAGTACAGCTGTTCTGGACTTTTTATTTTTATAAGCGTTATTCTAAAATAGCTCTATCAAACTAGCTATTTTTCTTCAACTTTATTGATTACGACATCAAATTTGCCACCAGGTGTTGAAATAGTTACTGTTTCACCTTTTTTCTTTCCCAAAATTGCTTGAGCAATCGGTGAATCATTAGAAATCTTACCATTCATTGGATCAGATTCATCACTACCAACAATTGTATATGTCTCAGGTTCATCCTCACCAACTTCAGTATAGGTAACAGTTTTACCTACAGCAACTTCATCTGGATCACTAGCATTAGCATCAACAACATGAGCATACTTAAGCATGTCTTCAACAATACTAATGCGATCTTCAAGATGGCTTTGCTCATCTTTGGCTGCATCATATTCCGAGTTTTCGGATAAATCGCCATAAGAACGGGCGACCTTGATTCTTTCAATTACTTCTGGCCGCTTTACAACTTTTAAATTTTTTAATTCTGCTTCAAGTTTTTCTTTACCTTCAGCAGTCATCGGATATGATTTTTCAGGCATAAAACTTTCTACTCCTTAAAGTTAAAATTCTTTTTGCACTGGTCTATGATATTCACTTAAACGGTTAATGTCAATAATTAACGTATTTCTACTTTTAGTTGTTTTTCAAGACTAGCATCAATAGAATTCATTGCTTTATTAACGATTTCATCAGTTAATGTGTCATTTTCATTGAGAAATGTTAAACGATAAGCAAAGCTCTTTTTATCTTCAGCAATGTGAGAACCACGGTAGACATCAATAATACGCAGGTTATAGAGATATTTTCCACCATTTGCTTTTATAATATCCTCAACAGCTTGATTAGTTACATCTTTATCTACTAAAATTGACAGATCGCGTTCAACTGCAGGAAATTTAGGAGCGCTTTGAGCAGTAGTTTGTGGATTAAGAATTAATGGAATAATGTCATCAAGATTCAATTCATAGCCGTAAATTTCGCTATCTTTCATTGCCTTATTAGACTGAGTAACAGGACGATCCAGCATACCAATCATGCCAACATATTTGTTTTTAATGTATATACCTGCAGTTCTAGTAGGATGCATGTACATGATTACTTCAGCTCGGTATTCAACATCATTCAAATTAATTCCCAGGGCTGAGAACAGATTAGTCAATTGTCCTTTAACATAAAAGAAATCAATTTTTTCATTATCATTCTGCCAGTTTTCGAAATAAACATTACCGCTATATAACGCAGCTAAATGTTCATGCTCATTATAATTGTTATTTTCAAAATCATAGACACGTCCCTGTTCAAAAATTGCCAGCTGATTTTGCTTACGTGCCATATTGTAGCTCGCAGCATCGACCAAACCAGTCATTAGGTTTTGTCTTAAAGTTGAACGATTGGAATTCAACGGCATTTGGACTTCAACGGGTTTCTTAGGTTCCTTGGAAAAACCAATTGCTTTTTCAAGCGAAGTTAATGAATAGGAAATAGCTTCAATTAAGCCTTGGCCTTGAACCACATTTTTAATGCGTCTAATGGTTTCTTCTTTTTTAGAGTAGCCGCCATGTGTTTCTGCTAGGATCGGTTGCGTTGACTTAATATTATCATAACCATATAAGCGTCCCACTTCCTCAACCAGATCAGCAGGAATAGCAATATCCCAGCGCCTTGCGGGTACATCGACAATTAAATTATCACCGTTAATTTCAATTTTAAAATTCAAGCGGGCAAAAATGGCAGCAATTTCTGAAGAAGATACCTCAGTACCTAATACTTTATTGATATAAGAGATTGTTGTGGTAATTTTAGTTGATTTGCGTTTTACTGAACTGCCTGTAATGACACCTTCATTAATTGTTCCAGAAGCATCATTTCTTAAAAGCAACGCAGCCATATCTAACGCCCTGGTAGTAGCATCCCAATTAACGCCCTTTTCATAACGACTAGAAGCTTCAGTTCTATTTGCATGGCGCAGAGCAGCCTTTCTAATTAAAGTGGGATCAAAAATAGCAGATTCTAACAAAACATCTGTAGTATCTGATTCAATTTCTGAATTAAGTCCTCCCATTACACCCGCCATCATCACTACATCTTCACCATTAGTAATGACGATGTCATTGGGATCAAGATCAACTTCTTTATTATTTAACAAAGTCAGTTTTTCTTCTTTATTAGCTTTTCTAACTACTAGTTTATGTGTTTTAAAAGCTCTGGCATCGTAACTGTGCATTGGTTGACCGGTTAAAAGCATAATGTAGTTAGTAACATCAACTACATTGTTAATGGGTCTTATTCCCGCATTCCATAGTCTTCTTTGGAGCCAAAGAGGGCTGTCGCCAATTTTGACATTACTGATTTTGCGTAAATAAAATTTAGGTGCAAGCTGAGAATCCACATCGACAGTAAAATCATTGGTCCAATTGGGACCGTCTTCTTTAACTACTACACCTTCAACTTTAACCGGTACATCAGTAATGGCACCAACTTCATACGCCGAACCTTCCATTGACAATGTGTCCGCGCGATTAGGAGTAATGTCAAAGTCAAAAATATAGTCGTCCATTCCTAGTAGTTCAAATGCTGAATCTCCAGGTTTTATTTCTGCATCGTGTGGAAAAACATAAATACCATTTGTGTACTTTTCGGGTACCAACTTATCTGGGAAGCCTATTTCTTGTAAGCCACAAATCATACCGTTAGATTCATTGCCCCGCAATTTGGTTTTTTTGATTTTAACATTATCGGCAATTCTAGCACCTGGTAATGCAACCACAACGTCTTCTCCGGCAGCAACATTAGGAGCACCGCAAACAATTTGGTATAGTTCTTTTTCTCCTACATCAACGTGAGTTAAATTTAAGTGCGTACCAGAAATTGGTTCGCAGTCAATAATATGACCCACTACCAACTTCTTCAGACCATCTTCAGGGTGTTTAACTTCTGCTACTTCAACACCTGTCCGAGTTATTTTTTCAGCCAAATCATTAGGATCTTGGTCCAACTTAATAAAATCCTTTAGCCAATTGTATGAAACTAGCATTATCTTTCCTCCCTACTGAATTGTTCTAAGAAGCGGACATCGTTTGTGTAAAAATCACGAATATCATCAATACCATATTTAAGAATAGCGAAACGGTCTAATCCCACACCAAAAGCAAAACCACCATATACATTGGAATCAATTCCAGCATTTTCTATAACGTTAGGATGAACCATTCCAGCACCTAAAACTTCAATCCAACCTGTATATTTACAAATAGAACAGCCTTTGCCATTGCAATTAAAGCAGGAAACGTCCATTTCTACAGAAGGTTCAGTAAAAGGAAAGTAACTAGGACGAAGACGGGTTTCGCGATCTTGACCAAAAATATGCTTGGCCATTAGTTCTAAAGTTCCCTTCAAATCACCCATTGTAATGTTCTTATCAACTACTAATCCTTCCATCTGCATAAACTGATGGGAGTGAGTGGCATCATCATCATCGCGACGATAAACTTTTCCAGGTCCCACCATTTTTAAAGGTCCTTTAGCAAAATCGTGTTTTTCCAAAACTCGTGCCTGATCACCTGAAGTTTGTGAACGCAATAAGTTATCAGAATCAATATAGAAAGTTTCCTGCATATCTCTTGCTGGATGGTCTTTAGGCAAGTTCATCATTTCGAAGCAGTAGTGGTCAGTTTCTATTTCTGGTCCCTGCACGACTTCATAACCCATACCAATAAAGTATTTTTCCAGGTCATCTAAAATAATATTAATTGGGTGCTTAGCGCCAAGGTGCATTTCTCTTCCGGGTAACGTAACATCTATTTTTTCTTTGTTTAACTGCTCTTCTACTAATGCCTCTACTATCTCTGTTTTAGCATCATCCAGCTTGCTGTTAAAAAGATCACGTAATTTATTAACACGTTGTCCTACTTCACGTCTATCACTGGGATCAATATCTTTCATTGAATGGAGGATTTCAGTTAATTCACTTTTGCGACCAGTTAATTTAACGCGAACATCATTTAACATTTCCTCGTTCTTAGCCTTATTGATCTCTACCAGACCTTTTTCACGCAGCTCTTTTAACCTGTCAAACAAGTCCATAAAAATTTTCCTTTCAAATCAAACAAAAAAGCTTCATCCCATAAGGGACGAAGCTTCGCGGTACCACCCTAGTTTGGACACCAAAAATGTCCACACTTTCAATTTCGCTAACGGTGAATACCGGAATGGATTAGATTCTACTAGTAAGATGAAATTCACAGTTCCGTTTAAACTTTTCTTTCAGCTCAATAAAAAAGTTTCTCTGACTAAATGATTGCTGCTACTAGTCTTACTCTTTGTAATTAGTTAATAGAATATAACTTTTTGGAAAAACATGCAAGCGAATATGCGAAATTAAACCCATTTATCAGCCCAACCATGAATTTGATCGAAAACGGGTTTTAATTCTGCCCCTTTTTTAGTCAGACTATAAGAGATAATCTTTGTTTTGCTATCAACTGATCGATTAACAATATTTTCTTTTTCCAATTCCTTCAATCTTTCAACTAGAACACGATCGGAGCAAGGCAAAACACATTGAGCCAAGTCTTTAAATCGCATATAATCGCCAGCACACAAAGAACTGATGATTAGTCCATTCCACTTTTTGCCAATAATTTTAAATGCGTTAATAAAATGTTCGCAGTATTCATAATTAGGAGCACCACAATCCGCACAGCGTTTGTCCTTAATACCTTGAGTCATGATATCGTCCTCCCACAAGAAAGCTTTACTTTGTCTTTTATTATATTAAATATACTTACTAAAAACAAGTGTTAGCAGTTAAGCAAAATAATAGATTATAATACCCGCAGCTACAGCCGCATTTAAAGATTCAGCTTTGCCTTTAATAGGAATATATAACTTTTCATCACTCATTTCTGCTATTTCTGAAGTAACACCATGAGCTTCATTGCCAATAACCAAACCTAATTGGGGCACCTTATGAAACTGGGGCAATTCTTTAGCATTTTTGTCTAGCATACTAGAATATACAGGTATTGAATTATCTTGCATTTCTTTAATAACTTCTGTTAGGTCATGCATAATTAATTTAACATGGAACTGACTTCCTTGCATTGCCCTTTGAGTTTTAGGATTATAAATATCAACACTTGCAGGAGAAAAAACAACACCATTAAAGCCAGCAGCATCTGCTGTCCTAATAATGGTACCTACATTGCCAGGATCTGCCAAATGGTCTAAAAGAACCCATTTGCCAAAATTCACGTGATAGTCGCGGGGTTGCGCCATTTTTAAAACCATAAAAATATCCTGCGAATTTTTGGTACTAGAAAGGTGATGAGCAATAGCCGAATTTATGATAAATGTTTTCTTACTGGTTATTACCTCAGGAAAGTTTTCATTGATTTTAGTGATTGCCGCAGCACTTCCCAGCAGATAAAGGTATTTTTCTCCCGCTTTTAGTGCTTCTTCAATTAGGTGAAAACCTTCAATTAAGTATGAACTGTCTTTTTGGCGATACTTTTTTTGTTTTAATTTAGATAGATCTTTTATTAAATTATTATTTACCGAACTTATTTTTTCTAGCATCTGGATATCTTCTTTCGTTTTTATAATATATTTTTTAATTTCAAGCTGCTAAAATGTTAAAATCAAGAAAGTAGTATAGGGAGGATTATTATGGGATTTTTTAACAAACATAAAATTAAAAGAGAATGCAATCCGACCAATGAATTAAGGGAAACCTGGCAATTAACTATTTCAGGCATCGTTCAAGGAGTAGGCTTTCGCTGGAGCGTCTTAAACCTTGCTAATAAGATGGAATTAGATGGGAATGTACGCAATAACAGTGATGAAACAGTCACAATTACTTTACAAGCTGAACTGGACAGAGTCAATCAGTTTTGCTCTGAATTACCCAAAAACATTTCGCAATTTGCCCGAATTTCAACTATCAAGAAAGAAAAACTGATAAAAGCGGGCAAAATAACTGGTTTTCATGTATTATATTAGTTATTGACAAAAAATAATAATTGGGTGAGTTGAATGAAAAAATTTCGTAAATATATTGGATTAATTGCTATTTGCTTGGCGGTCATGCTGATTGTCACTGCTTGCGCACAAAGTGGTGGTGCTAATAAGCCACCAACGGGCTTTATATATGGGTCGATTTATAAGTTTATCGGCAAACCTATGCAAAATATCATGCTCTATTTTTCCAACATCATAGGTGGAGCAAATGGAGCCGGTTGGGCCATTATCTTAATGACCCTTGTAGTTAGAATGATTCTTTTGCCTCTAATGCTTAATCAACAAAAGAAATCAACTACACAACAAGAGAAAATGTCTCGTTTACAACCGCAGATGAAATTAATTCAGGATACTATGAAACGTAAGGATCTGAATCAGGACCAGCAAATGACCTTGGCCGGTTGGCAACGAGAACTTTATTCCAAAAACCATTTGTCTCTGACCGGAGGGATGGGCTGCTTGCCCCTAATTATTCAGTTCCCTATTATGATTGGTATTTATGATGCCGTAATGTACTCCAAGAGCTTGGCTAGTTCGTCATTTTTCGGTATCTCCTTAAGTAGCAGATCAATTTCGGTCACTATTTTGGCTACAATTTTTGCTTTTGCACAAGGATATCTTTCACTCGTAGGAATTCCCCAAGAGCAAAAGAAGCAAATGCAGTCGATGATGCTCATGAACCCTATTATGACACTCTTTATCTGTCTTTCTGTCTCAGGATCCGTTGCCCTGTATTGGGCCGCCGGCAACTTTTTCTCTATTGTTCAGCAATTGCTGGTAACATATATCATCACGCCAAAAGTTAA